>CAIMMO010000248.1 GCA_903842595.1 uncultured Alphaproteobacteria bacterium
GGCGACGGCCGAGACGCTGATGATCATCGGCGCTGACCCACCACCCCCACCTCCACGGGCAGGAAGAAGCTGGGCCGGCAGTCGATCCATCGCGTCCCATCCGCCGAGAGGCCACCGCCTGGAACAATGCCGTGGATGTGGGGGTGGTGGGTCAGCGCCGATGATCATCAGCGTCTCGGCCGTCGCCTTGAACAGGGCGTCGTAGACGGCAGCCTTGTTGGTGAACGCGATGTCGGCGATCGCCGCCGGCAGGGTGACCACGACGTGGTAGTAGGCCACGGGAAGAAGATCCCGCTTGCGCGCTTCGAGCCAGTCATAGGCGGCCGCGGCCTGGCACGTCGGGCAATGCCGGTTGCGGCACGAGTTATAAGCGACGTCGATGTGGGCGCAGTCCTGGCAAGCGCTGACATGGCCGCCGAGTACAGCGGTGCGGCAGGCCTCGATCGCCAAGACGGCACGATGCAGGTCGCGGCTGAGCCCGGCTCGCAACGACGCCCCGAGGCTGCGGACGATATCCGCAACCTCGAACGCGGGTCTGGGCACGTCTCAGCGCCGCGGGGTTAGTCTCGCCCTCACTGAGCGACCCATCCGCCGTCGACGACGAGGGCATGACCCGTGGTGAAGGCGGCGCCCGGGCCGGACAGCCAGAGTACGGCGCTGGCGATCTCTTCAGGCTGACCCACACGTCCCATCGGCTCGCCAGCCACGAGATTCTCGCGGGCGCGGGCGTCGTTGCCAACAAAGCGGTCGATCATCGGGGTTTGAATGACCCCCGGACAAACAGCGTTCACGCGAATTTTCTGCTTTGCGTATTCAAGCGCAGCCGCCTTGGTGAGGCCGACCACTCCATGCTTGCTTGCGACGTAGGCGGGGATGTTGGGGAAGCCGGCGATGCCTGCAATCGACGAGCAGTTGACGATTGAGCCGCCACCCGCCGCCAACATTGCCGGTATCTCATGCTTCATGCAGAGCCACACTCCGCGCAGGTTGACGTTGATTACGTGATTCCAATTCTCGTTGGTACACTCAGCAGTTGGTGCTGGCTTGCCTTCGATGCCAGCATTATTGAATGCGATATGTAGCGCGCCAAACTCTTCGACGGCCCGGCGCACTGCCGACCTGATATCGTCCTCGTTCTGCATGTCGCACTTGACAAAAGTCGCTCGCCCGCCCTGCGCGCGCAGGTTCGCAGCAAGTTGTTCCCCGAGTTCGGTCTGGACGTCCGCGAGCAGGACGGCAGCGCCTTCTGCGACAAATCCCCGGGCGGCGGCTGCGCCGATGCCGGAGGCCGCTCCGGTAACAAGCGCTGTATGTCCGGAAAACATTCTTTCAGGCATCTCGACCCTCCATTTTGAAAGTCCGAACGATCAATCGCTCGGCGCGCAACGCGCCACCTTGCGCCAAGTCAACAGCAGAACGATTGCCTGCAAGCGACACACTTGGAGTCTGCTCAAGCGTGCGGGAACGCCTTCTGCAGCCTGCCATGCCGCCGGAGCGACGTAGGTGCCGGCGCCGGTTGGATTGCTGGAACAGGGCCCCGCGGCGCCCGAAGAGGTGATTGTCATCCGGATGAGACGAACATGCCACGCGACAATCGTGATGCGCTGCGCTGGAGCATCGCCGGTGCCGGTCATTTCGCGCCCTGCGGCGAAAGAGAATTGGCGGGAGCGTGAATTGACCAGGCGCAATCAGGCCGGAGCCTTCGTGCCTTACTCCACGATTTGAAAGAGTTTGTTGAAGCTTCACAGGTCTGGCCGATGACGCGAACGCCAATCGCCAAACGAGCCGAGAACGCTGCTCGCTGCAACATGCCGAGCTATGCGGAAGCGGTCGCGAACTTCTCTTGGGAGAATGCCCGGAAACAGCTCGACGGCCTGCCGGGGGGCGGTCTCAACATCGCCTATGAGGCTATAGACAGGCATGTCGCGCACGGGCGCGGCGGCGTGCGGGCGTTGCGCTGGCTTTCGGCCGACGGACGCGTGGTCGATTACACCTATGACGACCTGCGCCGGCAGACCAACAGGTTCGCCAACGTACTGCGCAAGATCGGTGTGGCGAAAGGCGAGCGCGTCTACTCGCTCCTGGGCCGCGCGCCTGAGCTGCACATCGCCGCGCTGGGCGCCCTCAAGGCAGGCGCAGCCTTCTGCCCGATGTTTTCCGCTTTCGGTCCGGAACCCATCCGCTCACGCATGGAGATCGGCGAGGCCCGGCTGCTTGTCACCAATGCGGCGCTCTACAGGAAGAAGGTAGAGGCATGGCGTGCAGAGTTGCCCAGTCTCAGGCACGTCATCCTGATCGACGGCGCCGACGATCCGGCGAACGGCGTACATGACTATCGCCGCCTGATGGCCGAAGTCTCCGAGGAAGGCGAGATCGCCGCGACCGGTCCCCAGGACTTCGCCCTGCTTCACTTCACCAGCGGCACGACGGGCAAGCCCAAGGGCGTCGTCCATGTGCACGAGGCGGTTGTGGCGCATCACATCACCGGGTTCTACGCACTGGATCTTCGGCCCGGCGACATCTTCTGGTGCACCGCCGATCCCGGGTGGGTCACCGGCATGTCCTACGGCGTGATTGCGCCGCTCACCAACGGCGCGACGCTGCTTGTCGATGAAGCCGAGTTCGACGCCGACCGCTGGCGGCGGACGTTGCAGGACCAGAAGGTCAATGTCTGGTACACGGCGCCGACGGCGATACGGGTGCTGATGCGCGCCGGCGCGGAGGCGTGGAAAGGCTGTGACCTGTCGGCGCTGCGCCTGCTCGCCAGCGTCGGCGAGCCGCTCAATCCCGAAGCCGTCGAATGGTCAGTCGAGGCGTTCGGCAAACCCTTCCACGACAACTGGTGGCAGACCGAGACGGGCGGCATCATGATCGCCAACTTCCCCTCCATGGAGGTGCGCCCGGGATCGATGGGGAAACCACTACCGGGGATCGAGGCCGCGATCGTCGAGCGCAGCGGCGACAGCGTGCGTGTGGTGGACAAGCCCATGGCGATGGGCGAACTGGCGCTCAGGCCCGGCTGGCCGTCGATGATGCGCGCCTACCTCCACGAGGACGCGCGCTATCGGAAATGCTTCGTTGGCGGCTGGTACCTCACCGGCGACCTCGCCATGCGGGATAGCGACGGCTATTTCTGGTTCGTCGGGCGCGCCGACGACCTGATCAAGAGTGCGGGCCATCTGGTCGGGCCGTTCGAGGTCGAGAGCGCCCTGATGGAGCATCCGGCCGTTGCTGAGGCGGCCGTGATCGGCGTGCCTGACCCGCTCGGGGGTGAGATCATCAAGGCCTATGTCGTCACCAAAACAGGACTCGCCCATGACGAGGCGCTGCAGCGCGAACTCCTGGGCCATGGGCGCAAACGCCTCGGCGCGGCCATCGCGCCCAAGACGATCGTCTTCCGCGAGAACCTGCCCAAGACCCGCAGCGGCAAGATGATGCGCCGGCTGCTCAAGGCGCGTGAGCTCGGCCTTCCCGAGGGCGACCTCTCCACGCTCGAAAGTGACGAACGATGAAAGCCGCCTCGTCCAAGCCCAGACTGACACATGCGCATGTTCTGGACTTGCTGCGCGTGATGATCCGCATCCGCCGCTTCGAACAGAAGTGTGCGGAGCTCTACACGCAGGAAAAGATCCGCGGCTTCCTGCACCTCTATGACGGCGAGGAAGCTGTCGCCGCTGGTATCATTCCGGTATTGGAGGCGAGGGATCGCGTCGTCGCCACCTACCGCGAGCACGGCCACGCCATTGCGCGCGGCGTGACGATGAACGCGGCGATGGCGGAGATGTACGGCAAGCGGGAGGGATGCAGCGGCGGCCGCGGCGGCTCGATGCACCTTTTCGACGCCCAGCGCAATTTCTATGGCGGCAACGCCATCGTCGGAGGTGGCTTGCCTCTGGCGGTTGGCCTTGCCCTCGGCGACCACATGCGCAAGACCGGCGCGGTGACCGCGTGCTTTTTCGGCGAGGGCGCGGCGGCCGAAGGCGAATTCCACGAAAGCCTCAACCTGGCGGCGCTGTGGGGCCTTCCCGTCCTATTCGTGTGTGAGAACAATCTCTACGCTATGGGCACCGCGCTGGCGTTGTCGGAATCCGAAACCGACATCCACCGGAAGGCGGAGTCCTACCAGATCACCGCCGAAGCGGTCGATGGCATGGATGTGGTCGCGGTCGAAGCCGCCGCGCGCCGCGCGATCGCACAGGTCCGCACGACCGGAAAGCCGTACTTCCTTGAGTGCCGCACCTATCGCTTCCGCGCGCACTCGATGTTCGACGCACAGCTCTACCGCGACAAAAACGAGATCGAGGCATGGAAGACCAGGGATCCCATTGTCCGCTTCCAGACCTGGGGGTTGGAAAGCGGGCTTGCGCATGCCGAGGACGTGGCGGGCATCGAGGCGGAAGTCGATCGCGAGGTCGCCGAAGCAGTGGCCTTCGCTGAAGCGGGAACCTGGGAGCCCATCGAAGATCTTGCGCGCTATGTCTATGCCCCTGACCGGCCCGCACCGCCGGCGGCGAAATCTTCGACGGTGCCGAAAGTGGAGATGACCTATCGCGAGGCTATGCGTGCGGCGATTTCGGATGCGCTCGATCGCGACGACCGCGTCTTCCTTATGGGCGAGGACGTCGGCCGCTATGGCGGCTGCTACGCCGTATCCAAGGGACTTCTCGAAAAATACGGACCCGACCGCATCAAGGACACGCCGCTTTCGGAGGCAGGCTTCACCGGAGCCGGCATCGGCGCGGGGATGGCGGGCATGCGGCCGATCGTCGAGGTGATGACCGTCAATTTCAGCCTCCTTGCGCTCGACCAGATCCTCAACAACGCTGCCACGATCCGCCACATGTCAGGCAACCAGTTCGGCTGCCCGGTGGTGATCAGAATGGCCACCGGCGCCGGCCGCCAGCTCGCGGCGCAGCACTCTCACAGCCTGGAAGGCTGGTTCGCGCACATTCCGGGCATCCGTGTTCTCGCGCCCGCGACACTGGAAGACGCACGCGGCATGCTGTGGACCGCCCTGCAGGAGCCAGACCCGGTTCTCATCTTCGAGAATGTCATGCTCTACAACATGAAGGGCGAGATCGCCGGCGACGCCGGCCCGGTCGACATCGACCGCGCCGCCGTTCGTCGGAGCGGGGAGGATGTCACCCTCATCACCTACGGCGGATCGCTCGGCAAGACGCTCGAGGCCGCCGACAAGCTAGCGCAGGAAGGCGAGCGCGCGGAGGTGATCGATCTGCGCTCGCTTCGCCCGCTCGATGACGCCACGATCATGGCCTCGCTGCGCAAGACGCGCCGCGCCGTCATCGTCGACGAAGGCTGGCGAAGCGGCGGCATTTCCGCCGAGATCGGCATGCGCATTGTCGAGCAGGCCTTCTTCGATCTCGATGCGCCGATCGCGCGGGTGTGCAGCGAAGAGGTGCCGATTCCGTACGCCCGGCATCTCGAGGCAGCAGCAATTCCGCAGGTCGACAAGATCGTCGCGGCGGCGCGGGGCCTGATCGGCAAGCGTCAGGGCGCGCCGACGTGACCGACTTCCGCATGCCTTCGCTCGGCGCCGACATGGAGGCCGCCACGCTCATCGAATGGCTGGCGAAGCCAGGCGACAAGATGAAGCGAGGCGATGTCATTGCAGTAGTGGAAACGGCGAAGGGCGCCATCGAGGTCGAGGTATTCGAAGATGGCGTTCTCGAAAAGCATGTCGTCGCGCCCGGCGCGGTGCTGCCTGTGGGCGCAGTGATGGCGCGGTATAGCGGCGCTGGCGAGGTTGCCGCCCCAAGGCCAGTCGCTCCGGCTCCGGCGCCTGCTCCAGCCCCCGCGGCGCCGAAGCCGCAGCTGGTACCCGAAGCACCATCACCCGTGCGACCCCCGCCCGCCGCCGGCCTTCGTACCTCGCCTGCGGCGCGCCGGCTAGCCGAGGAGCTGGGCGTCAACCTCACCTCCATTGCCGGCACCGGCGCCGGCGGCGCGATCACCCGCGAGGATGTCGCCGCTAGTGCACACGCGCCCGCCGGGAAGAAGGCTACGGGCTTCGATTTCACCGCCATGCGGCGCGCCATTGCCGCCGCACTGGGCAGATCGAAACGCGAAATCCCCCACTATTACCTTAGCCATGCGATCGACATCGGCGCCGCACAGGACTGGCTCGCTGCGGCCAATGCACAACGTCCGCCCGCCGAGCGCTTCCTGATGGGGGCACTCTTCATCAAGGCCGTCGCCAGCGCGGCTCGCGAGTTTCCGGAGTTGAACGGCTTTCACGTCGAAGGCGAGTTTCGCGCAAGCCAAGCGATTCATGTCGGCGTCGCGATCGCGATACGCGGCGGTGGCCTTGCTGCACCGGCAATTCACGATTGTGCAGATCTCGCCCTCAGCGACCTGATGGCGAGGATGCGCGATCTCGTGGCGCGGGTGCGCGCCGGCCGGTTCAAGAGCTCGGAGATCGCGGATTCCACCATCACCGTCACCAGCCTCGGCGATCGCGGCGTCGATGCGGTGTGGGGCGTCATCTATCCGCCGCAGGTCGCGATCGTGGGCTTTGGCAAGATCGGCATGCGGCCGTGGGTGGTAGATGGCCAGGTCGTTGCGCGCCCGACGGTATGCATGAGCCTGGCGGCCGATCATCGTGTCAGCGACGGCCACAAGGGCGCGCTTTTCCTGGAGCGGATTGGCCAGATTCTGGCTAATCCGAGTGAGCTATGACAGCTGATCAGATCCTTGCCATTATCCGCGACGAACTCGCCCGCCTCGCGCCCGAGGTCGACTTCGACACCGCCGACCGCAACCGGCTGATCCAGCAGGAGTTCGACATCGACTCGATGGATTTTCTCAACTTCATCACGGCCCTGCACGCACGCCTTGGCGTCAACGTTCCCGAAGCCGACTACGCCAGGGTCGCGACCATCTCAGGTGCGCAAGCCTACCTACTCGCAATGGTCCGGACCTGACGGAGCAATGCTATACGTCGGCCCCCGGACGTCGTTTTCTGCGAACGATGAATTCTGGCGGTAACCTAACAACGCAAACCTGGCCCACGGTCAGGCCGCTGGCTCAAACCAAATGGTGAAAGTTCATGGTCTGCCCAAGGACCTCTTTTCATCGTGCTGCCCGCAGCGTCACGGGATCCTGCTTTCGCGTCGCGACGGCTGCGCGTGAAATTCTGCTTGATTGCGGCATGTTCCAAGGCTCGAAAGCCGAGAAGGAACTGAACTATCGCGCACTGGCATTCGCTGCGCGCCATACTGCTGCAGTAGTCCTCAGCCGCGCTCATATTGATCACTCCGGGTTGCTGCCAAAGCCGGTGCGCGACGGTTTTTTCGGGCCGACGACGATTGTCACTTTCGAACCGAAGCTTCATTGGACAGAGTTGGTCCTGCTGGGCGCCTTCGCTTCGGTCGAAATGCCCAACGCAACAACTTCAATCGCGTGACAGCCGCATCTGATCGATCAAGGCCGCGAGAACTTGCCGCATATCGTGGACCTGATCAATGAGATGGAGTGCGACGCCGACGCCTTCCGCGTTGACACCCAGGTCACGCATTAGGTCAAGGATGAGGCGAGCGCGGGCAACGTCCGCTTCTGTAAACTCCGGCAATTCCAACGCGCCTTGCGGGACGACCCATTCCTCTTCGATCCACACATCGAGGGTCTGCTGGTCGATCCCGGCGCGAGACATGAATTCGAGATGGCTGAAGATCATGACTCATACTCCTTGCGCACGTTTTCTGAGTTCTGAGGCGTCCAGCCTTTGAGAAACGAATCCAGCGCAGGATCGGGCTCCTTGGGCAGCACGACCTTCAGCGTCACGAGAAGATCACCCGGCGCGCCGGGACGCGCGACACCCTTGCCTTTCAGCCTCAGCACCGCGCCCGTATTTGAACCTTTGGGAACGCTCAGCATCACCGCGCCCGAAGGTACGGGCACGCGAACTTTTGCGCCAAGCGCGGCTTCCTTCAATGTGACGGGTAATTCGAGAAGAACATCATCGCCCTCACGGCGAAAGAACCGATGCGGACGAATGGCAATCTGCACAAGGAGATCACCGGGCGGGCCCTCCGATGGAGCGGCGACGCCCTTCCCCTTGAGGCGAAGTACTTCACCATCTTCCACACCAGCTGGAATGGTAAGATTTATCGTCGAACCGTTTGGCAGGGCAAGCTGGCGGGTGACGCCGCTGATGCTTTCAAGCATGTCCAGACCGAGCTGAACCTGCAAGTCGGCGCCGCGTGCGCGGCGCCCCCGGCCAAGCAGTTCTGCAAGCAGTTCGTCGGTATCTGCGAAATCCGCATATCCGGAACCGACCCCATAGCCTCGCCCACTCTCTCCTGCCGCAAAGTCCCGATAGTATCGTTGCTGCGGCCGCTCGGCGCCTGAGGCGTCGATCTCGCCGGCATCGAAGCGACGGCGCTTTTCCGGATCGGACAGCAGATCGTAGGCGCCCGAAATTTCCCTGAACTTAGCCTCGGCATCCTTGCTGCCGGGGTTGACGTCAGGGTGATGCTTTCTGGCCAGACGTCGATAGGCCTTGCGGACTTCGTCGTCAGTCGCCGATTTCGCGACGCCCAGTATTTCGTAGGGCTCAATCAATTGATTTCCTGGTGTTGGGACTTACCGGCAGAAGCCGCCGCCAAATTGATTGTCACGCGTACTGCGCTACACGCCTTCGGGGCGAACCGCTGCAGCAGCGCTAGCATATGCCGCAACACTGCAGAGTTGTGGGAACGCACCACCCTAGTGAGCCATTAGGACAGGATGTTCTGCCATCTTGAGCATTTCGCGTGTCATGCCGCCAAAAATGAACTCGCTCATTCGAGACCGCCCATAGCCACCCATGACGATGAGATCAGCATCCATTGCCAATGCCTGGTCATGGATCACGTTTGCGACGGACCTTCCCAGAGAGTCGAGATTCACCAGCTCGACTTTCACTCCGCGCCGCGCGAGATGAGCGGTTATGTCCACACCGGGCCTCGGACCATACCCGTCTGCAGAAGGTCTGGCGTCTATTGTCACAACTGTGACCTGGCTGGCATTGGCCAGGAAATCGTCGGCATCGCCCAACGCTCTCGCAGCTTCGCGTGTCGGCTTCCAGCAGACAAGCACTGACCTGCCTATCTCGCGCGGTTTCCAGTTCGGGGGCACAATGAGAACAGGCCGTCCAGATTCAAACAGCGGCCCCTCGACAATCGCCTGATCAAAGTCCCCGTGCGGCCTTCCAACAACGGTGATGTCGGCATGTCTGCCGCGCAATCCCGTCGCGATGCGGCCAGCGCTCATTTCAAGAAGTTCCGACTCAACATCACGACCGAGGCCTCCAGCGTCGAGCCGCGTCTTGACACGCAGGAGTTCGGCCGCGAGTTCCTTCCGAGATTCTTCGGCAATGTCGCCCCATACGGGCGTCACAGCCCAGCCTTCCATCGACAGGGACACAGGCGGAAGCCACCCCACAACCAAGCCGATAGCTTTCCCAGCATTCTGACGCGCGATCTGCTCCGCCGCAGCGATCACGTGCTCGTTCGGAGCTCCTGTCGTCGTAATCGTGAGTATGTCCTTCATCTTCATGGCACGCTCCTGCATCGACCCCGTCAAACTCGGGAGACAGTTTCGGCTCCCTTGCGCGCCTGCATGTGACGCAGGTCAATGGAGCCACAGCAACAACCAGAAAATGGGCTAAGGGACGCGGCAGTGCACCATGTAAGCGTCGGATCCCTTCAATCTCCGCGCCTGCCAGCCGCTGATAGACGCTTCGCCGACGCAGACGCGGCCACTGATCAGAAATACGATATCCGGCCGGTGCCAGTTGGCGACCTGCCGCAGGAGTTCCGGAGAACGTACCCGCAGGCGTGGCCTGCAGCAGTCATCGAGGCGCCACGATGCGGCTCGCATGAGGCAGAGGCGAATCACGAGGGCCAGCCGACCAATTGTCATCGGCTTGCTCAGGCCGTCCGCGACCCGGTCCACCTGGGAACCGACCTGTCGCAGGGTCACGTCCACCGGAGTGGTGTAAATTGGGGCGGCCAAGCAGTGTACCGGCTCAGGCCGCGCGCGATGTAAGTATCGGTGTTGCGGCAGGCGACGCAAGAGCGAACCGGTCGGCTTCCTCCTCGATGGCACTGACGCAA
>CAIMMO010000249.1 GCA_903842595.1 uncultured Alphaproteobacteria bacterium
CGGAGCAGAGGGAAGCGCACGACGCGGTTGTGGCCGCGCTTGCCGAGAGGGATGTCCTGCTTCGCGAGGTATATCACCGCGTGAAGAACAACCTGCAGCAGATCGATGGGCTGATCGCCCTGGAGAGCGAGACGCTGTCGGACCCGGAAGCAAAGCACGTTCTGGCTGCCCTTAGTGGCCGTGTGCGCGCGCTGGGCGCTGTCCATCAACGCCTGATCAGCTCCGACAGCGTCATGGAGCTTTCGGTCGGCGGGTTCATGGCAGACCTCTGTCGTGAAATCGGCCGCAGCCACAATCTCGGCAAGCGTTCGATCTCGCTTGATGTGCAGGTGGACGACAGCAAAATCCATATAGACCGCGCGGTGATCGTCGGCCTTCTGGTCAACGAGCTCGTGACGAACGCACTGAAGCACGCTTTCCCCGATGGGCGTTCCGGCGTGGTGACGGTGCGATATGCGAGGGAAGAGGAGGGAACTGTTCTCGAGATCGCTGACAATGGCGTCGGCCTTGACTCAGACCGTAACGTCGTCGATTCGCCACGCCAGCTGGGGCTGCGCCTGGTCGGTGGCTTTGCCGACCAGCTGGACGGCAGGATCGAGTTTGTGTCCTCGGGGGGGACGCGCGCGCGCGTCGTCCTTGGCTCGTCTGGCGCAGTTGCTTAGGCGTGTGATGGTAGTCGAAAAGCAGTGTGACATGACGAGTTCAAAGGGAAAGGTCCTGATCGTCGAGGATCAGTTTCTCGCGGCGGAATTTCTCAGGATATGGGTCGAGGCCTACGGTTTCCAGGTCTGTGGCGTCGCCAAGTCAGCCAGCCGGGCCGTGGAACTCGCGAGCCAGCACTGGCCCGATTACGTGCTGATGGACATGCGCCTCGAGGGCGATCGCGATGGCGTTGATGCGGCGCTGGAGATCAGCCAGACGCAGCACCCACGCTTCATCTATTGCACGGGCTCAAGCGAGCCATCGACGATGAAGCGCATTGCCGAAGATCATCCCTTCGAGATCCTGATCAAGCCGATCAACCACGAGGACCTGGGCGAGGCACTGCTGAGGGCTTAGGCCTGCAAGGAACGGTGGGCTCCGACCCACGCAAACAAAAGCGACCCGCGCAGCAGGAACTGGGCGGGTCGCTGATATGTGTTCACTGTTTCGTCGCGATTGGCGGGCGTGAGCCCGACGGTCCGGAGACTACGCCACTGACGGCGCGCTTTCCTTGAGCCATTCGACCATGCGGGTCTTGTTCATCGCGCCGAGGTGGGTGGCGGTGACCTGGCCGTTCTGGAAGATCATGAAGGTGGGCAGGCCGCGAACGCCAAAGCGCCCTGCGGTCATCGGGTTGTCGTCGATGTTCATCTTCACGACCTTGACCTTGTCGCCCATCTCGTCGGCGAGTGCTTCGAAGTGCGCGGAGACCTGTTTGCACGGCCCGCACCATTCGGCCCAGAAGTCGACGACGACCGGCGTGCCGGCGGCGAGGACTTCGGCATCGAAGCTGTCATCGGAGATGGAGGCGACGGCCATGGCTTTTCCCTTGTCTTCTGTCGGTCCTAGGTAGGGCCGGCCTTGTTGTTATCAAACAGAGCGCCGCTAAACGAACGGTTCACGCCCGCACATGTCACGTTTGAAGACGCGAGAGTGCGCGGTCGAGGTCTGCGGGCGGTATTTCCATGAGAAGGGGGCCGTCTGTCCAGACCAGCAGGCACCGGATGGGACGATTCGGCCAGCGCTGTGACAACACGGCCCGGTAGGCGGCCATCTGGGCGACATAGGCCTCGCCGACGCCGGCGATGGTCGCTGGGGCAGGCCGGTCGGTCTTGTAGTCGACGATCAGGATTTCCGTGTCTGTGATCACCAGACGGTCGATGCGGCCATTGATCGTGTCCGCGCCGAGCCGGCCGATGCCGATCTTTCCAATAATGGGCGCCTCCGGGCGGCCGCCGGGGCCGAAGACGGTGGCGAAACGAGGATCTTCCAGCACGCGCATTGCCGCATCGAGCATTTCCTGGCGCTGTTTCGGCGTGAGATCCGGCTGGCGCTTGAGGAAGCCCTCGGCGGCGGGGCGGCGCGATGCGGCCGCAAGTCCGGGCAGGATTTCGAACAAAAGGTGGATCAGGCTGCCGCGGCGCAGGCGTTCCTTGCGACCCTCGCCGAAGGGCGAGATCACCGGGGGCTCGGCGGCGGCGGTGAGGCGCGAGGGCGAGAGGATGCGGCTGGCTGTTTCGGGCGGTGCGTTCTGTGCGAGCCATGCTGGCAGCGCGGGTGCAGCGGGCGCCTGCAGGGCTTGCGGCGCGAGACGATCGGGCGAGGCGCCAAAGCGCCTGATTGTCTGGCCGTCCTGTTCGATCTCCGCAACGCGGCCCGCACCTGCAAGGCGCGCCATGGCGCCCTCGCAGATGCGGTACCAGCTGGTCTTCTCATGGCCGTCCGTGCGGTTGCCCATCCCGGCGCCACAGATGATGAGCCTGTCCTGTGCGCGGGTAAGTGCGACGTAGAGCAGGCGACGATGCTCGCGCAGGTCGCTGGCTTCTTCGATCGCGCGGAGTTCGCCGCTGAGCTGGGTGTCGTTGCCTTTCTTGCCGGCCCAGAGCGGCGCGCCGTCTTCGGTGACGAACAGCCCGTCGCGATCGCCGCGATGGGCCGAGCATGTGTCCGGCAGGATGACGATGGGGGCCTCGAGGCCCTTTGCGCCGTGCGTGGTCATCACGCGGACCTCGCCCTGTGGCCCCGAGAGTTCGCGCTTAACCTCGCCGCCACGACGCTCGATGGCGTTGAGGAAGAGCTGCAGACTGGGCGGCTGGTCCGCGTCGAAGGCTGCGGCGCGATCGATGAGGGCTGTGACAGGCTCGCGGGCCGGGCCGCCGAAGCGGGATAGGATCAGCTCCCAGCCGGGGCGCGGCAGGCCACTCCCGGATTCCGGGCCGCGTTCAAGCGCGTGGGTGAGGAATTCGTAGGGTGGCGTGTGGCGGCGTGCGAGCACGTCGGCGAGGAAGGTGCGGATTGGCGCGAAGTGCGCCTCGCCCGCTGCCTCAAGTGCAGTCCAGAGGTAGCCCTTGCGGGGACTGGCGAGCGCGAAGAGGTGATCGTCATCGAGCCATCTCAGCTCGCCGCCGGACATGAAGGCGCCGAAGGGGCCTTTCAGGATTTCGGCCAGCGTGAGGTCATCCTCTGGGCAGAGGGCGAACCGCGCGAGGTTGAGCAGGTCCTGTACGGCGAGGCTGTCGAGCAGCTTGATGCGATCAGCGCCAGCGACGGGAATGTTCTCGCGCTTGAGCGCCTGCAGGATGCCGTCGAACAGCCCGCCGGTGCGGCCGCGCACGAGGATGAGGAAGTCGCCGGGCTGGGCCGGGCGCTGCCTGCCATTGTCCCAGACGGCAGCGCCGGTCTCGATCTCATGCCGGACAAAGCGGGCGATGCGGGCGGCAAGGCGCGCCTTGGCGCTGCCCTCATTCTCCATGGCCTGCGGCGCGTCCCACGGATGGGCGGGTTCGGCGTCGGCCTTTGGCTCCAGCGGCCAGAGGTCGACCGAGCCTGCATGGCTGCGTCGGAACGAGGTGTGGCGCATCAGGTCGGCGGCGTCGGGCGGGTTCAGCGTGAAGGGCGAGTCCGGCTTGAAGACGCGGGTGTCGAACACGCCGTCGACATAGGCGAGTACCTCTGGCGCTGATCGGAATGACATGGCGAGGTCGGGCAGCTTGAAGCCGAGCTCGGCGCTTGTCGCGCGTGCGATGAACTGCTCTTTCTCGGTGAGGAAGTGTTCCGGGTCGGCACCCTGGAAGGAGTAGATCGACTGCTTCTGGTCGCCGACGACAAAGAGCGTGCGCAGATGATCACGCACGGCGCCGGCGCCGGCGAAGATGTCTTCGGTCAGTGCACGAAGGATGCGCCACTGTGCAGGGCTGGTGTCCTGTGCCTCGTCGAGCAGGATGTGGCTGATGCCGCCGTCGAGTTTCCACAGCACCCATTCGGCAGCATGGGCCCGTGTGAGCAGGTTGGCCGTGGTCTCGATCAGATCATCGAAGTCGAGGCCCGCACGGGCGCGCTTGCGATCTGCGAAGTCGGCGAACATGGTGTCGGCGAGGCGAAGGATGGCCGAGGAGCGCTCGAACAGGCGTGCAGCGTTAAACGCTTCACCGATCGCCTTTATGCGTCCGATCTCGCTTCCTTCAGGTGCGTCCTTGATCTGGAAGAACAGGGCGGCGGCGGGTGCAGCCCTGGCTGCTTCCTTCGTGTAGGGGTCCTTCTTGCGCAGCTCTCCCTTCTCGGTGAACGCGATTGAGGCATAGGCGGAAAAGCGATCGGCGGCGGGTGCATCCGAAAGCGCATAGGCGATCGTCTCGGCGAGGCTGGCGTCGGTGGGCTTGATGGTTGGGAGCTGCGCGAGAAGCTGCTGCAGCGGCTTGCGCGGCATGCTGGCGCCCATGGCGTTTTCGAGGATCTCCGCGGGCGATGCATCCGGCGCATCAATACGGGCGCGGAGCTGGTCGATCGCGGCATCAATGCCGCCAGCCCGCGCGATAAAGCCCTGAATGGTCGCCCGGCGGGGAAGGAGCGCGCGAATGATGTCGAGGCCCTTGCCGCCTCCGGCTTCTGCAGCGATGCGTGCTGCATCCATGAGGGCCGCGTCGCCGCGCACCACGCGGCGGCCCATGGCGCGGAAGGACATGTCCCACAGGTCGGCGGCGAGGGCGTCGTCGAGTTCGGAGAAACCGGGGGGCAGGCGCGCCTCGAGCGGGAAGCGGCGCAGGACCCGGCCACAGAAGGCGTGGATGGTCTCGATGCGCAGGCCGCCTGGTGTTTCGAGCGCTTTGGCAAAGAGCTCACGTGCGCGGCCGATATCGTCCCGGCCATAGGCGGAGATATCGCGGCCTTCGAGTTCTGAAAGTCGCTGCGTCAGCTGGTCCGCGTCCATGACGCACCAGCCGCCGAGACGTTCGAACAGGCGCGCCTGCATCTCGCTGGCGGCAGCCTTGGTGTAGGTGACGCACAGGATGGTATCTGGCTCGGCGCCGCGCAGCAGGAGGCGCGCGACGCGGTCGATCAGCACTTTTGTCTTGCCGGAGCCGGCATTGGCTTCGACCCAGGCGGAATGGTCGGGCAGGGCGGCGAGCGCCTGGCCATGTGCTGCGGCGGCGTATTCGGGCCAATTCTCTTCGTTTCTGGCGTCGAGAGGCGTCATTCCTCGCCTCCTTCGTCGGCGGACCATTCAGCGCGGCGCGCCAGGCGATCGTAGTCGGAGACAGTCCAGATGAATTCGACGCGCGGCTTCGAATAGTAGGCCTGCGTCGGCCTCGCATACTGTTCGATCAGGGCCTTGAGGCCTTCGAGTGCGTCTTCGGCAATCTGCGCGGTCGTGCCGTTCTTGAAGGCAAGCGGCTGGCCGTTGTCATCCTTCGCCGTCTCGGCGCTCATCGACATGCGGAAGTAGATCAGCTCGGAGGCTGGCGCCGGACCGATGGCGTGGCCGTCCCTGGCGAACGCCGCGCGGGCAGCGATGGCTGCCTCGAGTGCAAGCTGCGGTTCGAGCCCGCTCTCGACCTGTGCAGCCTTCTTGGGCTGGCCCGTCTTGAAGTCGATGATCGCCAGCGTGCCGTCTTTCATGAGGTCGATGCGATCGGCTTTGGCCTTGAGCGTCACCGGCCCTACGGCCGAGTCGAAACGGATCTCGCCTTCTGCCTCCGCCACGAAATCGGCGCGGCGGGGCGCGCGTTCGGCGGACCAGCGGACATAGGCTGCGCTGGCGCGGATCCAGAGGGGCATTTCGAGACGGATCAGTTCCTCGGCAGCGCCTGCTGCGTTGAGTTCACCTTCGATCAGCGCTCCGAGCGCCTTCTCGTTCTCGTCGCCTTCGAACCCCTCGATTGCCGCGTGGACGGCTGTTCCGCGTTCGCGCGCATCGACATCTTCGCCCACGCCGCGCAGCGGCCTGAGGCCGAGGACGCGGCGGGCGTAGTCAGCATAGGGGTCCCGGATCAGGGTCGCGACGCGGCTGGGCGAGAAGCTCTGCAGTGCGCGGTCCTTGACAGGTGGTGTGGGGGCCGGCGGTTTTGCCGACATCACCTTGCCCGGCTTGCGCAGTTCGCGCGCCCATAGGATGGGGTCGGCGCCTGCGGCAGGTTTCAAGGCCTCATCCGCCGCCGCGCGTCCACCCAGCCCGCCGGCAGCCAGGGTGCGCAGGCGCCAGAGCCAGCGCGAGGCGACGGCGGGCTTGTCGTCGACGCGGCGCGCGCGCAGCAGGATGACGTCCGGCGCATTTGCCATCTGCGAGAAGTCGTGCGCCGAGAGGCCGATGCGTTCGTCGGGATCGGGCAGGTCGAGGCGCTTGCGCAGCGTACGGTTGAGGAAGGCATCGGCCGCGGCTGCGCGCGGCCATGCGCCTTCATTGAGGCTTGCAAGGATCATGCGGTCGCGGCGCTGGAGACGCGCTTCCAGCGGGCCGAAGATCGCAATGCGGGGATGCTCGGGCAGATCGGGCGCGGCGACCATGCGGTGCATGACGGACTCGGCAAAGTCCGGGAAGGCGCCGGCCTGCATCCGGCCCATCGCGGTCGAGAGTTGCGAGAGATTATCGACAAACTGTGCAGCCATCGCGCCGGCCTTGCCGGACCAGATACGCGCACCCTCCGCGGTTGGCGTTGCGCACAGCGCCTCTGCGAGGCGCGCGACGGACTCGGCGGCAGCTGCGCCATCGATCATCTCGTCTGTGAAAGGCGGGTTGGCGAGATAGTGCAGCTGGTCGAGTTCACTGATCAGCTTTGTCGCCTCGGCCTGCGGGCGTTCAAGCGTGGTGAGGCGTTTTGCCAGCGCTTCGAGGGTTGGCGATCGAGGAGGGTCGCGCAGTGTGTCGCGCTCCATCGCGCTGACGATGGCGCGATAGGCATCCGGGTCGCGGCCGAGCAGAACGCACTCGTGCTTGAGCACTGCGAGTAGCAGGACAGGGTCGGCTGGCTTTGCGATCCAGCGCGAAAGGATGAGGAGAAGGCTACCCGGCGCCGTGCGCGAAAGCGGGATGCCGGCGGACGGGGCGATGTCGATGCCCCAGCGTTCGAGTATGGCGGCTGTGCGTCGCGCGAGGGAGGCTTCCGGGGTGACGAGCGCGGCCGTCCGGTTCGGCGTCTCAAGCGTCTCGCGAAGGAGCATGGCGGCGACCAGCGCCTCCTCGCTTTCGTCCTCGGCCTCGACAAGCGAGAGCCCCTGGAGGGCTTCGCTCACGAGATCCCGTGGCTGCGAGGGTGCGGCCAGCGCGGCAAGCCGATCGTTCCAGTCGCGGGTGGCGATCGCTGGCGCGAGCGCTTCGTTGATGAGCCTGCGTCGCGCGCGCTCACGCTGGTTCTCGGGCTCGACGGGCCAGGCCTGAAGGGTCTGTGGCTTGAGGCCCAGCCATGAGAGCGTTGCGCCGAGCGTATGTTGCGGATGGCTTGCTGCATCGGCGACATTGGCCCAGCCGCCGTCGTCAAGGTCAGGATCAACGCCCGGAAAGACGATGAGCCCCTTCGGCAGTTGCAGGACCGCCTGCATCAGGAGGCGGGTTGCAGCGCCAGCGCCTGTCGAGCCGGCTATGACAACGGGATGCTCAGGCGGATTGCGCGCCCAGCGGGCGGCAAGCGCTTCGGCGGCGCCAAGCCGGCGGACCTGCGGATCGGAATAGCCGATCTCGAGAAGGTGCTGCGGCCATGCCTTCATCACGATGTCGAGGAAGTCGGCGGAGACCTGCCAGTGCTGGGCAAGTTGCGGCGCGAGCTCACCGGCCAGCGATTCCAGTTTGGTCCAGTCGACGCCGCCGACCATGGAGGCCTGGTCAATCAGCGCGCCGAGTTCATCGGCGGCTGCGAGCAGTGAGGTTGGCGGCAGACTCTCGCCATCCACCTTCATGCGCCATGCCTGAATCAGGCGCGCAAGCGCACCGCGGCGCTGTGCGGGTGAGAGCGCAGGCGGCAGGTCGAGCGCGTCGGGGCCGAAAGCTGCAAGGCCGTCCTCTTCCTCGATGTCCCCGAGCGGGCGGATTTCCGGGGTAAGCAGCGTGTCGTCCATCGCATGGTAGAGCGATAGGGCCAGCCCGCGCGCTGCACGCTGGTTGGGCGTGAAGATCAGGGCGTCTGCGAGGATCTCGGGATTGTCGCGCGCGCCGGTCGCGGCGACGAGGCCGCGTGCGAGTTCATCCAGAAAGGCGGATGACGGCGGAAGGGTGAAGACTTTTTGCCCCGCGGCAAAAAGCGAGGCGGCGCTCACGCCCCTGGTCCCATCAGAATGAGTCTCGCCTCGGCCTCGTCGCGCCCTGCCGGATCGCCGACATGCATCCAGAACGGGCTCATGACTGTGCCGAACAAACGTCCGCGCGATGCGAATGCGTTCCAGTAGATGTTGGCAGAGAAGCGCGTTGCTTCGTAGCTGCGCAAGAGGTCGGCGCGCGTGATGTGCGTGCCGGCGAAGACATAAGGCGCTGTGGCGCGCTCGCCGCGCCGTTCGACCTGGCCGTCGGTCGCGAGGTAGAAATCGCCGGGACCGCGGAAGCCGAGTGTGTTCTCCATCGGCGCGAGCAGCAGCAGGGCGTCCATCCGCGCTGCATCGTAGGCTGCCGCCATGTCGCTGAAGGTCGAGTCGCCGGCTGTCGCCCAGGTGACATCGGTGTTGATGACGAAGAAGGGATCATCGCCCAGCAGCGGCAGCGCCTTGATCACGCCGCCGCCGGTCTCCAGGACTTCGTCGCGCTCGTCGGAGATGATGATCTCGATGTCGGTGCGCTGCGCGACGTGCGCGGCCAGCATGTCCGGGAAATAATGCACGTTGACGATGGCGCGCGTGACGCCCTGCGCCGCCAGCTTGTCGAGGACGCGATCAATGAGGGTGCGCCCTCCCACCTCGATCAGCGGTTTCGGGCGCGTGTCGGTCAGCGGCTTCATGCGCGTCCCGAGGCCGGCGGCAAGCAGCATGGCGGTTGTGATCGTCATGCGGCAACCAGCAGGTGCGGCGCGACAGCGGTGACGAAGTCGCGCGCTTCCGACAGCGCCGGATGGCTCAGCGTGTCGTTCAGCAGGCCGCGCAGGCGCGGCTGGAACTCGTCATAGCGGGGTTTCTTGTCGCGTGTGACGAGGCGCGCGAAGATTCCCATGATGCGCATGACGTTCATAGCGCCGAGCACGGCGAGACGTTCGTCGTAGGCGGCGCGGGTGGCGCCGACGCCATCGAGGTAGGCGCGGCTTGCCGCTTCGCGCGCTGCGGGCGAGACGTCGCGTCGCGCATCGTGCAGCAGCATCGACATGTCCCATTCGCCCCATCCGACGACGGCATCCTGGAAGTCGAGCAGGCCGACGCGAGCAAGCCCTTCGCGCTGTGGCAGCCAGAGCAGGTTTTCCGCATGCGTGTCGCGAAGGATGACGGCGCGGGGATAGTCTTCCGTCATTCCGAGCAGGTTCTCACGCACGCGCTCCCAGCGCAGGCGCGTCTGTTCGCTGATGCGCATGGCAAGATCGCGCTGCGGCATCCATTCGATGAACAGGTCAAGATTTGCCGACAGGGCGAGGTGATCATAGCTGAGCAACGGCCACTCCCCGTCGCGATAGGGCAGGACGGCGGGCGGCCGCTCGCGATGAACGGCGGCGAGTGTCTCGCCTGCGGCTGTGTAGAGCGCGATCTCGTCACCGCCGCGGCGGATCACCTCGGCAAACAGATCGTCGCCGAGGTCCTCAAGCAGGGCGAGGCCGCGCGCAATGTCGTAGTCGAGCAGGTTGGGCGCGGAGAGGCCCAGCCCGGCAAGGTGTCCGGCGACAGCCGCGAAAGCTTCGACGCGCGAGGCGGCCAGACGTGATACTGCGTTCCAGCCAAGCCTGATGCGCTCATCGTCGCTTGCGCCGGGCGGGCAGGGCTGGGATTCGAGCGGCGGGGCGTCCATCAGCATGGCCGTCTCGGTCTTGCGGCGCAGGCGTTCATAGCGGCGCGTGGAGGCATCGGCGTTGAGGGGCGTACGTGCGGCCTCACCCCAGCCGGTCCCGTCAAGGAACTCCTGGATTTCCCTCGCACGCAGGTTGTTATTCATGGGTTGGGCGCCAGTCGCCATCGAGCCGGGAACTCCAGTCATCAAGGTCCGCGAGCCGGGCGATTCGCCCCTCGCCCTCGAAGGATAGCCGAACTTCCAGCCGGGCGGATGGAAGATACTGGCCCAGCCTTTCGGGCCATTCGATGAGGGAGAGCCCATCCACAGCTTCCTCCATGCCGAGCTCGCGGGCCTCGCGCGGGTCATTCAGGCGGTAGAGGTCGAAATGCCAGATCGCCAGGCTGGGCGTCTGGTAGGTCTGGACCAGGGTGAAGGTCGGGCTGGGTGCTTCCGTTTCGGGGCCGGCGAGGCGGCGGATCAGCGCGCGGGCGAGCGTGGTCTTGCCGGCGCCGAGATCGCCGTGGAGCGCGATGACGTCGCCCGGGCGGGCATGCTCGGCCAGCCGCGCGCCGAGGGCTGCGGTGTCGGCCTCGCCGGGGAGCGGCAGGGATAGGGTGCGGATCGGCATTTCGGGCGCTCTACCATGCCTGTTTTCGTGGAGCGACCATGCTATGACGCCCGGCATCAGGTCGAGGGACGAAGGCATGTCAGGCGCCCCACAGCGCGTTGTGATCATCGGCGCGGGCCAGGCGGGCGGGCAGGCAGCCTATTCGTTGCGGCTTGGAGGCTTTGCTGGCGGGATCACGCTGGTTGGCGATGAGGCGGCGCCTCCCTATCAGCGGCCGCCTTTGTCGAAGGCCTATCTGAAGGGTGAGCTGGAAGCTGAGCGGCTGTTCCTGAAGCCTCTCGAATACTACGCTGAGCATGATATCGCGCTGATAACGGGCGATGCGGCGACAGCGATCAGTCTTGGCGATCATGCTGTGACGCTTGCAAGCGGGCGCACACTCGCCTGGGACAAGCTCGTCATCGCAACCGGCGCGCGTCCGCGAAAGCTGGCGCTGCCGGGGGCGGACCTTCAGGGCGTCAGCGAACTGCGGACGCTGGCGGATGTCGACCGGATCAGGCGGGCAGCCATAGCGGGCGCCCGGCTGGTGGTGGTGGGCGCAGGTTATATCGGGCTTGAGGCTGCGGCGGTTGGCGCGCAGCTTGGCATGAAGGTGACGGTGCTTGAGGCCATGCCGCAAGTGCTGTCGCGTGTTGCCGGGCCCGAGATCGGCGCGTTCTACACGCGCATCCATCGGGAGGCGGGGACGGACGTGCGCCTCGGCGTTCGAATTGATGGGTTTGAGGGTATCGGCACGGTTTCGGGAGTCCGGCTGGCCGATGGGGAGATCGTGCCGGCAGATTTCGTGCTGGTGGGCGTTGGCGTTCTGCCCAACCTGGAACTGGCTCTTGAGGCGGGGCTTGTCTGCGGCAATGGCATTGTGGTGGACGAGGCGATGCGGACCAGCCATCGGCACGTGTTCGCTGCCGGCGACGTCGCCTGGCGTCCGCTGGTCCATTACGGGCGGGAAGGGCGGCTGGAGTCGGTCCACAACGCCATCGAGGGCGGAAAACTCGCGGCGGCGGCTATATTGGGTATGCCTCCGCCACAGGTCGAGGCGCCCTGGTTCTGGTCGGACCAGTTCGATCTCAAGCTGCAGACGGTCGGGCTCTGGACGGGTGCGGACCAGACCGTCGTGCGCGGGGACCCAGGAACACGCGCTTTCTCGGTGTTTTACCTAAAGGAAGGTCGGGTCATCGCCGTGGATGCGGTCAATTCCCCTCCCGAGTTTGTTGTCGGAAAGAAGCTGGTTGCGGCGAAAGCGAAGGTTGCGCCCGGCGAACTAGTGGATAAATCCATCTCCATGAAGGACATCGGCGCGCGCGCGTCGGGTTAGTGGCCGTAGTCGTCGTCAAGGAAGCCCATGCCGAAGATCACCTATGTGGACGCGTCCGGAACCGAGCGGACTGTCGAAGGCAAGACCGGCATGACGGTCATGGAGACGGCCATCAAGCACAACGTGCCGGGGATCGACGCTGATTGCGGCGGCGCCTGCGCCTGCGCGACCTGCCATGTCTATGTCGACCCGGCTTTTGGCGACAAGGTCGGCAAGCCGTCGGCGATGGAGCAGTCGATGCTCGATTTTGCCGAGAATGTGCGTGAGACCTCGCGCCTGTCCTGCCAGATCAAGATCCGCGACGATCTCGACGGCCTCAGGGTCACGACGCCCGAGAGCCAGCACTAACCCTGGCCGTGACGGCAAGCTGTTTGCCGTATCGCACAGGCCGGTCTCAAGTCGCCAATTCGTGCACGTGCTGGCTTGCGAGAAAAATCATCGCCGTTCAGGGTTGAAATCTCGACCGCCAGCAGGTCGGGATCTGCGAGAGCGAAGCCCTTTCTGCCTGCCAAGACAGACCCATGGGCGAGCGAGTTCAAAAGAGCGGATCACAGGCCCGCTCGTGAAGGCTAAGGTTCCGGGTCGGGGCACCCAGACCTCGCGCTGCGCAGGGCCAACGTTTTTTGCGCGTCATCTCCCAAGTGGGGTATGCGGCCTACTCAAGCCTGGTCGTGTCCAGATGATTGGTGTACGGGCTGGAGCTCGTGTCGGGCCTCGCCGCCAGGCTGGGCCGGTCATGCAGCTGGCAAGGCCGGCAGGCTGATGAGGGGACCATCGCTCATTCTCCAGATCGAAACGGCCGAGGATGTGGCGCAGGCCGTCGTCCGGTACCGAGATCCTGGCTTCGACTTTTCCGATTTGATGATCGCGACAGCGGGTCGGCCTATGGGCGCGTTTTCGCTTGCCACCTTCGACAAAAACGCCGCGCGCATCGAAGGTGCAAGGCGACTGAGCGCCTGAATGTGCTGTGCGTCCGCAACGAGGCGACTTTGTATTTCCTGCGGCGACTGAACCGTCCCCGATGATCTGTCTACGACTTGCAGGTCTTGCGATATCCGGCCGCGCGCTGCGCGCCTGATAAAGCTCCATGTGCGGTCTCGCGGCGACCGGCCTGAGCCTCAACAGCGCACGGCCCGTGCCGCCAAGGCAAACCTTGACCGCTTCAGGTGTTGCGTGGTATCTATTATGGGTATCTACCATCACTCAAAGGGGCGCACATGACCGCTCGCGCAGGCAAGCCCCCGACCGACAACTACTCCGAAAAGAAACCGCCGACGGCCAAGCTTTTCATGCATGGCCGCAGTCAGGCCGTGCGCCTGCCGAAGGAGTTTCGTTTCGAGGGCGTGGAAGTGCGCGTGAGCCGGATCGGCGACAAGGTGATCTTGGAGCCGATGGAAAGGCCACCCTTCGATGTGCAGGCGTGGCGGGCGCGGCTCGACGCGCTGGGCGCCTCTGATTTCCTCACCGAGGGACTGCCGGATGACCCGCCTCTTTTGCCGGGCGATCCGATTTCGTTCGATTGAGGCGCGGGGATGTTTTGCCTCGACACCAACGCCATTGTCTTCGCATTGAACAAGCGCAGACCGGAAATCGACCAGCGCCTTCAGGCCGAACTCGCTGCGGGAACGCCGCTTCTCGTCCCGACGCCCGTTCTCTTTGAACTGCGATACGGCATCGCCAATAGCGACCGGCGCGAAATATCGGCGCGCGTGCTCGATGCTTTCCTCGCCGAAGGATTTACGCTGATCGCATTCGATGCTGACGACGCCAACGAAGCGGGCGATATCCGCGCTTTCCTCGAAGGTCAGGGAACGCCGATTGGACCTTTCGACTACCTCATCGCCGCGCAGGCGCGTCGGCGCCGCGCCGCCCTCGTGACGCTCAACCGCCGCGAGTTTGAGCGCGTGCCAGGCCTGATCGTGACCGATTGGGCCGCTTGACCCAGCCGCGAGCATCCCGCGCCATTCTGTTGGCTTTTTGTGAACCTGCGCGGAATCCGCGGAACCCGACGCGGGGCTCTCGCGCCGGATCGCGCGGTAGCGTCCATGGAGGTTCTCTAATGGTGTAAATGCTCTGACGGAGCGCTTCGGGCGCGCGGACCGCAAGCGTCTGCGCGCGCCCGGGGCGCGGTCGGCGGGAGGGGTGGTTGACGCGGACGACCGGCAGGGTGGTGCTG
Organism: uncultured Alphaproteobacteria bacterium; assembly: GCA_903842595.1. GTDB lineage: Bacteria > Pseudomonadota > Alphaproteobacteria > Caulobacterales > Hyphomonadaceae > UBA7672. The sequence continues at coordinate 13,988 of CAIMMO010000249.1, forward strand.
TGAGACGCAACGCTGACAGGGGGTCTGATCCCCGCCCAGGCTATTCAGATGCGATTCAAGCACGACGATCAGCCGCGGCAGATCGTACGGCAATACGTTCCAGATCAGCTGGTGGTCGATTTCATATTCGTACCAATGTGAAGCCAGTTCGCGAAAGCGGATGGGCTTGTTCCACTCAATGCTTGCATCGATCTGCGCCAGAAATCCCGCTGGCAGCGCCTTCAGGGCTTCGCCGAACCGCAGCAACAACCGCTCGATTGCCTCCTGGCGCTCTTCGTTCGCGAGACAGCTTTCAAGCGTGTCGTCTTTCACCCGTTCGCGAGCGCGTTTGCCGACGCGAACGGCCGTCTCCAGCACGCGTGCTGGCGTGGGTGACCTTCCACGCTGCGGCTCAGAAGACATTGACGAGATCAGCGCTCACCCGCGCCCGGAAGTCGTGCGCGCGCGCGAGCCCACGATCGTCATGCACCTCGGCGGGATAACCGAGGAGCCGCGTACACGCATCCTGCACGCGCATGAGATCGAACAGCGAGAAGCGATCGTCGCCGGGTTCGATCAGCAGATCGACGTCGCTTTCTGCCGAAGCGTGGTCTCGTCCGACGGAGCCGTAGAGGAAAAGACGTGCAACACCGAGGCGAGCAAGGCTCGCGCGGTTGTCCCTTAGAAGCTGAAGAGCTTGATCGCGGCGCATCTCTTCAAGGTGGCAGGAAAAGCCAGCACCGTCACGGTGGCGGTTTCGACAGGTAACGGTTTCGAGGGGCGGCGGTTTCGGGTGTCTACCGGGATGGGCGCACCCGCCAGCGTTCCGCTCTGGCGGTTCGGATGACCTGGGCCGGGCAGGGTAGACATGTTCACCTGCGCGAACCCGCCTCCTCCTCCGCGCCCTGCCGCGCATGCTGGGCTGATGAGGCCTCTGCCTGGACGTGCAGAGAATTTCCCCCACGAACCGTATGGCGCCCGCTAGCGCCTGAGTTCGAGGCTTTCCCGATACGCGGCCATACCAGGCGACAGCCAGGATGCGGCAACCGACGCAGATCGGCCGGCCAATACGACATGAGTTCGGCCGCGGTTTCCAAAGTGGGATCGGCCACCGAATCCAAAGTCAGTCCGGCCACCGATCCCGATTTGAGTTCGGCCGCCCCCTCGGGGTGACGGCGAGCGGGCTTCGGGCATGGGTCGTCCCCCTCATCAGGAGGGGGCTTGTGCGCGGAAAGCCGATCCGAATGCACCACATCAGGGACGTGCTGGTCAGACGGCAGGCGGCGCCAGCAACCGGACGATCTCCGGGTGTCTGGGGGTCGCCCGCGCGACGGTCGCTGACGTGGTCGCGCGGGCGGCGGAGGCGGGGCTGAGCTGGCCGGAGGCGGGCGCGTTGTCGGATGCGGCGCTGGCGGGGGCGATGTTCAAGCGCGGGACGGTCTCTCCGCACCTGGGTGCGCGGCGTCATGTCGAGCCAGACTGGACGGCGATCCAACTTGGGCTGAAGCGGCCACATGTGACCCTGGCGCTGCTCTGGCAGGCGTACCGACGGGCGACTGCCAGGGGTTATGGCAAGTTGCGGTTCTGCGACCTCGGCCGTGGCTTTGAAGAGAAGCTCGCCCCGCAGACGGCAAGCTCAATTCCTTTTGACTTAACCGGCGAAGACCGCTGGAAGATGGGGACGTGTTTTCAGGAAGACCGACATGAAACTGATCAGCGACGAAATCCTCACAGATACGGGCGCGGCCGAGCCTGTTTATCCGGCCATCTACCCCCAACTGGAGACGGACTTCGAGCTGTGGAACCCGAATTCCTGGAAACGTGGCCACCCTTACGACCTCTACAGGCAGATGCGCGAAGGCGCGCCCGTGATGTGGTCGAAGGTGCGAAGCCCTGCCTCCAGGTATTGGTCGGTGACAAGGTACGAAGACATCAAGACCGTCGAGCTTCAGCCCGCCATCTTCTCCTCGCAGCGTGGCGGCATCAATCTCGCCGTTCCGGGCCGCAAGCACTGGAAGCCCGAAATCCTGATCCGCGCCGCCATGGACAACCTGATCAGCATGGACGAGCCCAGCCACATGCAGATGCGGATCCAGCAGAAGGATTTCTTTGTCCCGGCCTATGTCGCAAAACTCCGCGAGAAGGTCCGCGCAAAGGTCGAGGCCTTGTGTGATGATCTTGAGGCAGCAGGACCGGTCACCGACTTCGTCAAAGTCTTCTCAAACGAGCTCCCGCTCTACACGCTCTGCGAAATGCTGGGCGTTGATGAGGCAGACCGTCCGAAGATCGTGTACTGGATGCACTACCTCGAAATGGCGAGCCAGTTTCTCTCCAACCCCCTGACAACCTTTCTCGGAGAGCCCCTCTTCCCATTCCGTTTCAACAAGGTTGTCGAGGAGATGTTCGCCTACGGAGCACGTGTCATGGCAGATCGGCGCGCCCATCCGCGGGAAGACCTCCTGACCGTCATCGCGCACTCCAAGCTCGACGGCGAAGACCTGCCGCAGGGCTATCTCGACGGATCCTGGCTGCTGATCATTTTTGCCGGCAATGACACGACCCGCAACTCGCTGTCCGGAACGGTCAAGCTGATGACGGAGTGGCCCGAGCAGAGAGCGATGGTCCTCGCTGATCCGGCGCTGATCCCGAGAATGTCGGAAGAGGCGCTACGCATGGTGTCGCCGGTCAAGCACATGCGGCGCACAGCCCTTGAAGACACGGAGATCAACGGTCAGCGGATCGCAAAGGACGAAAAAGTCGTCATGTGGTACGGCGCGGGCAACCGGGATCCGGAGGTTTTTGCAAACCCTGACGTCTTTGACATGATGCGGGAGAATGTCTCAAAGCACATCGCGTTCGGCCACGGCGTTCACAAGTGCCTCGGCGCAAGGGTGGCGCAGATGCAGCTGCAGGTCGCTTACGAACAGCTGTTTGCCCGCTTTCCGAAGATCGCGTTCACCGGCGATATCAAGTACGGGCCCAACGCCCTCGTTCACGCGATCTCGAAGCTCGAGGTCAACCTCTATGGCCGGGGCAATGCGCGCCCGACAAAGGTGCAGGTGAAGGCTGCGGCGACGGCTGCGTGAGTGATTGATGCCGCGCCAGGCGTGGCTTTCGTTCCGGGGTTTCGCGCTTTTGCCTTTTCGGTCGGTCCTGCGGCGGACGATCCCGGCGATCAGTTCGAAACCACCGACAAGCCCGTTATCCCGTGCATGGGATCAAAATCCCTGTCGGCATGTCGAAGCACGATATCGTCCTGAACACAAAACGTGGCGATAACAACGTCGATGGCCTTTCGAACCGTGATGCCTTGCCGACGAAGGACGACCTCGATATCGATGCATTGATCCGCGCGGGAGTTACACTGCCGCAGGCTCTCGCCGCAGCCCGCGCGCTGCAGGGGGGAAGCGTTCAATCCGCAGATAAGGCTCAAAGCCCTGGCCTAGTTCGGAGATGGCAATCTCGCAGTCCTTCCAGAACCTTTGAAGCTGAGGCTTCAGGATGCTGTGCGCAGCGTGGATCTGAGCCAGCTGCCGTCCATCAAGGTTCTTGACGACATCAATTCTGAAGCTAGAGCGTAGGGCCATGAACCTCACCCTGACGGATGAGCTTCGAAAAGCTGCTCAGCAATGCATCTGGTTCGAGCCGCCCGAGATGGCGTTGAAAGAACCCGGCCGGCTTCCCGCTTACATCTTCACCTGCGGCAGTCTGGAAGATGTCACGGCTCTGCGCTGCCAGATCACGCAAGACGATCTTCAGCGCCTCATCGATGCTGCACCTCCGGGGATCTACGACCCCCGCTCCTGGGCATACTGGAACCTGATGGCGGGTCGTTACACGACGCCGCCAATGCCACAACGCAAGCTTTGACCGTTGCTCGCGAACACGAGAGGCATCGGTCAGCTCAGGTCAGCTGCGGCGCCCGATTTTGGCTGACCACGCTTGCCCGAGATCTAGCACTGTCGCGCATAAAGGAGCGTCCGAGCCCTCGAGCACCGGCCGCTTGAGCTGCAACCGAGGCATGTACCTTGAAGAAGTTCCCGCTCGCTTCGGACGTGAACAGGGAGCAGATGTCGCTGGCTGCGCGCCAGACGGCGTCAATGGTTCGTGCGGACTACCTTCGGAATTGCGCCCTGAGATTCAAGAACGCCTTTCGATCAGGGGCAGGTCGGGAGCATGTTTCTGCAGGCGACCGAAGGCCAGACGGCGGTCAGCGCCCTTGTAGGTGTGACGGGGGTTAGGGCTGCACCTTCAAGGGCCGGTGCGCGGGCAGGCAGCGTGGCGACGAAACACCAAGCATCTTTTGCGGATTCATGCTTGCCTTGAGGCAAAAGTTTTCGGAAGGTTATAGACAGACAAAGACTTTGCTTGGGGGAGCAAAATGGGTGGGGTTGTCTGGCCAGTCGAAATCCGCACTGAGGGGTCTGCCGCGATCTGGTGCGGCCGCGTCCTTCATTGGTTGCTGACGGCTCTCGCGTTTGCTGTCCTTGCACTCAGTGCTGTCACCGCGGGGACTGTTCTGCTCGGGGCAGACTGGGATGACGGCTTGTGGTCCGGCTCTGCTGGCTGGATGTCTGCGATGAGCTCATTGGCCGGTGTCGCTGTTTTCTGGTTTGGCAGATTGCTTCGCTTCATGCTGGCGCGCGAATAGCTTGTCCTGAAGCGCCTTTTCGGCGATTGCGGCACGTACGCATTGCATGGTCACGATCGTGACCATGCGGGGTCTGGGATGGTCACGTCCACCGGAGTGGTGTAAATTGGGGCGGCCAAGCAGTGTACCGGCTCAGGCCGCGCGCGATGTAAGTATCGGTGTTGCGGCAGGCGACGCAAGAGCGAACCGGTCGGCTTCCTCCTCGATGGCACTGACGCAA
>CAIMMO010000250.1 GCA_903842595.1 uncultured Alphaproteobacteria bacterium
CCATGGCGAATGGCCCGCGCACACGGCGCCCAAGGACCGCGTCGCCTACGACATGCCCACCATCGTGAAATGGCTCGAGGTCTTCACGAAACGCTTCTTCCTCACAAGCCAGTTCAAGCGCTCGGCGGTTCCCAACGGCCCAAAAGTCACGTCCGGCGGCGCCCTATCGCCCCGCGGCGATTGGCGGATGCCATCGGATTCCAGTGCTGCGCCATGGCTGGACGACATCGCCCGCCTCAAGGCGCAGCTGGGCCTCAAGGCCTGACAGCCGCAAATCTTGCCTTTTGCCTCGGGGTGATCCATGAGGAACCCCATTGCACTCGTAGCTCAGCTGGATAGAGCGCTGCCCTCCGAAGGCAGAGGTCACAGGTTCGACTCCTGTCGAGTGCGCCAGCTTTCCCGCTTTCGTTTCGCAGGCTCCCGCATGAAACCTTGGGTGCGATGGTCTGCTTCTGTCGTGCTTGCGGCGGCTGCTGTCATGGTCGTCGCCTGCAGTCGCGAAGCAGCAGGTCCAGAACCCAAGCCGCCGGCGAAGCCCGCCCTTTGGCGCGTGGCGGACGCAGACACCACCGTCTACCTGTTCGGCTCCATTCACATGCTGCCCCCCGGCGCCAGCTGGCGGTCTGACCCGGTCGATCGCGCGCTGGCGGAATCATCCACTGTTTATTTCGAGGCTGACGTCGTGGGCGACCCTGCCGGCATGGCCGGACTGGTCGAGAGACTGGGGCGACTGCCGCCGCCCCAGACGCTCTCTCAACAGCTTTCGCCAGATCAATCACTGGCGCTGGGCGCTGTCGCTGCCCGGCTCGGCCTGTCGCGATCCGCACTGGACACGATGCAGCCCTGGTACGCCGCCGTCGTAATCTCTGACGCTGCCATTCGCGCGGCCGGTTACGGGTCGGCAGACGGCGTCGACACACAGCTCAGACAGGCTGCAACAGGCGCCGGCAAGCAGTTGCGCTTTCTGGAAACCGTCGAGCAGCAGCTGTCCGCTCTGGCAGGCCTGCCTGCCGACGTCCAACTGGCCTATCTTGGCCTGACGCTCGATGAGGCTGGCGAGGTAGAGCCCCTTCTGGCCAGCATGGTCGCGGCTTGGCGGAGCGGCGATGTCGAAACGCTGGCGCGCGTGCTGATCGAGCAGGACATGGCGCGCCTGCCCGCACTGGAAGAAGCGCTGCTGACACGCCGCAATGCGGACTGGAGCAACAGAATCGATGCACTGCTCGATGCGGAACCGGGCGCGATCTTCATGACGGTTGGCGCGGCCCATCTCTCTGGCGATGCGAGCGTGCTGGAAGACCTCCTCGCTCATGGCCGGGTCGCCGAACGCCTTCAGTAAGCTGAAGCAGGCGCACAGCAGGCGTGGCGGTATCGCACACGGATCCCATGGAACGTGTCACGCTAGGTGCGGTCTGCCCGTCTAGACGAGTAAACCTCTCGCGCAGCGAACGAATTGCAGCACTTCTCGAAGCCGACCACCGGAACTGGACACTGCCCGCATGATACCGCTGATGCGCCCTCTGATGGACCATCGCGAAGTCGATGCGGCCGCGCGCGCCTGGGGAAGGATTTGGCGCAGGCGCCTCGACAGCTTCGGTCGCCGATGATGTGGTCCTTCCTCGTGATGGAGGGATCGATGCAAAAATTGCTTCTAGCTGCGACGGGCGCACTTTTCACAACAGCGTGTCAGCCGGCGCCCACCCCGCCCGCGCCTGTAGGATTTGAGTCTCTGGTCGTCGTGCCGCGCACGATGCAGGAGATTGCCGCAGACATCCGCGACAAGAAGACGACGTCGGCCGTCGTGACGCAGGCCTTCCTCGACCGCATCGCCGCAGTGGACGATGCGGGACCTATGCTGAATGCCGTGCTGGCGATCAATCCCGACGCGCTCGCCGAGGCGAAGGCGCTTGATGCAGCGTTGGCGAATGGCCAGGCGCCCGGGCCGCTGCATGGCGTGCCGATCCTGCTGAAGGACAATATCGAAACCGCAGGAAAGCTGGCGACGACGGCGGGATCGCTGGCGCTGCTGGAGAATGTCACCGGCCGCGATTCGCCGCTGGTCGCCCGGCTCAAAGCCGCTGGCGCGGTCATCCTCGGCAAGACCAATCTCAGCGAGTGGGCCAATTTCCGTTCCAACAACTCGACATCCGGCTGGAGCGCCGTTGGCGGCCAGACCCGTAACCCGCATGTACTCGACCGCAATCCCTGCGGCTCGTCTTCGGGATCCGGCTCCGCCATGGCTGCCGGCCTCGCTGCCGGGACGATTGGCACGGAGACCGACGGATCAATCGTCTGCCCCGCCTCCGCCAATGGGGTTGTTGGCCTGAAACCGACAGTGGGCCTCGTGCCTCGCACCTTCATCGTGCCGATCAGCGCGACACAGGACACGGCGGGACCAATTACGCTGTCAGTCGCCGACGCCGCCCTGATGCTCACCGTGATCGCCGGATCGGATCCCAGCGATCCCGCCACCGCGGAAGCTGACACGCGCAAGCAGGATTATACGAAGGCCCTCGATCCCAACGCACTGCAGGGCAAGCGGATCGGCGTCGCGCGCTTTCTTGCGGGCTATCACGGCCCGACCGACGCCGCCTTCGAGCAGGCGCTATCTGAACTCAGGGCAGGCGGCGCGGAACTCGTCGACATCGAAGCGTTTCCAGCGCAGAGCCAGATGTCGGCTGCCGAATTCGCCATCCTGCTGGCCGAATTCAAGGACGGGCTGAACGCCTATCTCGCCTCGACGCCAGCCGACAAGGTGAAAACACGCACGCTGGACGACCTGATCGCCTTCAATACCGCAACGCCGGCCGAGCTTGAGTTCTTCGACCAGTCCCTGCTTGAGGAAGCCGCCAGGGCCCCCGCCCTCACCGAGCAATCCTATCTCGACGCCAAGGCGACCGCCGCCCGCCTCGCCGGCAAGGAAGGCATCGACAAGCTGCTCGCCGACCAGAGCCTCATCGCGATCGTCGCCCCGACGGGCGGCCCGGCCTGGACGACCGACCTCATAACCGGCGATCGCTTCCTCGGCTCGTCGTCGGCGCTTGCCGCCGTGGCCGGCTATCCGCATATCACCGTGCCGATGGGCGATGTCCGCGATCTGCCGGTGGGAGTCTCCTTCTTTGGTCCCGCCTGGTCGGAATCCACGCTCATTGGGCTCGCCTACGCCTTTGAGCAGCGCACCAATGCACGCAAGTCTCCGGAATTCCTTCCCCGATCGCCGTGATGGAACCCGGATACAATCCGGGAGTACAGTGTTTCGGGAAAGCCGTGACGGAGGGACGACCGTGAAACATGCCTTTGCAGCTCTGGCGCTCATCTCCACTGCGGCCTGTACGAGCCTCCCCACAATGCCCGGCATGGAGCCGTCCGCTTTCTCGGAGGAAGCGATGTCAGGGTCGCGCTATCGTATTGCCTATGTCGCGCCCGAGGGCGCAACGACCCGGCAGGTCAGCGATCGCGTGATGGCGCGCGCTGCGCAGGTCACGCTCGACCAGGGGCAGGCGTGGTTTGAGATCGCCAACAAGGTCGACGGCAAGATGGATGGCAGGACGACCCAGACGCTTATCATCGTCATGGGCAAGGGCGACACGCTGGCAGGCGGACCGCGCCAGTATGACGCTAAGGCAACCCTCGCTTCATTGCGCGACAAGATCAGCTGAAAACTTGCGGCAGGCTCCGGACTGAATGCAGCGCCAGGACGTTGAGTCCCTGGGCTTTGAGCCCGATCAGACGGGGCCGAAAACATTCACCGGCTGATCACGGGGCTTTGTGCCGCATGTGGCATGCCATGGCTTCGCAGTGGCAGTCGGATTGGGCTAAAGCCCTTTGACCGGATCGGCGCGAAACGCCGGCGACATGCCTTTACGGGGAGTGTTCCAATGACAGCCTTGAAGTCCACGCTGCTTGCAACCGCCGCGCTTATGGCCCTTGGCGCCTGCACGACGGTGGCGGATCCCGCTGGCGCGGGCACGAACGTGACGGCTCCCCCGGCGAAAGGCGCGCTCACCTCGGCTATGGACGCCGCTGGCGGCGAGGCGGCCCTGGCCAAGGTCAAGGAACTCTACTGGACCGGAACGGCCACGGTGACCGCGGCTGGCAAGACGAGCAAGCAGGAGGTCATCACGGTCGTGCGCCCGGATGGACAATGGGCGCGTACATCGAGCTGGGCCTCGGGCGCCGCATCCAAGACGTCGCGCACGCTGCAGGTCGAACGCGGCAAGGCCTGGGATGTGAACCGCCAGGCCTGGAACCCCCTGCCCGAAGCGCAGTCAACCAATGAAAACCAGCAATATGGCCTCTACAGTTTCATGCTTCTGACCCCGCTGAAGGCCGCCGGCGCGAAGACTGACGAACAGCCCGCAGCCGCCGACGGCACGCGCATTGTCAAGGCCCAGCTCGCCACCGGCCAGGCGGCTGACCTGAAGGTCGATGCAGCAGGCAAGCTGGTCGGCGCCATGATGACGGTGCGCGATCCGGCCGGCGGCGCGGATATCGCCCAGACCGTCGCCTTCTCTGGGGAGGTCGAGAGCAACGGCGTGAAATGGCCGAAGCGGATCACGGTCACGCAGAACGGCGCGCCGGTCTACGATCTCGAGATCGCGACATTCGAAGCCGCCCCCGCCCACACGCCGCGTCCGATGACCCAGTCGATGCAGTATGAGGCTGGCCAGAACAATGCGGGCGACGAGAACGCTGGCTGATCCTCCTGCCTCCTTGTCACCCTTTGCCCTGAAGGCGGCTTCCGGCTAGGCTTCGCACAAGCCTGCCGGAGTTCGCCGATGTTCCAGCATTTCTTCCATGAGCTGCGCGCCGCCAAGGTGCCGGTCACGCTCAAGGAATTCCTCACACTGCTCGAAGCCATGGACAAGGGCGTTGTCGGCGGCGACGGCGGCAACGAGGTGATGGACTTCTACTACCTCTCCCGCGCAGCCCTAGTGAAGGATGAAAAGCATCTCGATCGCTTCGACAAGGTGTTCGGCCACGTCTTCAAGGGACTCGACTCATTCTCTGAAGGCGTCGACGCCCACCAGTTTCCAGACGAGTGGCTGAAGAAGCTCTCCGAGAAATACCTTTCCGAAGAAGAGAAGAAGCAGATCGAGGCCATGGGCGGCTGGGACAAGCTCATGGAGACGCTGAAGCAGCGGATGGAAGAACAGAAGAAGCGCCACGAGGGCGGCAACAAGATGATCGGCACCGCCGGCACCTCGCCCTATGGGGCTCACGGCTACAATCCCGAGGGCGTCCGGATCGGCCAGGACAAGTCGCGCCACCAGCGCGCGGTGAAGGTGTGGGACAAGCGCGAGTTCAAGAACCTGGACGACTCGGTTGAGATCGGCACCCGCAATCTGAAAGTCGCGCTGCGTCGCCTGCGCAAATGGGCGCGCGACGGCGCTGAGGAAGAACTCGATCTCGACGGCACGATCCGGAAGACGGCGAAGGAAGGCTATATCGACATCGTCATGCGGCCAGAGCGGCGCAATGCTGTGAAGGTCGTGATGTTCCTCGACATTGGCGGCTCGATGGATCCGCACGTGAAGGCCTGCGAGGAGCTGTTCTCCGCGGCACGCACGGAATTCAAGAATCTTGAATTCTTCTATTTCCACAATTGCATCTACGAAGGCGTTTGGAAGGACAACCGACGCCGTGGCGTCTCCAAGATTCCCACATGGGATGTGCTTCACAAGTTTCCCGCCGACTACAAGGTCATCATCGTGGGCGACGCTGCGATGAGCCCCTACGAGATCACATATCCAGGCGGCTCGGTGGAGCACTGGAATGAAGAGCCGGGCGCGATCTGGCTGCAGCGTTTCGTCGACATCTATCCGCATCTTGTCTGGCTTAACCCCACCCATCCCTCGGGCTGGGAGTATTCCGGCTCGACCGACCTGATCCGCCAGATCATCGGCGGGCATCGGATGTTCCCGATGACGGTAAAGGGCGTGGAAGAGGCCACGCGCGAACTCGGGCGCTAGGTGGTTTCGTTCTCCGGCCGTCGCCTAGCGTAGGACAACTCCGGGCCAGCACCAGCCGCCTCTGGACACACGTTTTCGATCCCGATCCGGACTTGTGCGTCCGCCGCTTCCAGACCAGTGAAATACTGCACGCATCCATCCCGCACGGGGGCGGCCGATCGCCGTTCAACGGCGCGGGGTGGATGCAGGCGGGCGTGAAGAGCCTCTCGAACCAACGGGACCACGGCCCTACCTGGGGCTTGAACGACAGCATCCCAGGCGGATCACTCCGGCCTCAATGCGGACCCGAGGCGGCCTAGCTCCTGCGCTGGCCAAACACATCGAGAGGGTTGGGGAAGGTCGCAAAGGCGTCCCTCGCCTGCATCTTCAGCTTCTCGAACTGCATCACGTTCTCGATGCGGCGGTCGAGGAAGGCGTCGACCTCCGCCTCATCATCCGTGCCAAGCCAGGCAGTGATTGTGGAACCCAGCAAGGCCACGAGCGTCATCCGCTTGGTGTACCAGTTGTAGTCGGTCGACTTGTCGCCCAGCGCCGCCCATATCGCATCGGCTGCGGTCCAGAGGCCCTTGGGGCCGGTGAGCAGGTTGGCAGGCGAGGCGGCGGCGCGTTTCACTGCGGGCCTGTGGGCGTCTAGCGCGGCCAGCCAGCCCTTGACCCCCGCCCTGACCTTCTGACGGACCTTCTGGTTGTCGGCGGCAAGAACCCCATGCCCGGCGGCGCGGGCGGCGCGCTTGCCGAAGGCCTCCAGCACGTCAGACACGCCGTTGGGGGCGGCCAGAAACGCCTGGCCCACAGAGAGGCCCGCCTTTTCCCCCGCCCGGTCCAGGGCGGCACGGGTCCAGCCCATTTCCGGGGCGAGTTCCAGCATGGCGTCGAGCAGGCGATCGAGGAAAAGATCGCTGGGGGCGGCTTCAGTTTGGCAGGCTGAATTGTCGTCCATGGAGCGAATTCCGAGGTTTTGGGGCAGTAGGCATGGCCAGATTCATATGGTATCGCACCGCCGCCTGCCCGTCATGGCCCAGTTCTGGGGCACACACGGATCGGCAAGAAATCACCCGTCGAGCGGGCCAGCGTTTCCCTAAAGGGAGCGTTCGCTGCCTTTTCGGCTTTTTTTGCGTTCTAGACCAATTCCCCGGTGCCGGCCGGGAAACAGATGGAGAGTTTCAAATAGTTCAGATCGTGGTCCGCGATAACAACGTCGATCAGGCGTTGAAGGCGCTCAAGAAGAAGATGCAGCGCGAAGGGCTCTTCCGCGAAATGAAGCGCCGCAACCATTTCGAGAAGCCGTCCGAGCGCAAGGCTCGTGAGAAGGCTGAAGCGGTGCGCCGTGCGCGCAAACTTGCCCGCAAGCGCGCCCAGCGTGAAGGCCTTCTGCCGAAAACCTAGGATCTGCTTGCCGGAGGTCTTCGAGCCGGCAACCTCGAATTCCGAGTTTTTGATCGGGCCGGGAACGCGATGTGCGTTTCCGGCCCGATTGCGTTTGGACCGATGCACACGCACCTGTGACGCGAGACATCGCGATGATGGTCGCGATTTCGGTCACCGAACGGCAAGGGCTTGGTTCACACCAATCATGATGGGCATCCCATTGGCGCCGTAATTCCAGTTTCATCGCTCTTTCCGAAGCGGCCGGTCGTGATGATCAGGCTGCGACGCGAGCGGCCTGTCGCCGCCGCGCCGGGAGTGCCGCGCAGAGAGACCTGGCAATCGTTCGACGCCGCGTCCGTCGCGCTACTGCCCACGGTCAGGGCCTATGCATGACGGCCCGCCAAATCCAACGCAGATCACATTGCCCGGGGCGCGATCCTGCGCGCACGGGCGGCGCGCAGCTCCTACACGCCCGGGACGAATCTGAAGGCGTGGCTGCTGACCATCCTGCACAATCACTTCTATTCGGAAGCGCGCCGCAACGGGCGAACCGGGACAAGGGGGCCGACATAGTCGGGAACATCCTCGTCTTCCACGACGATCCCGCCTCACACGAGGAGCTTCGCGAGGTGTTGGAAGCGTTTATGCTGTTGCCCGAAGGTGAACGCGAGATCCTGATGCTGGCTGGCCCCGGAGGGCTGACCTATCAGGAAATGGCGGCGCGGTTCGCACGCGCGGACGGCACGATGAAGAGCTCGCTCCGTCGTGCACGCGCAAGCCTCGTGCACAGCCTGGCCGTGGTGAAGACGCGCCCGGGACGCAAACCGCAGGAACGATCCGCCGCTGCGCGCCGGATCGGGATCTCAGATCGACGTGGCTGCGAACCAGACCGCCCAGCCTGACCCAGCCAGCGCTACGACGAACAGGCCTGCCATCGCCACAAGGCTGGACCAGGCTTCCAGACCGCTGACGGTGGGCGCGCGCGGGCTGGCTTCGGCACCGAGGAAGAGCGTGGGCGAAATGCGGGTTGCGTTGTCCATGATGTATCTCACGATCCCGTCTCATCGAGCTCTTCGCCTTCACGGACCTTGAGGTCGTACTCGCGGACCTTGCGATAGAGCGTCGAGCGGCCGATGCCGAGACGGCGGGCGACTTCCGACATGTGACCGGAATAGTGATCGATCGCGAACTGGATAAGATCGCGCTCAATGGCTTCAAGCGTGCGCAGCTCGCCCGTGCCGTCTGTGATGTGTACCGGCTGGTCGCCCTGATCGTTCGCGGCCTTGTGCAGCGGGGCGACCACGATCGGGCCGGACGCTACCATGCCCGAGATCTGCGGAAAGTCTTCCGGCTTCAGCACGCCGCCGTCGGAAAGGACGACTGCGCGGAAGATGGCGTTCTCAAGCTGGCGGACGTTGCCGGGCCAGTTATAGGCGGCGAGCATCGCCAGCGCATCGGGCGAGACGCCTAGGATGGACTTGCCTTCGTCCACATTGAAGCGGCCCACAAAGTGATCGACCAGGGCCGGCAGGTCCTCGCGGCGCTCCTTGAGCGAGGGAATCTCGATGGGGAAGACGTTGAGGCGATAATAGAGATCTTCGCGGAAGCGGCCTTCCTTGACCTGGGTCGCGAGATCGCGGTTGGTCGCGGAGATGATCCGGACGTCGACCTTTGTGGGACGACGCGAGCCGACTGCATCGACTTCGCTTTCCTGCAAGACACGCAACAGCTTCACTTGCATGTCGAGCGGCAGCTCACCAACTTCGTCGAGGAACAGCGTGCCGCCATCGGCTTCGACGAACTTGCCGAGCTTCTTGTCCGTGGCGCCGGTGAACGAGCCCTTTTCATGGCCGAAGAGGATCGACTCGACCAGGTTTTCCGGGATCGCGCCGCAGTTGACCGAGATGAACGGCTTGCCGGCGCGCTCGGAAGCGCCCTGGATGCAGCGTGCAATGACTTCCTTGCCGACGCCGGACTCACCGAGAATGAGGATCGGGATGGACGAGGCGGCGGCGCGCTGGCCAAGACGCACAACCTGGCGCATCAGAGGCGCGCCGGCGATCATGTCGTCAAAGCCCATGCGCCCTTCGGTCTTCTTGGTGAGGCGTTTGACTTCACCACGCAGGTCCGACAGCTTGAGCGCGTTGCGGATCGAGATGGCGATACGCTCGGGGCTGGCGGGCTTGACGAAGAAGTCCACCGCCCCGGCGCGCATCGCCTGAACCACGGTGTCGATGCCGCCAGTGGCGGTGATCACGATGACGGGAAGGTCGGGACGGCGTTCGATCAGGCGCTCGAGCGTGTCCATGCCGGATAGGCCGGGCATGACAAGGTCGAGGAGCACAACATCGACGCCCTGACGGGGGTCCGACGCTTCCTCGAGTGCACGTTCGCCATTCTCGACGACGCGGGCGCGGAAGCCCTGCCGCTCGGCCGCAGCCTGCATCAAACGACGCTGGGTAGGATCGTCATCGACGACCAGAACCGTCTTCGCCATAGCCACACCATCATCCGTAGACGGAAGACTCTGAACGGCCTTCCTGTTACGGCCCAATCTGGCACGCGCGGTTGAAAATCGGTTTAAACGGGTCGGAGCAATTTCATCTAACCCGCCGTTTCCAGCGCTTTTTGCGTCAAATCGGGGCGAAAATCGCGCCGCGGCAAGTGTTGGCTGACGCGTGTTAGCTATCCTGCGAAGCGGCGCGCGCCCTGCTTGTCAGATGTAGATAAGCTGATGGACGGAGGGGCGCCACGTGGCATGGCGGCGCGCGGCAGGCGCATCGATCATGTTTGGCAGCGCAGGCGTCCTCGCCAGCGCGGCGGCGATGGTAACGTTTGCTGCAGCCAGTGACGTGCAGGCCGGAAGCGAAGCGTTCACCACGCTGGCGCGGGTGCGTGATGGATGGATCTGGCCGGCGTCAGGTGTCGCCGCGATGCTGGCGGGGCGGCTGGTCTACGGCCACTGGCGCGCGGCAGCCCCGATCGCGCATGTCACCGGCTCGGTGGCGCGCACTGTCGGGCTTCTGGTGGCGTTCGGTCTTGGTGCGATGCTGGCCTTCCTGCTTGCGTCGGGCTTCGAGCGGGAGGATGCACCGGCCGCAGCGGCGCTGGCAGTCGGGATGATCGCGGGGCTGTTGCTGGCGCATGTTGGCGTCGGCTTGCGGAATACGCAGCAGAACTATCCGCGCAGCTACCCGGTGTCGTCTGAGGCGCCGGAATGAACCGGGCGGCGGGGCCAACCGCCCATGGAGAGCAAGCGGTCATACATAACCAGCGCGCCGGCAAGGCCGACATTGATGCAGAAGCGCGTGGGGATTTTCACGATGTGTGCGCAGCGCGCCTGCATTTCCGGCGATAGGTCCCTCGCCTCTCCGCCGAGCACATAGGCGGCGCGGATCGGGTGGCGGAAGGCCGGCAGGTCGACGGCGGCGTCCGTCATTTCAATGCCGACCAGCACGCAGCCTTTCGGCAGCTGCATCTCCTCGAGCGAATTCCATAGATACCATGGCACGTGCAGGTCCGATTTGGACGTGTCGGCATTGTGCATCACGCGGATCTTTGGCGCAGCTGCAACGGTGAAGGTGAAGGCGGCGCCAAAAGCATGCGCCGTGCGCTGCAGCGCGCCGAGGTTCATCGGCTTGGAGAGGGATTCGACGCCGACCCCGAAATATCCGCGCATCTGTTTCATGGGCGGCGTTTACTGCGCTCAGAGCAGGTGGTCGATAGTGATCTCGCCGAGTTTCTGGATCTCGTCGACACAATGCGCGTTCACAGCCAGATCCTCTTCGATCGCCCGACCGTACCAGTATTTGGCTTCGTCACGCCTGCCCTCATCGAACAGTTTGCGGCACCTTGTTCCAGGTGATTGAAGTCGTAAGGGATCACTGTCGTCGCCTGTTACTGCTTGAGCCCCTTCAAAAACTCCAACACGAATGCATTCGTCTCCGCCGGCTTCTCCTGCTGGATCCAGTGGCCCGCCCCCGGCACAAGCGTTACGGCGCGGAGATCTTCAGCGGCGCGGGTCATCTGCGCGCGGAGCGCGGGCTCCTTGGCGCCACGGATGACGATATCGTCCACGCCGGCGAGGAAGGCGACGGGGACCTTGATCTTTGCGCCGTCAAGCTGGGGTGTGGTTTCCCAGTTGCGGTCCATGTTGCGATAGTAGTTCACGCCGCCGCGGAAACCGGCCTCGGCGAATTCGCCGACGAGATAGTCGAGGTCCTGCTGCTTCAGCCAGTCGGGCAGCGCGCGCGGCTTGCCGAGGCGCGGGATCCATCCACCGGCGGAGCGTTTGGGATCGATGACCGTCGGCGGATCGCGCGGCGTGTCATTGGACGCATAGAGGCGGGAGAGAAGTCCGCGCGGATCGCTGTCATATTCGGCTTCGGCGGCGCCGGGTTCCTGATGGTAGAGTATGTAGTAGAAATTCTCGCCGCCTGCATTGGCGGCCTTCATGCCGACGGTGGGGGCGGCGGGACCGCGGCCGCCATTGGGCACGCTCATCGCGATCATCGCCGAGACCCGGTCGGAATGCAGCAGCGCGGTGTTCCAGGTGACGATCGCGCCCCAGTCATGGCCGATGACGATGGCCTTCTCGGCACCATAGGCGTCGATCAGACCGACGATGTCGGCGGTAGTGTGGTGGATGTCGTAGTCGGTGACGGCGGCGGGCTTGTCCGACTTGCCATAGCCGCGCATGTCGGGCGCGATGACCTTGTAACCGGCGGCGGCGATGGCGGGGATCTGATGCCGCCAGGAATACCAGCTCTCCGGCCAGCCATGCACGAGCACGACCAGCGGCCCCTCGCCCATCTCCGCGACGCGCAGCTTGATGCCGTTTGTCTCGACCATGCGGAACGAGACGCCTGGCAACGGGGAGGGGGTTGTCACCGGGGCGGTGGCGCAGGAGGCGAGAGCAATGCTCACGGCGGCGAGTATGCCGGTAGCGATGCGACGGGTGATGGCGAAATGCATGAATGGCTCTCTCCTGCACGGCCTCTGTCGGGACACGTCGCGAGCCAAGGTTTCAGAGGAGGCAGCATCGCGCAAGCGCGTTGCTGGCTAGATCAGAGGATTCGAACTAGGATCGCGACATGACAATTTCGTTCGAAGCCGCAAATTCGAGGCTCCATCCTTCGGCGCTGACTGAACTTAACACCCAGTATCTTGAATGGCTGGACCTGAACATCCGTCGAGATTTCGGGTTTACCCTGCCAGCATTGCTCGGGCAGTCGATTGCGGACTACGTGGCTGGTTCGCTCGAAAAGCTCTGCGCAGCGCAACCGCCTGAGGGCGTGTTCTATCTCGTACGTCACAGCGGACAGCTGGCGGGCATGGGAGGCGTGCGTCGGACCCCTGATGGCGCATCCGAGATGAAGCGCGTGTTCGTTCGGCCGGACCATCGCGGTGGCGGGCTGGGCGCCAAGATCGTCAAGCGGCTGATCGCGGACGCGGAGGCGTTCGGCTATTCGACCATGCGTCTGGACTCCGGCCCATTCATGACCTCAGCCCACAGGCTATATGAGGCGGAGGGTTTCAGGGACCGGCCGGCTTATGAGGGGGCGGAGGTGCCTGCCGAAGTTCACCACAACTGGCGCTTCATGGAGTGCACGCTTGGCCGCCCCCCCGTACGGGATGACAGGGCCGAACGGGTCCGCTAATCCAGCCGGCAGGCACGACTGACGGAGACACGAGCATGCGCGCAATCCTTTCCAAGGCCCCGGGCCTGCCTGACACGCTGGTGCTGGAGGACGTGCCTTCGCCAACACCGGGCAAGGGCGAGATCGTTGTGTCGGTGAAAGCAGTCGGGGTGAACTTTCCCGACTTCCTGATCATCCAGGACATGTACCAGTACAAGCCGCAGCGGCCGTTTTCACCCGGCGGCGAGATTTCGGGCGTGGTGAAGGCCGTGGGCGATGGCGTCACGTCGTTCAAGGTCGGTGACAAGGTGTTCGGATCGACTGGCGCGGGCGGGATGGCGGAAGAGATTCTCGTGCCGGCCAATCGCATGAACGCGCTGCCGGACTACATGCCGTTCGACGAGGCGGCAGCGCTGCTGATGACCTATGGCACCTCGCACTATGCGCTGAAGGATCGCGGCCACATCAAGCCGGGCGAGAAGCTGCTCGTGCTGGGCGCAGCGGGCGGCGTTGGCCTTGCGGCTGTCGAGTTGGGCGTCGCGATGGGCGCGGAAGTGATCGCTGCGGCATCGAGCCAGGACAAGGTCGACTTCTGCATTTCCAAGGGCGCGCACAAGGGCTTCGTCTATCCGGAAAACCCGCTTAGCCGGGACCAGCAGAAAGCATTCTCCGACCAGATCAAGGACATCAGCGGCGGCGGCGTCGACGTGATCTATGACGGCGTCGGTGGCGATTATGCCGAGCCGGCCGTGCGGGCGCTGAACTGGGATGGGCGGCTCCTGGTGATCGGCTTCCCGGCGGGCATTCCGAAGCTGCCGCTTAACCTGACGCTTTTGAAATCCTGCCAGATCGTCGGCGTGTTCTGGGGCGCGTTCGTCGCGCGTGATCCCAAGGCGCATGCGGACAATCTTGCTGATCTTTTCAGGCTTTATCGTGAGGGAAAGATCCGCCC
Organism: uncultured Alphaproteobacteria bacterium; assembly: GCA_903842595.1. Lineage (GTDB taxonomy): Bacteria > Pseudomonadota > Alphaproteobacteria > Caulobacterales > Hyphomonadaceae > UBA7672. Next base: position 13,932 of record CAIMMO010000250.1, read on the forward strand.
CCACGTTTCCAATCGCTATCCGCTAGAACGAGCTGCGGACGCCATAAAGGAGCTGTCGGAACGCCGCGCAAAGGGCAAAGTCGTCATCACGATCTGACTGGAGTGATGCAGGAGGGGCGTGTACGTCCTCCTCCACGCAATTGGGAGAATCCGATGTTCAGCCGTATCGCCCTCATCTCGGCCATAGGACTGGTGGCTGTCGCCTGTGCGAGCAATCCCGCACCTGCCGGCGGCGGGGCCGTAACGCCGGACGCCGCGCCCTCGGTGACCTCGGCCCCGGCTGCCGTAGCTGGCACAGCGACGATTTCCAACATGGCCGCGAGCACGTCGTGGTGGGCGGAGGAGAAACTGATCCCGGAAGACCCCGCGCTTGCCCTCGTGATGACCGGGGGGCGGGATACGGACAAGAATGCGGGCTTTTTTGCAGAGTGCAACGCCGCGAACGGCGCCATCACGATGCATCTCGGCAAGCAGGCGGGCCGCACGGGCAACGCGACGTTCAAGGTTCGCGCGGGCGCGGGCACGCGCGACATCGAAGGCAGGTTTTCGACCAAGGCTTCGACGAATGAGACCTCGTTCACCTTCCCTGTCACATCGGCAGACCTGCTGGCGATGGGCCAGCCTGACATGATCTCGTTCGTGAGCGACCGGGGCGAAGTGGAATGGGCGCTGGTGAAGAACACGGCGGCGCAGGTGCAGGCCAAATATGTGGGCTCGCTCACCGGGTTTGGAGCGGCGGCGAGCGATTTCCTGAACTACTGCAATCCGAAATAGGCTGATGGCCGAAACAAGCTGCTGGCAACCTCAAATGAAAGGGCCCGGAGCGATGCTCCGGGCCTTTCTGCTTGTAGACTGGGAGTTGCCCTATTGCGGCGCCTGCGCGGCGTAGGCGGCTGCATCCTCGTTAGCGCGGTTGACGATGTAGGCGCGGATTGCCTCGGCGTCGTCCGCATTCAGCGTGTTGGCGAAGCTCGCCATGCCGGCGGAAGCGTAGAGACCATCCAGCACGATGTCGGCGAAGCCGTCCTTCGTCGCTGGCGTCTTGGACCAGCGCAGGTCGGAGACGACACCACTCGAGACGACCAGCCCGCCATGGCAGACCATGCAGTTGCGATCGTAGAGCACGCGGCCGTGCTCGACCACCGCGGCGCTGCCGAAGTCCTCGGTCGCAGCGACCTTCTCCATTTCATAAGGCGCGTAGGCCTCGAGCTCGGCCTTGCCGCCGATCTTGTACACCAGCACGCGGCCCAACTCGGGCGAGCCGATATTCGGGATGGCGTTGCCGCCGCCCGTCAACGGCAGGCCAGTGCCCCAGCCAGCGGTGACGGCAATGTATTGTTCGCCGTCGATTTCGTAGCTGATCGGGCCGGACATGACCGGGTACTGGCCGTCCACTTCCCATAGCGCCGCTCCGCCCTTTGCAGCGTCATATGCGCGGAACTTTCCGTCGAGGCCGCCCTGGAAGACAAGGCCGCCGCCAGTGGCGAGAACGCCGCCATTCCAGGGCGTTGCATAGTCGATCGTCCAGCGCGCCTTCTTGGCGACGGGGTCCCAGGCCACGAGCTGGCCCTTGAGGGCAGCGCGTCCGGCGAGGCGTTCGTTCAGCTTGGGCGCCGGGCCGGGCGCAGCGGCGAACTCGACGCCGGTGTTCCAGAAGCCGGGGCGATACGCGAAATCAGCCTGGTCGGCGAAGACCTGCGGGATGGTCTGAGCCGGAATGTAGACGAGGCCAGTATCCGGGGAGAACGCCATCGGGTGCCAGTTGTGGCTGCCCAGCGGGCCCGGAATGGCCGCGAAGGGTGATTCCAGGTAGCGCGCTTCGGGCGCTTCGACCGGGCGGCCTGTCTTGAGGTCGACGCTGGACGCCCAGTTGACGTTGTCCTGGAACTTGTCGGCGGAGAGCAGTTCGCCGGTCGCACGATCAAGCACATAGAAGAAGCCGTTCTTCGGCGCCTGCATCGCAACCTTGCGGACCTTGTCCCCGATCTGAAGGTCGGCGAGGATTATGTGCTGGGTCGCCGTGTAGTCCCACGTCTCGCCGGGCGTGGTCTGGTAGTGCCACACATATTCGCCAGTGTCGGCCTTGATTGCGAGGATCGACGAGAGGAACAGGTTGTCCTTGCCCTCGGGGTCGCGCAGGCGATGGTTCCAGGGCGAGCCGTTGCCGATGCCGACATACAGGATGCCCAGATCAGGATCGTAGGCCATCGCGTCCCACGCCGTGCCGCCGCCGCCGCTGGTGGTCCAGTCGCCCTTGTCGCCCCAGGTGGCATTGGCCTTTTCGGCGAACACCTTGTCGGAGGCTGCGCCGTCGGGCTGCTTGGTCGGGTTCGGTGTGGTGTAGAAGCGCCACGCGAGTTTGCCGTCGGCAGCGTCATAGGCGGTGATGTAGCCGCGCACGCCATACTCAGCGCCGCCATTGCCGATGATGACCTTGCCGTCGATCACGCGCGGGGCGCCGGTGATTGTGTAGGGCTTTGACTGGTCGACCGTGACGACTTCCCAAAGCGGCTTCTTGAGACCGTCCGTCACGCCGTCAGCGCGCGAGGCGTCGAGCGCAATGAGGCGGCCATCGATCGTGCCGACGAAGACCTTGCCTTCCCATATGGCGACGCCGCGGTTCACGACGTCGCAGCAGGCGGAGACGCCGCGCGCCTTGTCGACTTCCGGATCGTACTTCCACAGGCGCTCGCCCGTCTTGGCATCGTAGGCGTAGACGATCGACCAGGCCGAGGTCACGTACATCACGCCATCGACCACGATGGGCGTCGACTCCATGCCCCGGTTCGCGTCGAGATCGGCCGACCAGGCAAGGCCGACTTCCTTTACTGTGTTCGTGTTGATCTGCGAGAGCGGCGAGAAACGCTGTTCGGAATAGGTGCGGCCGTGGCTGATCCAGATATCGGGCCGCTGGTCGGCTGCGATGATGGCCGCGCCATTGACCTCAGCGGCGGTGATCGGCTGCAAGGGCGCTGCCGCCTGTTCGCCGCACGCCGCCAGCACAAACAACGCTGCTCCGCCGAGCAATGCTCCAAAGCGCTTCATGAAGACCTCCCTTGCGTCCTGTAACCCGGACATATCAGCGTTTCAGCATGGGGACAGGCGTTTGCAAAGCCCGCGCGAGAAGGAGGGCGCCGATAAGCAGCGAGCGGACGATCCGTGCTGCATGAAACAATTCGGGTTTGGCTGAAACGCGACGTCAGCCGGCCAGACGATCGAGATCTGCGAGAATGCCGCCAAGGTCGAAGCCGGCTGCGTCGCGCGCCGGCAGATCCGAGGCGTGGGCCGCGTCGCCGCCAAGGAACGCGGCGATGGCCGCCAGAAGCTGCGCCTGGTCGATCGGCTTCGACACGTACCCGGACATGCCGATGGCGAGCAGGCGTTCCCGGTCGCCGGCCATGGCGTCGGCCGTCAGCGCGATCACAGGAAGTCCGTGCCATGCCGCGTCGGATTGGCGAATGCGCCGGATGGTTTCGAGGCCATCCATGACGGGCATGTGGACATCGAGGAGAACGAGGTCGAAATTGTCACGCAACAAAGCGTCGAGCGCTTCACGGCCGTTGGAGGCCTCCGTGATCACCGCGCCTTGCGGCTGCAGGAAGAGCCGCACGACCTGCCGGTTGATCGCGTTGTCATCGGTGAGCAGAACGCGCGCGCCGCGCAAACGCATCGCCTTGCTTGCATCCAGCCGGGGGGATGTCGTCGAGACGGGGATCGGGATCGGGGCATCGGCGAGGAATGTGAGGACGAAGACAGAGCCCTCGCCGGGGCGCGAATAGACGACGATGTCGCCGCCCATCATGCGGGCGAGACGGCGCGATATCGCAAGGCCGAGACCCGTTCCACCGAACTTGCGCGTGGTCGATGCGTCTGCCTGGCTGAAGGCTTCGAACAGGCGCGCGCAGGTCCTGTCGTCCATGCCGATGCCGGTATCGGATACCTCTATGGTGACGAGCGTCCTGTCGGCGCCTGTGGGCGAGACTGACAGCTTGATTTCGACCTGACCTTCGCGCGTGAATTTCACGGCGTTGGAGACGAGGTTCAACACGCACTGGCGCACGCGGACCGGATCGAAGCGCAGGACTTCTGTTTCCGGCACATCGCTGGAGAGCAGAAAGCTGACATTTTTATCCTGGGCCGTCGGCAGGAAAAGCGCATGGACCTGACGCAGCGCTTGGAGCACGCTGGTGTCGACAGGGGCGATATCGAGCCGGCCGGCCTCGATCTTCGACAGGTCGAGCACGTCGTTCAGGATGGACATCAGATTGGAGCCGGACTCGCGGATGGTGGCGACCATCTCGCGCGTTTCGGAATCAAGCGGGCGGGATTCCAGCGCCTGCGCCATGCCGAGCACGCCGTTGAGCGGCGTGCGTATCTCATGGCTCATGTTGGCAAGGAATTCGCTCTTCACACGCGTGGCGGCCTCGGCGGCGTCGCGGGCGGATTCGACTTCGAAGAGGCGCCGGGCGCGTTCCTCGGCGAGCTGAGCCTGCGCTGCTTCGAGTCGCGCGCCCTGCCTGATCAGGAAGAAGGAAAAAGGTGGCGCGACGAGGAGCGTGATCACGATCGTCAGCGTGGCCGAGTAGGTGTGACCCGGTTCACGGAACAGGACGCCCGCAAGCAGATAGTCGAACGGCAGCACCACGGCGAGGATGATCGCCGCCATGAGCGCGGCCTTGCGGATCTGCTTGGCGATCGCCGATCTCGGCGCCTCTCCGGCGAACATGGTCTTCCTCTGGCAGGACCGGAAAACCTTGCCACAGATAGGTAAAGGTTTCGCGCAGGGACGTTTAACCTCTGGAGAACGGGCTTCTCAGCTGCGGGTGGCGGTAAGCAGGTCGGCCTGCGCCGCTGCCAGCGCCGCGTCGATCAGTGTTTCCCATCTCGCCGCTGTCACAACCTCGAGCGAGCCCGCTGGGGACGCGACAGAGCGTGAAGCGTTGACAACCCCGCCCTCCAGTCGATCACCGCGCCTGACGAAGCCCGCGACGGCATCGCGGGCGCCTGCGCCCTGAGCCCCATAGCCCGGAACCAGGAATAGCGCCTCGCCTGCGGCGGCGCGCAGCCGGCGCGCATCGTCCGGCCCCGTGGCGCCGGCGACCATCATCAGGCCCGACCAGCCACCTCTGCCGCGGAGGCGCTGGACCAGCGGCTGCAATGCGCGAGCGACGTGGAGGTAGAGCGGTTCACCATCGACCAGCCTGGCCTGGAAGTCAGCTGAGCCGGGATTGGATGTACGCGCCAGAACGGCGACACCCTTGCCAGCCCGCTCGGCGACATCGACGAAGGGCGCGATCGTGTCGACGCCCATGTAAGGGTTCACTGTAATGGCGTCGCACGGACAGGACGCTGCCTCACCGAGATAGCCCTCCGCATAGCCTTCCGCCGTCGTGCCGATATCGCCGCGCTTGGCGTCGAGGATGACAATCAGGCCCGCGCGGGTCGCGGTCTCGCAGACCGTTTCGAGGGCCGCGAGCCCCTTTGCGCCCCAGCGCTCGAACAGGCCAGCCTGCGGCTTCACCACGGCGACCTTGCCTGCGCTACGTTCGACCAGTGCAACACCCCAGCGCGCGGCGGCGTCAGGCCCAGGCGGTCCGAACAGCGGGGGCAGCAAAGCGGGATGCGGGTCGATGCCCACGCAAAGCGGGCCGAGGCGTCGAACCCCGTTCATCAGGCGATCAGCGAAGATATCCATCAGGGGTGATTCACGCGGCACAGGACTTTGACGACGGCGCGCGAGTCCCTAAGCCGATCCGCCTCCGCTGCATAGGAGGTGGCCGAAATCGGCCGCGCATCGCCGCCGACAGTGACCAGCCCCTGGCCGTCGAGAAAGCTGCGGATCGAGTCAGGGGAGGCCGAGTAGATGCGGCCGCGGCGAGGGCTTTCGGCGACAGTGACGCCGATCACCGCGCCATCCTGGTCGAACACCGGGCCACCGCTCATGCCAGAAAGGGTGCCTTCGATGCCATCGGTACGCTCCTGCTCCGCCCAGGTGAGAACGGGCTCCTCCATCGCGTAGCGGCCGCGCGTTACCAGGTTGGAGCGGGATTCCAGCACTGACACCGCCTCGCCTGACATGCCTTGCGGAAAGCCGACATGGTAGCCCGGCTCACCGACACGAAGATCTCGATCCAGATCGAGCTGCAGGGCGACCGGGGCGCGATCGGTGACCAGCAGGGCGAGATCGCTGTCCGCAGAGGTATGTACCTCGTTTACCCTCACCATGCGGCCATTGCCCACCGCGAGGCCAACCCGCGTACAGCCGTCGACGACGTGGCGGGCGGTGAGCCATGCACCGGCCTCGTTGATCGCGAAGGCTGTGCCGATGCCATCCTCGGCGTCACCGACCTGGACAAGCACGCGTTCGTCAAAGGGGTGAGATCCGGGAAGAACGGGCCCGGCTTCGGAATTCGGCGCGACGATCTCCGGCCGGGAGTTGAAGCCGGGCGCGGGAACGTCCGATCGCGCTTCCTCGCGAACATCGGGGTCAGGGTCGCGGAATGGATCGTCGTCGCCCGCGCCGCTGGAAAACAGCGTCCCGACGATCACGGCCAGTACGACCGCATAGACGACCCAGTCGGGAATCCTCATGCCCGTCTCCGCGAGCCACTAATATTCGTCCGCGGGCACGAACTCACAAGGCCGCCGCCATGATCATTGCAGCAGCAATCTTCACGCCTGCCAGCACCAGCGCCGCGCCGACCTCGTCACGCTCTATTCGCTTGGGAAGGTCGCGCAGCAGGAGGTCGGAAGCCCGAAAGGCCAGCAATTGCAAGAGGATGGCGACAACGCCCCAGATAAGGATGTCGTAGACCGTCGTGGCCGTGGCGAGGCAGGCCGACATCGGAACCGCAAGTCCGACAATGACCGCGCCGACACTGATGCCTGCAGAAACGTTCCCCGCCCGGATCAGCTGCATCTCCTTCATCGGTGTCAGCAGCATATGGACGATGCAGCCAGCCATCAGAAGGGCGAGCGTAACGCCGCCATGAATCAGGAAATCCGGAAACCCCTTCACGAATGTCTGGATCGCGATATCCATGCCCTAGCTCCGTCCACGGCCTGTTCACCGGAGCATCGGGATACACGGTTTGCGTGCCAGCGCGAGCCGCCAGGGTTCACAGATTGGCCACCGCTTCGGGCCTTTTCCGTGGAAGCGGTCAGACACCGAAAGCCGCCAGAAAGGCGGCCGTTATAGCGGCGACGGTCATCAGGAGCGTTAACGCCACGGCGACCGCGCGTTGCGTCGAGGTGCGTTTCCTGATTCCGGGCACCGTCTTTTCCTTGCGCGGGGCAAGCGTCCAGACATTCGACAGGAAACCGAGCGCACAGATTGCCGATACGATCGCGGCGGCCCTCGCGCCGCCCAGCAGGGCTGCGCCCGTGGCGAGGCCAAGCAGCAGCGCCTGCAAGCCTGCAGTCGCGGAGATCACCTTGCGGATCATCCGGTCGGCCCTGCCGGCGTCCAACCCATCGAAGTGCGTGTTGGGGACGATGACGGCCGCCGTCCATCCGCTGGCGGCAGCGCCGCCAGCACCAAGCGCCGCAACGGCAAGCATGATCGAGGTGAAATCCGCCATGGCGCGTCTCCGGGCCCCGTGCGTTCGGGACATGGCCGCAGTCTAGAGGGATTCGGCGGGGTCCGGCAGCGCGGCAAAAATCCTGTCCGGGCTGGCGAATCTGGTTGCAACGGCCTTAAGCGGGGCGGAAGGTCGACGCATTGCGACGAGGGGACTTTGTTCATGAGACTTAGGTCGATTGCGGTTGCTGCTGGTCTTGGCCTCGCGGCCTGCGCCGGGCAGACGGTGACGGACGGAGGCGACGCGAAACCTGTGACGGACGAGCGTTTCGACTATGCTGCGAACTTCACCTGCGAGGGCGGGTCGAAGCTGGATGTCGTGTTCCACCACGGTGATGGCGAGACGCTGGCGCGGGTCGACGGGGGGGCTGCGATCAGCCTGAAGGTCGATGAGGCCGCAACGACCGGGATGACGTGGAAGAACGAAAAAGTCTCACTGATGCTGGAAGGCCCCGGCGCCACCTGGACGTCGGACGGCGCAACACGCGCCTGCACGTTCGAGCCCCGCTCGTTGCCGCCGCCGAAGATGGACGGCGTAGCGCGGACGCTGACGAGCGAGGATGCCGGCAAGTCCTTCGATGTGAAGGTTGGAGAGAAGATCGCGGTGGCGCTGTCGGGCGTGCCGACAGCTGGCTATGTCTGGGGCGCATCTGGGCCGCCGGCATGGGTGAAGGCCACCGATGGTCCGGGCGGGTCGACAACGACCTCGCAATTCCTGCCGGGCTTCGCTGGCGGCAATCACTGGGAAGTGGTGGTATTCGAGGCCGTCGCCGCGGGCGAAGGCGAAATCACGCTGGCCCAGCGCAGGCCGTGGGAAAGTACAGCCGAACCTGATGCTTCGACCTTCAAGTTCATGCTCAAGGCCGGCTAAGTCGCTGTTGCGTGTGCTGGGCTTCGCTTGCGCTGCGCTTGTCGCGACTGCCTGCGCGCCGCTCGTGGAACAGCCCGACGCCGGCAGCATTCGCGCGGCGAGACAAGCGGCGCTGCAGTTCGACCAGCGCATGGCGCCCGAGATCATCGCGCGGCTACAGCGGGATGAGGATCCGGTCGCGGTCTGGCTGGCCTATGCCGACCACGTTCCGGACTGGGGACGCGAGATCAGCAACGAGGTCGAGGTCGAATTCAGCCGCACGGCGCTTGGCGTGCGGAATCCAGCCAATGCGCCTGACGACTGGGAGCGTCAGCAGATGGAGCAGATGAGCTTCATGCTGGACTCGGGCCTGGACGCCGCGACGCTGGATGTCGCGGAGATACGGTACGAGGGCGATGAAGAGGTCTTCCGCTGGATGCGGCCGATCCTGATGACGGAGGAATGCCTCGTCTGTCATGGGGAGAATATCGGACATCGCGTGAAGCTGCTGCTGGGACAGGAGTATCCGCTCGACGAAGCGACGGGCTACTCGGCCAACCAGCTCGGCGGGGCGTATTCGGTGCGGCAGGTCCTGAGCGTCGGCGGCAAGCCGCCACCGCCCTGGTCGGACATCCCTGCACCGGTCGTGGCCCCGGCCGACGCCCGCGCAAACGACGATGCCCCGCTCGTCTCGTCGCCGCCCGATTCGTCGACGCCCGCGTCGGATAACCTGCCCTGATATACCTCCGGAGGTGCGGCATTCGCTCCCGTGGCGTCAGGGGCACTGGTTCCCGTCGGGGCGATATCCATATCCGGTCAATGAGCGACCTTACGCGTCACCACGCAGCGAAGGGGGTGTCCGATCGCATTGCGCTCGGGATCACGAAGCTGCTGCGCTTTTTCGCCGATACCTTCTTCGCGCATCGCTATGGCCACCGCGCCATCGTTCTGGAAACCGTCGCAGGCGTGCCCGGCATGGTTGGCGGCATGATGCAACATCTGAAATCGCTGCGCCGGATGCGTGACGATGATGGCTGGATCAGGGAACTGATCGACGAGGCCGAAAATGAACGCATGCACCTGATGGCGTTCGTTGCGCTGTTCAAGCCAAATGCATTCGAGCGCTTTCTTGTCCTTCTCGCACAGGGCGTGTTCTGGAACTTCTACTTCGTCCTCTACCTTTTCGCACCGCGAACGGCCCACCGCACGATCGGTTACTTCGAGGAGGAGGCGGTGATCTCCTACACGCAGTTCCTCGCTGAGATAGATGCGGGGCGCATCGACAATGGGCCCGCTCCCGAGATCGCGATAACCTACTGGAAGATGGCGCCTGATGCGCGGCTGCGCGACCTTGTGATCGCCGTAAGAGCGGACGAGATGAAGCATCGCGACGTGAATCACGGCTTCGCAGCGAAGCTGGACGCGACCAGAACGCCCGGCCGGAACCTGGAGAACGAGCCCTCCACGCTTCCAGCAAATCCGAGAGAGCATCGGGGCGAGACCCGGCCGGCACTTGCACGCACGTCAGCCGGTCCTTGAAGCGCCCACAGATGCTAGGCCTTGGCGCCCTTCTTGCCTGCACCGTAGACCGGCGTGGCGGTGGCCGACGCTTCGTCCAGTGGCCAGCGCGCACGCGCAGGCGTATCCAGCGGATCGGAATAGCCAAGGCGCAGGCGTTCGGCGCCGGCAAGCGCGATCATCGCGGCGTTGTCGGTGCACCAGCGCAGTGGCGGAGCGACAAAGCGGAAATCGTGGTGCCGCGCTTCAGCCTCGAGGCGTGCGCGGAGCCCCTTGTTGGCGGCAACGCCGCCGGCCACGACGAGCGTGCGGCGATCGGTGAGCCCGGCCACCAGCTCCATCGCGCGGGCAGACTTCACTGCGAGAATGTCGGCCACAGCTTCCTGGAAGGACGCGCAGATATCGGCGCAGCGCTGCGCGGTCAGCGGGAGTTCTTCTGCTGCGCGGCGGACGGCGGTCTTCAGGCCGGAAAAGCTCATGTCCAGACCTGGCCGGTCGAGAAGCGGCCGAGGAAGAGCTACGGTGCCTGCAGCGCCGGTCAGCGCTGCGCGTTCGACGGCGGGCCCACCCTGCCCGGCGAGGCCAAGAAGCTTGGCGGTCTTGTCGAAGGCTTCGCCCGCCGCATCGTCGATCGTCGAGCCGAGGCGGCGATAGCGCCCGACGCCCTCCACGAACACGAACTGGCAATGACCGCCTGAAACCAGCAGGAGCAAGTAGGGGAAACTTACCTCCTCGGCGAGCCGCGGGCTGAGGGCATGGCCTTCCAGATGGTTGACGGCGACCAGCGGCAGGCCACGTGCGAGCGCGATCGCCTTGGCGGTCGACAGCCCCGCCATGACCCCGCCGATGAGGCCCGGACCTGCGGTGGCGGCGATCCCGGTCAGCCCGACCCAGCCGACGCCTGCCTCTTCCGTCGCGAGGCGGATAAGCGAATCCAGCCGTTCGACATGGGCCCGGGCGGCGATTTCGGGTACAACCCCGCCATAGAGGGCGTGGTCCTCGGTCTGGCTGGCGACATGCTCAGACAGCACCTCGGCCCTGCCGTTTTCGAGGCGCACGACCGCCGCCGCGGTCTCATCGCAGCTGGTTTCGATACCAAGAACCGTGACAGCGCCTTGCATCATTGCGGCGGCGCTTGTACGCCGCGAACGTTCAGAAAGCCAACGATGACATCACAGCGGGCAGTATCGGGGACAGTCAGGATCGGCACGCGGGGCTCGCCCCTGGCGCTGGCGCAGGCGAACATGTTTGCCGCGCTGATCGCCGAGGCGTCACACGGCAGGATCGCCACGGTGCTGCACACATTCACAACGACGGGAGACAAGATCCTCGACCGGCCGCTGCAGGAGGCGGGCGGCAAGGGCCTGTTCACCAAGGAGCTCGACCGTGCGCAGGAGCTGGGCGAGATCGACATAGCGGTGCACTCGCTTAAGGACGTGACCGTCACCCTGCCCGACCACCTCTATCTGGCGACATTCCTTGAGCGCGAAGATCCGCGCGACTGCCTAATCGGGCCCGTTGGTTCGCTCGCGGATTTGTCGCACGGCGCGGTTGTGGGCTCGTCCAGCCTGCGGCGCCAGGCTCAGCTGCTGGCCGCACGTCCGGACCTGAAAGTCGTGATGTTCCGCGGCAACGTGCAGACCCGCCTGCGCAAGTTGGCAGAAGGTGAAGCGCAGGCGACCATTCTTGCCGCAGCAGGCCTTCGCCGGCTCGGCATGATCGACAAGGCGGCCGGCATCCTCGAGATCGACGAGATGCTGCCGGCTGCAGGCCAGGGCATCATCGGCGCCACGCTGCGAATGGATGCGCCTGACTGGCTGAAGGAACTCGCGGCGAAACTCGACAATGAGGAGGCGCGACTTGCAGCGCTGGCCGAGCGGGCCTTCCTGCGCAAGCTCGACGGCTCGTGCCGCACGCCGATCGCTGCACACTTCAGGCTGACGCCGGAGGGCGCCGAGATGGCGGGCGAACTTCTCGCCGAAGACGGCTCACGACGCTGGCGCGCCGAAGGCTTGATCGAGGGCCGGCCAAGTGCGTTTGACGTCGAAGTGCTTGGGAGTGCGCTGGGCGAAGATGTCGCCGCCGAACGTGCGTATGAACAGGAAGGCATCCCGCGCCCTGACGATGGCGATGAAGAAGACGCCGACGCGTGATCTTGTCCGCAGCTCACTTGGCGACTTGCGATCCGGATCGCCTGAGCGGATGATTGAACCGCCCCGAAACCTGCAAGGCCTGAGCCCTGTGCCGCACTCACCCTTGCCACGCATCCTGGTAACTCGCAGCGAACCTGGCGCGTCCGAGACGGCGCAGCGACTGCGCGCCGCCGGTTTCGACGTGATCGTTGAGCCGCTGTTTGCGATTGTGCCGGTTGATGCCGCAATTCCGGAATTCGACGCCCTCGCCTTCACCAGCGCAAACGGGGCGCGGCAATTCGCCAGGCTGTCGCGGCGGCGGGATGCGCGCGTGTTCTGCGTCGGTGCCCGTACGGCTCAGGCGGCCCGCGACGCAGGCTTTACCGAAGTTGTTTCAGCGGACGGCGATGTCGAGGCGCTAATCGATCTGATTGCCCGCAAATTGCCCCACGAAATGCGCCTTCTGCATGTCGGCAATGCCGAAAGCCGTGGCGATCTCGCCGAACGGCTGTCGGCGGCAGGCCATGTGGCCTGGTTTGTTCCGGTTTTCCACGCGGCTCCGGTTCAGTCGCCAGGCCCGAACCTTGCCGCCTTGCTCGCAGGAGAAGCGCAGATCAACGCCGTGATGGTCCACTCGCCGCGCGCTGCGACCATCCTGGCGGGATTTGTCGACAGCGCGGGTGGCCGTGCCTTGCCTCCGATCGTTGCGATTTCGGAGGCTGCCGCCGCGCCGCTGGCCGACCACGCGGCCCGCATCGAAATCGCCGCCACGCCGGACGAAACGGCGCTCGTTTCAGCCCTCGCGCGTCTCGTTTTCGGTTGAGACAAGCGCCGATCTCTGCATATCCTTTTCGCGGGGAGGCGGAAGGCAGACGCCATGAGGCTGGTGGTCGATGACAGATCCGTCGCGCGTCGAGCCTGAGCCGATCGACGCAGAATTTGAACCTGCAGAAGGTACGCCATCGCCGTTATCGCGGTCGCAATCGCGCCGCGTGGGGCCGCGCCGCATGCGCAGCCGTTCGGTGACCTGGCCCCACCTGATCACCGCGAGTTCGGTTGCCGCCGTGCTGGGCGCGACCGTGGCCATCATCGTCAGCAATGCCAGCTCGAACGCGCCAACTGGAACGCTGGCGCGCGAGATCGACGAACTGTCGCTTGCGATTCAGGCCCTGCAGCGCGGCTCAACTCAGGCGAGCGCCGACATCGTCGCCATGCGGGCGCGCGTCGATGCGCACGGCAACCGGCTGCGCGAAAAGGATGTTGCAGACACCACGCTGCGAACGGATATCGGCGCGCTGGCGGCGCAGCTGTCCGCCTTGAGCGGCGCGGGCTCGGGTGCCGCGAACGAAAGTGCTATCGTCAGCACGACGCCGCTCGGCATCCTGCTGGCGCGCGTCAACCGGCTTGAGCGTATCGCTGACGATGCGACGGCCTCGCCCGAAACCACGCAGGATGTCCGCCGCGCCATCGCAGACCTCGCAAGCCAGGTGGCCGAACTCAATCTGGCGAACACCACGCTGGTAACCGCGTTCGACCAGCGCGAGGCGGCGCTGAGCGCGCTGGAGGCCGGCTTGAATGATATCGCCATCGGACTCGCCGGCCAGCGCGGCCTGTCGCCGGCGGCCATACCGAGAGTTTCCGTGGCAGCCGCGGCGATCGTGCCGGAGACGGTGACCACAGCCACGACGCGCGCGCAGACCATACGCGCACTCGCCGTGCTTGAAGACGCCGCACGCAATGGCGAGCCCTTCGCGGCGGAGCACGCAGCGCTATCGGACCTGCTTCCGGGCGACACGGCCTTGTCCGACATCGCAACCTTCACCGTTTCGGGCGTGCCTGCCCTGTCGAAACTGCGTGCCGATTTTGATGCGAGTGCCGCGCGGGCACTGCGACATGCGGAGGAAGACAGCGATGACGGCTGGAACTGGCTTCGTCAGGCATTTGCTAGCGTCGTGAGGTTCGAACCCGCCAATAGTGTTGCGCTGGCGTCTGACACGATCCGCACGGCGCGGCGCCAGCTCGATGTCGGCGAGATACGCAAGGCCATGAACGCCGTTGTGGGACTTTCCGGCCGCGCACATGACGCCTTTGCGACATGGCGCGAAAAGGCGATGCAACGCGCCATGCTCGACGACGCCATGAAGTCGCTCAACACGCGCCTGCTTGGCGCCGCGACGGCAACCCAGGGGCCCGGCTGAGCACGTGCGGGATCGAGGGCAAGTAAGCGCAGTTACATACGCGGTTGTCATCACGGTGGCGCTGATTTGTGTGCCGCGGCGCTTGCCCCGCTGTCTCTGCCCGCATAGCTCGGTACTGCATCCCGGACGGGGATAGCCTGACACGGCTCATGGATACTGTGAGCTCATGGACACTGGGAGAACGTCTTGATCCGTACGACGAAGACTCTGGCTGTGCTTGCGACGATGGCGACGGCCCTGATGGCCTGCAGCACGCCGGCGATGGACAACGCCAACGCACAGACAACGCAAGCCGCGCCGAAGGCAGACGCTGCGCTTGTGACAGCTATTGCCAATCCTGCGCGATCGGAGGCGAACAAGGTTCGCGATCCGCATCGTAATCCGGCTGAGACGCTGGCCTTCTTCGGGCTCAAGCCCGGCATGACGGTCATCGAAGTGCAGCCGGGCAGCTACTACGCCGAAATTCTCGCGCCCTACGCCAAGGCCACGGGCGGGAAGTATATCGGCACCGGCAATCAGATCTCAGCCGTCGCTGACCAGGCTGTGTGGGGACCGCAGACCTACGTTCCGTTAAACAGGGATTCTGGGCCTCTTGTACCCGCTGGAACCGCGGACATGGTCGTCACCTTCCGCAACTTCCACAACTGGTACTGGCAGCCCGGGATGGTCGACAAGTATTTCGCCGACTTTGCCGCCGCGCTGAAACCGGGCGGCGTGCTGGGCGTTGTCGATCACCGCGCCGATCCGCGCCCCGAGGCGAACGCTAACGGCCGGCTGGGCGGCGACGGCTATGTCTCGAAGGCATCGATCGTGACGGCTGCTCAGAAGGCGGGTCTGGTTCTCGAAGCCGAAAGTGAGGTCAATGCCAACCCCAAGGACACCAAGGATCACCCCTTTGGCGTCTGGACCCTGCCCCCGAACTCGTGGACCTCGCCTCGCAACCAGGGCGAGACGCCGGCCGGGTTCGACGCTGCCAAGTACAAGGCCATCGGGGAAAGCGACCGGCTGACCCTGCGCTTCCGCAAGCCGGCCTGAACGGCTCCTTATCCCGGGCCCTGGGCCTGACAGGACACGTGTTTCCGGCCGCCAGGTCAGCAGTTCCTGCGACATGGCGGCCGACCTTGCTTTCTTAACCCCCTCCGGGTTATAGCCCCGCGTCGGCGACAAGCCGGAGGCTGCCTTAGCTCAGCTGGTAGAGCACCGCATTCGTAATGCGGGGGTCACGTGTTCAAGTCACGTAGGCAGCACCATTACAATCAAGAGCTTAGGCGCGAAGATACACCCGGCGGACGCAGCATGTGCCTGCCCAGGTACCAAATAGGTACCAGTCCGAGCGATTTCGCGACCCTTTTCCCCGGCTTCGCGCTCGTTGGCACCAGAGTGCGTCGCCACCTCGGGTGGCGAGCCTTTGCGGGCAACGGATGGGTGCGTTAGCGTAACGCTTTGCGGGGGGCTTGATGAGGCGTGTGCTGGTTGTTGCGTTCGCTGCGTTGCTCATGCCGGCGATAGCGTCGGCCCAGACTGAACCCACACCGCTCGCCGATTTCACTTCGCTCTGCGAGGAAACGGCAAGCACGGGCTTCAACTGGGAGGGCGGCGAATGGGTACAACGAAACTTCTCGCCTCAAAAATTCATAGTTCGCAAAATCAACAGGGCGGAGGACCGCCCCAAGCAGGGCTATGACAACCTGTGCCTTGAAGCCAACCGCAACAGGGGCCAGGGCTGTTATGGCGTTGCCCCTCCCGGCGAACCTCAGAGGTTTCGTTGGTGTAGCGAGTATCTCGAGGAAGGGGCCTCGGGGGCCCTGACGCGAATAGTTTGCAGCGCGCCCCTTCCGTTCACCGAATTTGTCTTTCTGCCGAGTGGGCCATTTCAACGGTCGTTCTTCCCATGGGAAGATGGGCAGAGCGGGGGAAACGCAAGACTAACCTTAGGCCACGGCAAGTGCACGGTCATTCAGTAATCGCCGCTCACTTCTTCGGCTTCCACTCAGCAGCGAGCCTCTGGCCTTCGGCAACCTGGGCGGGGGTCATTCGGTTTGTTTGCAGCAGGTCGCGTGCAATTTTTGCAAAGCCAATTCCTTGAGCTGCTGCGAGGGCGTACCACTTGTAGGCCTCCACATAGTTCTGCGGAACACCCTCTCCCTCCTCGTACTTCCAGGCTAGTTGTTCCTGAGCCTCAAACGCGCCCTGCTCAGCAGCCAGGCGATACCACTTCACCGCCTCCGTATCGTTCTCCCGTACGCCTTCGCCTTTGTCATACATGACACCCAGCCGGTACTGAGCGGCTACATCACCCTGCTCAGCGAGATTAAGCGACAATCGGAGAGCGGCGGCATAGTCTCCTCGGTAGTAGGCCGTCCTAGCTTGATCATCTGCCGACTGCGACTGCGCCACCGCCGTCAGCGCCACAGTTCCAACCGCAGCCACAACCAGCGTTCGAAGCGTCGCCTTCATGGATTGCCCCCTATGCGCTCATAATCAGCGACGGAGGCAGTACGTCAAGGAAACAGGCCCGCGCGTGCATCATAGCGTCCGGGCAAGACGGAAACCGCGAAGGCTGAACCGGTCCGCCTGCATACCCGAATCCCGGACTGCGGAGCGGAGGATCTCTGGTATCATGATCCATGAGCCACCGCGCGCCACACGGAACAAGCACGAGTCTTTCGTGAACGCGCGCCCGTCGCTCGGTTGGCCCGCCGCGTAGCTGTCCTCGTAGCAGTCCTCAACCCACTCCGAGACATTGCCGTGCATGTCGAAAAGGCCGAAGGCGTTGGGAGCAAAAGCTCCGACGGGTGCGGTATAGTGATATCCGTCGTTGCATGTACCGATTATCCCGTCAGATCTCCCAAGAAAATATGTGACGTCGGCCCCATTCATGTAGCGGCAGCCCGCCGCCGCGTCAGACCCGAAGCTGTAGAGCGAAGGCTGGCCCGATCTGGCCGCGAACTCCCATTCGGCTTCCGATAGCAAACGATAAGTCTTCGCCGTCTGCTGCGACAGCCAGGCTGCATAGGCACTGGCGTCGTCCCACGAGACACAGACAACGGGCTGCGCGCCAGTCTGGCTGAAACCCGGATAGAGCCAGTTCGCCCCTCGCGTCTGGTCCCATCCGCCTACATCGGCAAAGCAGCTGCCGCCCATGGCTCGATCGGTAGCATCGACGAAGCGGCGAAACTCCGACTGCGTCACCTCATACTTGCCCGCCGCAAACGCGGGGACCGATACTGGGCGTTGCGGACCTTCATCATCTCTGCGGTACACCTCGTCCGCAGACGAGCCCATCGAGAACGATCCGGCTGGGATCGCCACCATCTGTGGGCAATCCGAACAGTCGCGGAACGTCTCGCCCGCACGCGGCGGAGAGGCGGCAAGCCCTTTAGCTACTGGCGTCTGCGCTCCACCGCACGCCGACAGCGCCAAAGCTCCAACCGCAGCCAGAAGCAGAGTCCGAAGTGTCGTTGTCATGAGTAGCCCCCAACAGGTTGGACATGTTCAGGCTGCGGAGGGGTCGGAGTCAACGAAGCGGCTCTCACCTCCTCATGTCCAATATCCGAGGGGATCAATTTCTCACTTCGCCTGACATCAGTCTGCCCTACGCTCCGTAAGACATGCCGAAGCGCCAGCGGCATAGCCATCGCGGTAGCCACTGGAGTAGTCCCTGTTGTCCCAATCACCGGCGATTAGCGTAGACCGGATCTCGCATGTCGTGTTGTAGCCAGCCGCATAGCCATCGTCATAACCGCGATCTATTGCCTGATCGGCAGGTTCGCATCCCGCCAGCAAAACTGCGATGGGAAACACTGCATAGCGCATTTCGACCTCAGCTCAGGAGATACTGATCGACAAAGCTAGGCGACTGCTGAGGGAAGCTACGGACCACCCCACAGCAAGTCAATTCAGCCTCGTAACCTGGTCTTGGGGTGTAAAGCATCAAGCGTGAACACTCCCTTCTCCTGCTTGGCCACAAGCAGGGTCAGGTGCCAGCCCACCCAGATAAATGACGCGCCCGGATATCGTCACACGCCGCAACGAAGGCCGCGCCCTCCAGCCCCCGCAGCGGGCGCAGTTATTCTTCTGGAGCCAGATCTGCCAGCGGCGTTTGCTTAAGCTCGGTGATGCGCGCCTCTATCTGCGCCTCAAGCTGATAGATGTCCGTCAGCTCTGCGATCAGGTGTCTGGTCTCCGCCTTGCCGACGAACGTGCCGACATACTTGCGGGTCAGGCCATTGAAGTGCAGGCGCGCAATAGTTTTGCGATTGTTGTCGTCGAGCAGAATGGCGCAGTAGGCCTTGGCGTCACGGATCACCACGCGGTGAGGCTGAGTGTGACGGGCGGCGATGGCCTGAACGATGTGGAAGCCCGAAATCTCTTCCGCTGTCGTGATGACTTCCTCAGTGTCGCCTAGTGACGGTTCATCGACTATCGGGATGCTTGTCGCGTTCAGTGCAGACGAAAGCCGCTCGTTTACCAGGTCGCGAATGAGCGCGTTCGTTGAGCTGGCAACGAGCTTCGTGAACTGCTCCTTCACGGCCTGTGTGAGCCGTCCGTCATACACGCGAGCGGCAAGCATCCGCACAAACTCATCAGATGGTTCGGCAAGTTCCTTCTCCAACTCCTTGCGCAAGAGCGATTGAGTCTTCAGGTCACCCGCTTCCCGCACGATCCGATCAATGTCGAACGCGGCCTTCGTGAAGCTCTCCAGCGTCTTCGCGTCGCCCGGCCGGATGGCGTCGAGGTTGAAGGTGAAAAACGGCTTGTCGTCCATCACGTTGGGTCGTTCGACGTCGGAGTAGAATTGGTAAACAACCCCGTTCGTGAGGATTGCAAGCCGTGCGTCGGTTACGCTGAAGTAGCGATAGAGTTGCGCCGCATGCTTGAGGTCGAGAGCAACAGACGACGGCTTGCACTCGATAAGGATAGCGAGCTTGCCGCCTGCGCAGATCGCATAGTCCACCTTTTCGTGCCTTCTTCCGCCAACGTCTGCGGTAAATTCAGGAATGATCTCGGCGGGGTTGAAGACGTCGTATCCGAGCGCCTGGATGAACGGCATGATCAGCGCGTTCTTGGCGGCCTCCTCGGTGAGAAGTACTTCGCGGTGATCGGTTGCCCGCTTTTGCAGATCCGTGAGCCGTGCGGCCAAGTCCATCGCAGTCTCCCCAAGCATACCGTTACTCACATTGTGGAGGTTTGCAGGTCATCAGTCTCCAGTCCACCCCGCGCGCGCCGCCACCCACAACGAAAAGTCCTGCCGTGTGACAGGACGGGCTTAGCGTACGTTAGCGTTGGAGCGGCGCGCTTCCCAGCTCTTGCGAGCCATGGTCTGCGCTGCGGGATCCTTCTCGCCCTCGATAGCGAAGCGGACCAGCTGAGGCTGGCGCGTCTTGGGCTTCAGGTCGCGACAGAAGACATACATCGCGTGTGAACAGGCACCGATGAATGACCCCACCAGTTTCCGAGAAATCAACCCCGCAATGTGGCGATGCGCGCACCGACCACATGCCTGTTCACACACTGAGCTAAGTGACCTTAGTTTTCGTACGACGAGGCAGTCAAACAAGCGTGACGCGAACGCGCCCCACTCTGTCTACCGTCCATGTCGCCACGAGCTGAGGGGCAAGAGTGTTTGTGTCCGTAATCGTCCCATCGTCATGGACACAGCCCAACCTGACTAACGGCCAACTGATACCGCTCCTAGCCTTCTCGCGCGCAATCGCCCGATGATAAGCTGAAACAACTACATTTTGATCGCTCATAGAACTTCCTTCAGTGAAGGAGGAAGTCACAGTAGCGTTGCGATGGGCTCCAGTTTGCCGGTGTGACGAATCCGACCTTGGCACCACGTCCTTGGACGCATCACCAGACAGCTCAGGCACCTTTTCGCGTCAAGAGCCGAAGATCAGAAGTTGCGAGATACCGGGGGGGGCGCCTCCCGATATGCACAACTTGCCCTGTGCGGTGCTGAGGGCTGTGGACAGGCGCCGATGACTGACACCTCCCACCGTCGCGCAATCAACTGAGTAGCGCGGTGAGCGATGTCCAAACACGACGCTGATCTACCCGTGTGCCGGTCAGCGCCAGTTTAGTCCGCGAGAGGCGCCGAGCCATCGCTCGCCAAGTGTGGCGCAATCGACGGCAAGGCTTTGAGTTCGCGCGCATACCGCATCCCTATCTTCTGCAGACGTTCGGGCGCGAAGCCGACCTGAGCGA
>CAIMMO010000251.1 GCA_903842595.1 uncultured Alphaproteobacteria bacterium
ATCCTGGTCTCCAAATACGACGACCACCTTCCGCTCTATCGCCTCAATGAGATCTTCGAGCGGATGGGGGCGGATATCCCTGATACGTCGCTGGCCGACTGGTGTGGGCGCAGCGTCAGGGTTCTGGCCCCTCTGGTTGAGCGTATCCGTCAAAGCGTGATGGCGGGTGAGCGTGTCCATGGTGATGACACGCATATCCGGGGTCTTGATCGCGACCGCCGCATCGAAGGCCTTGGCAAGGGCGTCAAACAAGGTCGGATCTGGACGTATGTGCGCGATGACAGGCCGTGGGCAGGGCCGGCGCCGCCGGCGATCGCGTATTACTTCTCGCCCGATCGCAAGGGGATCCGGCCGCAGGCGCATCTGAAGAACTTCAACGGCATTCTTCAGGCCGACGCCTATGCCGGGTTCCAGGAGCTCTACAAGCCTGACCCTGCGGGGAAGGTGCGGATTATCGAAGCTGCATGCTGGGCGCACCTGCGGAGGGAGTTCCACGATCTGTGGACCTCGCAGAAGCTCGACCTTGCCAGGCAGGCGCTTGAGCAGATCGGCGCCCTTTATGACATCGAGCGCGAAATCCACGGCCTGCCGGCCGAGGAGCGGCGATCGATCCGGCAGTCGAAGAGCAAGCCGATCGTCGAGGCGTTCGAGACCTGGGCGCGGGCTCAGCTGAACGCCATCTCCCGCAAGGGCGATCTCGCCAAGGCCATCAACTATGGGTTCAACCGCTGGGCATCGTTCACCCTGTTCCTTGAGGACGGGCGGATCGCGATCGACAACAATGCGGCTGAGCGCGCCATGCGGCCGATCGGCATCGGCAGGAAAAACTGGTTGTTCGCCGGAAGCGATACCGGAGGCGAGACGCTCGCGAGCGCGATGACGATCATCGAGACAGCAAAGATCTGCGGGCTTGATCCGCAAGCCTACCTCACAGACGTGCTCGCACGCATCCACGACCACAAGATCAACCAGCTCGACGATCTTCTTCCCTGGAACTGGACGCCCATGGCCGTCGAACCTGCCCACAGGCAGGCTGCCTGATCGCAGATCCCTGTCTGATGACGTCCTTAAGGACGTCGCTAACGACGTCACCTGATCCACGCGCCCGATCACAGATCGTTCGGCATAACAAGGCCGGAGCAATCGGGCGGTTACGCTACAGCACCGCTACCTGTCGATCGAGGCGTTCGCTGGCGTCAGTGCCATCGAGGAGGAAGCCGACCGGTTCGCTCATGCGTCGCCTGCCGCAACACCGATACTCACACCGCGCGCGGCCTGAGCCGGTACACTGCTTGACCGCCCCAAGTTACACCACTCAGGTGGACGTGACCGGGGCCTGGACGTTTCGTGCCTCTGGAGATCCGCTCTCTCGCGCAGAGGTGGACGGACCAGCGCGGGCAGGCCCTTGGCGGATTCTGATCGCTGGCGACCGGATTCCTTTTTGCGGAAGTACACGAGGCTTCCTCGCTGCAAAGGGGAAATTTCTAGACAAAAGCAATAGTTGGCTGCCCAAACGTCTATCTATGCCGCGAGGGGAGAGGCGGCCATGCTGTCCAGTTCTTGGGCGGAGGTCGGTGTGTTGGTGAGTGGCCTGACACCGCGTTCGCAAAAGCACGCAGATCAGCAATTGGCGGTCTCGCCGGGCCGTTCAGTGGGGCCAACAATGAACAGAAGAGATTTCATAGCCTACGGAAGCGCGGCTGCCATGGCAGCTGGCCTCGTCGGTGCAATGACAGGACAAACGGCAGATGCCCAGACGGCTGCCACGTTCGAACTTCATCTCGAGGAAATCCAGGAAGAGATGATTGACGGTGAGGTGCTGTTTGCGCTCGCCTATCGACATCCGGTAACGCGCCTGATCAGGCCGACATTGCAAGTCGTCGAGGGCGCGACGGTTTCATTGAAGCTGGTCAACAAGACCCGGAAGCCCAGACGCTTTGCCCTTACAGGTTTCGCAACTGACAGGTTTCCGATCATCCCTGCTGGATCGTCACAGACTGTCATGTTCACAGCTCCAGGTGCGGGAAGTTACATCTATCACGAAAACGCAGAGGGTGCGGTTGGCCGCCTGGTGGGTTTGCATGGGCCCCTTGTGGTCTTGCCCGTGAATGGCAGAACGGCGGGTGGGACAAAGACGCCATACACGGATCCAACCGCAGCCCAGGCGGCTCTGTTTGATGCTCTGGGCGCATCGACGCGCTTTCCAGGTGAGCCGTGGCGCCATGACGTGAACGAGAGAAATTTTGTCTGGATGTTCAGTTCGATCGATCCGGCATTGAATCGTCAGGTCGAGCTTAACCTCGCGATCGACATGGCCGGGCTGCGCAGCAAATTCCTGCCGCGATACTTCACGCTCAACGGTCTGTCAGGGTATGATGCGTCCCACGATCTGGCCACGACGCCCCACGGATATGAGGGCGAGCCTGTCCTCATCCGCACGATGAATGCTGGCCTCGCAACGCACAGTCCGCACATCCACGGGAACCACGTTTTCACTATGGCAGATGTCGACAGCGGAAGCCTTGCTGTGCGGAAAAGAACCAACATCGTCGAATGCGATAGCTGGACTGTTCCGCCTCTCTGGCGAAAGGACGTACTGCTGCCTTTCATCAAGCCGGACGATATCCCCGACGGAGCCTGGCCTCCACGGGAAGAAACCTTCCCGTTCTACTACCCAATGCATTGTCACATGGAGATGTCGCAGACTGCCGGCGGCGGAAACTACCCGCAAGGCTTGATTACCCATTGGGAAATGGTCGGTCCGAGAAAGGCAGCCAAGTAATGGTCACGCGCAATTCTGAGTTGTTCGACGCCTTCGGGTGCAAGGTGGCCGCTGACAATCCCGCGACCCCTGATCGGTTGAAGCCTGATGTGACCTTTGACCATCAGGGCGCCGTCAATTTCGACATGGTGATGCCGGATGGAAAAAAGGTTCGCTTCTGGACCTTCCGTGACAAGAATGCCCCATCCTCCGCGAGACAGTGGCCAGCTCCGCCGATGCGCATGCGCCAGGGTCAGCTCGTTCACTCGACGATTCACGCCAACATCGCGGCCCATACGATTCACCATCACGGACTGAATGCCAGCTCCCACAATGACGGTGTAGGCCACGTCTCGTTC
>CAIMMO010000252.1 GCA_903842595.1 uncultured Alphaproteobacteria bacterium
CATCCTTTCGTCAGTGCTCGAGCATCCACCTCCGGGGAACGCGCGTCATAGAAAGCATTGAGCGCTCGGCCGGTTTGCTCTTGGCGCGACAGGTAGTCGACCTCGCGACCGAGGCTTTGTTCATGCGTCTCGCTGCCGAACTCGCTGCCCACTTCCAGGGAAGTGGCCTGTCCACCTTGCTCGCGGCCAAGATAGGAAACGTGGGTGCGCAATGCGCTCCTCGCGCCTGCGCCATGTGGAACGATCCGGGTCTTCACGATGACGCTGCGCGTTGTTGGCGCAACGACACGCGGCGCGCGCGCTCCTGCCTTGCGATAGTGAGGGCGGACGCCTGTCCGTTCGGCTGCCGGCTGTTTCAGGGCGCCTAAAGCGCCGCCTGATCGTGCGCGCGATCTACCGATCCGAATCGTTCCAGTCGCCGGGGGCGTGTCCTTGGCGACAGCTCCGATGGTGACTTCAAATTCGGTTTCGTGCTGGCTCATGAACGTGGTTGTAACCGTTACACCACAGGCCTTGCGAGTGCTTGCAGCCTATCCGCGAACAACGCTCTTTGCTGGTGAGCCTCGCACGCGAAAGCGCGGCGGAAAAAACTATGTGCAGACAACGCCGTGCATGAAAATGCGCGGCGGTTGCTTATCTTGCCTCTCTTTTTTCGACTCTCCGCGCAGCCCACATCTCGGGATTTCGGCAGGGAACTGAGTTCAGTTCTCTCGTGCAGAGCAGCACTGCTTCACCTACAGCCAGCTCACCACTGCCGATCGCAAACGTCGACAATCTCAAGCCGACACCATGATGCTTGCGAGATGCAATCGGCGTGGCTGGCTATGACAGCAGTCAGCTACCTGGCCTTTCGTTTGACGTCGGATGTTGGACCAGACGTGCGCGGTCGACATCGGCAACCGACATACATCGGATTCTGGTGAAGAGCGAAAGGGCGGAGGACGCGGTCAAGGGCGCAGCGGCGAAGCCGTAGCGCAGCTACCCTTGAGGGCGTCCTCCGCCCTTGCGAGAATCTGCCCAGATCCGTTCAGGCCCGCCCTCATCGCTCTGTGTTGCTGGGCGTACTCTGCAGTGCTCAGTCTTGATCGGTGTTCATCCGTTCGTGGGCGTACTGCATCCCTCATGTGACGTGAGGGGTTACTCGCCTGGATCGGTGCATGCGCGGTGGATCCGCCGCGCTTTCTTGAGTGACGCTCATGAAGCTTCGGAGATTCACCCACAGGCTGTGGAGAATTGTTTGGGATCGCCTCGCGTGATTCTCTTCAAGCAGATTGAGTGGAGACAGCCATGCTGACGTCATCGGATCCAAACAGAATGCTCAGCACGGCGGATGCAGCGGACCTTCTCGGGCTCCAGCCGTGCACGCTCTCGGCATGGCGCGAGGATGGCTCCCAGCCTGGCCTCGCGTTTTTCAAACTCGGCAAGGCAGTTCGCTATCGGTATGGCGACCTCCTCGCGTTTCTCGAAACCCGGCGAGCGTCGAGCACGCTGGTGGCGCGCCAGCTTCCGCAATCGCCCGCGCTTGCGGGTCCGTCGCGCGTCTCTGCCAAATCGTCACCACGCCCTCGCAAGGCCAGAAATGCTCCAAGCGCGACCGAAGGCCAGCAGTCCCTGTTTTGAGACACGCGCAAACCGTTCGGTCCGCTGACAAGGCAGCCGGTAGCCGATGACGCGAATGGGCTGGATCCATTCCTGAAATTCAGAGAGGCGCTCGCACGGTTACGGCACGCCGATTTTGGAGGCTTCATGGCGGCTTCATTTGCTGCGGCCGTGAGCGACGTCGGTGCATCGCCACCGGCCTAGTGAAAGTTCGCCTGGAAGGTCTGCGCCGTCAGCGAC
>CAIMMO010000253.1 GCA_903842595.1 uncultured Alphaproteobacteria bacterium
AGCGCCGCACGCGCCGGTGTCGCGCTGGAGGCGGCGCGCGTCGGGCTCTGGGATGTACCCGAGGTTGACGTGCCGCGCTTCGATGTTTCGGAAAGCTTCCAGGCCGTGACCGGCTATTCGGGCGCCGAGTTCAGCGCGATCTTCGTCGACGTCCACAGATTCATCCACACGGACGACGTCCAGACCTTGAGGGACGCCTTCGCGACCGGGCGCACGCGCGGCACCCGCATCCGCCTGGATTTCCGCCTGCTGACAAAGTCGCGAGGCTATCGCTGGTTCTCGACCAGGGCGCGCTACAGCGAAAATCCTGACGGCGCGATGCGTATCTCAGGCTCTCTGCAGGACATCAACTTCATCAAGGTCGCCGAGGAAGCGCTGCGCACCGGGCGCGACCAGGCCAGGGCCGCCAACAAGGCGAAGTCGGATTTCATCGCCGTCATGGGGCATGAAGTGCGCACGCCGCTCAACGCGATCCTTGGATCGGTGGAATTGCTGAAGCGCGGGCTCGACGAGCGCGAAAGCCACGAGATGCTCAGCCTTATCGACGAGGCGGGGTGCGGCCTCCTCGCGATCATCAATGACCTGCTGGACGTGTCACGCATCGACGCCGGCAAGCTCGAAATCACCACGACGCCGACTGATCTCATCGCACTCGTGCGGCGCACGCTGGACTTCTGGGGACCGCAGGCATCCGACAAGGGCATCGCGCTCAGCATTGAGGTCAGCAGCGCACACGTTGCTCCCGTGATGGTGGATGCAGGCCGGGTCCGGCAGATCGTCGGCAATCTGCTCTCGAACGCAATCAAGTTCACCGACGAGGGCTCGGTGAGGTTGATGGTCTCCACCGAGAACAGGGCGGACGGGCGCATCGGCGTCACCCTCAGTGTGATCGACACTGGCGCAGGGGTTCCGGAAACCGCAGCAGCCGGCATCTTCACCGCATTCGAACAGGCGCCTGGCTCGGCCAGCCTTGGCGGCGCCGGGCTGGGCCTGTTTATCTCGCGGCGCCTCGCACGCATGATGGGCGGCGATCTCACGCTGGAGCCCTCAAGCGGCTCTGGCGCGCACTTCCGGCTGGTCCTGACATTCGATCGCGCGGATCCACTATCGCCTGAGCCACGGCTGATCGACTCCACGCCGGCTGAGTGGGACGGACTGCATGTGCTCTGCGTCGATGACAACGACAATAACCGCCGCATCGCGGAGCTGCTGATGGGGCAGCTCGGCTTTGCCGTCACGCTCGCAGCATCCGGCGCAGAAGCGCCCGATGTGTGCGCGATCCAGCGCGTTGACTTCATCCTGATGGACATCGTGATGCCCGGCCTCGACGGCCCACAGACACTGCAGGCGATTCGCAGCGACGCCGATGGCCTGAACCGCGCGACACCGTGCATCGCGCTGACGGCCCAGCTCGCACGCGAAGACATCGAGGCCTATCGCGGGGCGGGTTTTGAAGGCGTATCAGGCAAGCCCGTCGATGTTGGCGCCCTGACGCGCGAGATCGCCCATGTTCTTGCAATCCGCCGGCCAGCTATCAGGGGATGAGGCAGGCAATCAAGCGCGGTCCGCGCATGGCGAGCGCGCGTTGCAGCGCATCGTTGAACTGGGCGCAGGTGGAAACAGCCTCGGCGCCCACACCCATGCTCTCGCTCAGCTTGACCCAGTCGATATCCGGATTGCCGAGGCTCAACATGTTGTTGGCGGCTGGCCCGGGATTGCCAGCGCCAGTGCGAGCGAGCTCGATCTTGAGGATGCGATAGGCGTTGTTGACGAATACGATGGTCAGCACGTCGAGTTTTTCGCGCGCCATCGTCCACAGCGACTGAACCGTGTACATGCCCGCACCATCTCCCGCGAGACATACTGTCTTCACGTCCGGCCGTGCTACCGCAGCGCCCAACGCAACCGGCATGCCCTGCCCGATCGCGCCGCCGGTATGGCCGAGCCATTCATGGCGCGCGCCAGCTGCCATCGCCTGATAGATCGGCAGGCTCGATGTGACGCCATCGTCCGAGATCAATGCGCCCTCAGGCAGGTAGTGCGCCAGTGACATGCCGATCGTGTGGGGATTGAATTTGTCGCCCGATCCCGCCGCTGGCCTTGTCCAGCTCGCCAGACGCGGCGCCATCGGCGCATCGAGCCAGTCGGCCAGCCGCAGAGCTGCATCGAAACTGTCCGTCTCGGGGCCGCCCAGGCTGAGCGTCCGCGCACCCTTGGGCGTGAAGGCGCCTGGCGTGTTGGGATAGGCGAAGAACGCAACCGGCGACCTGGTGCCTGCGATCAACAGCAGATCGACATCCGCCAAAGCCTCGACCGCCATCTCGGCAAAATATGGCAGCCGCGCCGCATCATATAGCCCGCCGCCCCTCACATGACGCGCCATGAAGGTATCGGTGATCACACGAACGCCCTGCGCCTCCATCCGCCGCAGCGTCTCCGCTCCGCCCGCATGCAGCGCCGTGCCGTTCACAATCATGGCGGGGCGCTTCGCCTTCGCGACAGCCCGCCCCGCCGCTTCGATCAGGTCATCGTCCGCGATCTTCAGCCCTGCGCGTGCGCCGCCGTCCGCCCGCGTTGCGCCCTGTGTCCAGGCCACATCCGCAGGCATGATCAGCGACACCGGACCCGGCGGCGGGCCATAGCTTGCCTCGAACGCCTCAACCGCAAGGGCGCCAGCATCCTCTACGCGATCCACCGACTTCAGCCAGCGCGAATTGGGCGCTGCCAGCGCCGCAATGTCCGAAGCCAGCGGCGCATCATACTGGCGGTGCGTCACGGCATGATCGCCGATCAGGTTGATCATCGGCACGAACGCCCGTCGGCCATTGTGGATGTTGGCCCCGCCATTGAGATAGCCCGGGCCAAGGTGCAGCAGCGTCAGTGCAGGCGTCGCTGCCATGCGTGCATAGCCATCCGCCGCCCCGGTCGCGACACCCTCGAACAGGCACAGCACCGACCTGATCCGCGGCTCGCGATCCAGAGCCGTCACGAGATGCATTTCGCTGGTGCCGGGGTTGGCGAAGCATGCGGCCACACCGCAATCCGCCAGCGACCCGATGATCGCTTCCGCCCCTGTCATGTCGCTGGAAGCTGTCGCCATATCCGCCTCGTTCATCTGTGCGGACCCTATCCGCCGGGCGCCACGTTGCAAGCCCGGCGCTCCGGTCATCCGCCGACGTCGGCCTCGCCTTCCGGGAAGAGGTTCGCGCCGCAACGCCGGCAATGCGCAGCGTCACGCTCATGCTGTGACAGGCGGCACGCCGGACATTCGTGACGGACCTTGTCGCCGATTGCGATGGCGCGGACCAGCTGCAGGAACAGGGATACGCCCAGCACCATCATGATGATGGAAAGCCATCGCCCCGTCGTTCCCTGCATGGTGATGTCGCCAAAGCCGGTCGTCGTCAGGGTCGTCACCGTAAAGTAGAGCGCGTCGAGATAATTCTGAATCTTGTCGTTCTGTCCGTGCTGGTCGACATAGACGAACGCCGTCACGATGAAGACGAAGACGATCAGGTTGACGACTTTCGACACGACGAACGAGTTGTAGTTCAGCCATTTCGACAGGACATTCTGCCGGTCGAGAAATTCAAACGCGCGCACCAGACGGACCACGCGAAAGACACGCAGGAAGACCATGTTCTGCGCGAAGAAGGGAATGAGCAGCGTGGCTGCGACGGCCAGATCGGCAAGGTTGGTGATGCGCAGGAAGAACCGCGCCTTGTAGCGCTCGATGTAGAAACGCGCCGCAAGGTCAAGCGTGATGATGACTGCGATGAAAATGTCGATCACGACCCATGCGCCATCCGTCAGCCGCTCTTCACCACGCCAGGAAATCGATGGATGAAAGAGGAACAGGACGATTGAGACAAGGTCGAAGGCAAGCATCGACCACCGGAACACGTTCGGCCAGCGGCCATGCCCGGAGTACAGCCAGAACAACGCCCGATTCAGCCCCTTGCGATGCTCGTGCATCAGGCTTGGACCAGCGTCTCGACGAACCGGACCGGCTCGCCGCGACCAGGCGCGACAAGCGCGCCGTCGCACATGACCATCACGCCACGTACGAAGGTGGCCATCGGCCAGGCTTTCGCCTCCATGCCATCGAACGGCGTCCAGCCACAGCGCGAGACGGACCATTCATGCGTGATCGTCTTGCGCGCCTTCATGTCGACGATGGTGAAGTCGGCGTCGTAACCTTGCGCGAGGCGCCCCTTGCCCGCAATTCCGAACACGCGTTGCGGCCCCGCGCTGGTCAGCTCGATAAAGCGCTCAAGGCTCATCTTGCCGTCAGCCACGTGGGTCAGCATCACGGGCACGATGGTCTGCACCCCCGGCATGCCGGAAGGTGACGCCGGATATGGCCGCGATTTCTCTTCCTTCGTGTGCGGCGCATGATCCGAGCCGATGAGGTCCGGGATCCCCTGGTTCACCGCCTGCCACAGTGCAGCGCGCTGGGCGGCGTCCCTCACCGGCGGGTTCATCTGGGCGTAGCCCTTGATGCGGACATAGTCGTCCGGACCAACAAGGGTCAGATGCTGCGGCGTAACCTCGACGGTCGCAATATCCTTGTTGGCGGCAAGCAGCTCCATCTCCTCGCCCGTCGTCACGTGCAGCACATGGATACGCTTGCCTGTCTTGCGCGCGAGGCGCAGCAGGCGTTTCGTCGACGAGATAGCGGCTTCCGCGTCGCGCACTTCATAGTGTGAGGTCCAGTCGCCCTGCCGCGCCAGCTTGCGACGGTCGGCCAGCCTGTACTCGTCCTCGGAATGGAAAGCCGCGCGCCGCGTGATCGCGTTCAGCACACGCTCGACGCCCTCATCGTCCTCAACCAGCAGCTGCCCCGTACTTGCGCCCATGAACACCTTGATGCCGCACACGCCGGCCATCATCTCCATCTCGTGGAGCATGTCCGTGTTGTCGTGCGTCGCCCCGGCATAGAAGGCATGGTCG
The DNA here is from genome assembly GCA_903842595.1 of uncultured Alphaproteobacteria bacterium. Lineage (GTDB taxonomy): Bacteria > Pseudomonadota > Alphaproteobacteria > Caulobacterales > Hyphomonadaceae > UBA7672. The sequence goes on from CAIMMO010000253.1 coordinate 4,954, forward strand.
GTGTGCATCCGGCCTTTCGCGCGGGCGAGCTTGTCGAGCATCATCTCGGGAGACGTGGTGGACGGATCAGTGTTCGGCATCTCGAACACTGTCGTCACGCCGCCAAGCGCCGCTGACCGCGACCCGGTCTCAAGGTCTTCCTTCCACTCCAGCCCGGGCTCGCGGAAATGGACCTGTGTATCGATCACGCCGGGCAGCACGTGCAGCCCATGCGCCTCGAACACCTCGCCTGCCTGCGTCGCTTCGAAGGACCCGATCCCGGCCACCCGGCCGCGGGTCACCGCGACATCAGCAACGCCCAGACCGCCCGGCGTCGCCACCGTGCCGCCCTTGATGATCAGGTCGAATGTTTCGGCCATCGCCTGCTCCGGAAACCCTGGGACTGTATGGACCGGGGCCAGTTTCTGGCCAAGTGGAGGGCCTGAATCAGAAGGGCGGCTGAAAAGCCGCCCCTCCTCCACCACCCGCGCCTTTGCCGGCGTCTTTCGGACACGTCTTGAGCGGGGGAAGGACCAGTGACCCTTCTCTCCGCATCAGGTGTCCAATTCGTCGTGATACATATCGCCCATCAGGGCTCCGTCGCCCGAACTCAAGATCTTGATGATCCAGGCCAGGACGGCGACCGCAATGACCGCCCAGTGCAGCGCAGGATTCTGCGCCGCTTCCACCATCGACTCCCACATGTCTCGCTGTTCTCCCGCGACTTCCGATGAACTTAGAGCAAGCGAATTAACGAAGCCTCTCGCAAAGCTTTCGCTCTGGTAAGCACGCCGCTTTTCGAGAAGTTTTCTGCAGCCGTCTGGCCCCAGCTCGCGTGATGCGAAGCGTTCTGCACATAATCCAACCTGGTTCCGATTCCGCAGTTCCGCTTGCGCTTGGAACAATTTCGATGGCACGACATCGCGATGTCGACAGGCTTGCGCAACAGCCCCCGCCCCGGCAAGGACCCTCCGGCGCCGCGCGCCTGGCAGCGCATGCTGTCAGGCCGCCGGCTTGACCTGTTGGATCCCTCGCCGCTCGACATCGAGATCGTGGACATCGCTCACGGCCTCGCACGCGTCGCCCGCTGGAATGGTCAGACCAAGGGCGACCACGCGTTCTCGGTCGCACAGCATTCGGTGCTGGTGGAATCGCTTGTCCGGCAGATCTGGCCTGATGCGGATGCGTCCCACCTGCTCGGCGCGCTGCTCCACGATGCGCCCGAATATGTGATCGGCGACATGATCTCGCCATTCAAGAATGCGCTCGGCGTCGACTACCGCCAGTTCGAGTCCAGGCTCGAATCCGCCATCCGCTTGCGCTTCGGCCTGCCAGCAAGGATTTCGGCAGAGCTGAAGGCCCGCATCAAGGAAGCCGACCAGTCCGCCGCCTTCTACGAGGCCACCCGCCTCGCCGGCTTCGACATCGACGAAGCGCTGAATTTCTTTGGCGCCCCGCCCCCGGGGCCGGCGCCCAACATGACGCCGATGTCCCCGATAGACGCGCAGGCTCTGTTCCTGCGCAGATTCGAGGCGCTGCAGGGCGAGATCGACCGCGCTCGATAATGAGCATCCCGGATGTTGAGACATACCACCACCTGTCCGCACCCTTTCAGGGGTGGATAGCCGGGAGTCTGTCTCAACGCTTCCCGGCTCAACCAAGCCACACTAACATTCGTCCATGACCATATGGATCTGCTCCCTCGCCGCCGCCCCCAAGCTGGCGCAAAAACTGCGCCCCTCGCGCATCGTCAGCCTGCTAAGCCCCTATGACACCTTCCCGGTGTTCGACGGCCTCGCGGCCGACCTTCACCTGCAGGTGCCAATCCACGATATCACCGCTGACATTGGGGAGTGGCGGGCGCCGGCCGCGTCAGACGCCGAACGCGTGATCCGCTTCGTGGAAGGCTGGGACCGCGCCGCTCCCATGCTGATCCACTGCTGGGCCGGCATCTCGCGCTCCACGGCCAGCGCCTTCATCACGGCCTGCCTGCACAATCCTGCCTCGGATGAAGAAGAGATCGCCCTCGCGATCCGCTCAGCCTCGCCCAGTGCCTCGCCAAACCCGCGACTGGTGGGCTACGCAGATGCCCTGCTTGGCCGCGGCGGGCGCATGTCCAAAGCGGTGGAAACCATCGGGCGCGGCGCGGTTTCGGACGAGGCGCAAACCTTCTCGATCCCGTCCACCTTCGGCGGATCGCCATGAGCACGCCGATCGCCGTCGGCCTGTCGGCAGTGATCGTGGCGGCCGATGGAAAGGCGCCCTACGCTCTCACGACCCGCCACGCCGACGGCACGGCAGGCCTGCCCCACGGCCGGTTCGACCCGAAAGGCCACCGCACGTTCGAGCTTGGCCTGCGCGACTGGGTCCGCGCCCAGACCGGCTTCGAGCCCGGCTATGTCGAACAGCTCTACACATTCGGAGATCTAGGAAGAGAACTGCCTCAGGCTGAGCTAGGCGATGCTCCTTCAGGCGCACGCCTGATCTCCGTGGGCTATCTTGGCCTGACGCCAGAGCGCACCGACATCTCAGCCTTCGACGCGGTCTGGCGCAACTGGTACCGCCACTTTCCCTGGGAAGATCACCGCGCCGGCCGTCCCACGCTGATCGACCAGGCGCTCGCGCCCGGCCTGCGCACATGGTCAGACAACAACGGCAAACAGGCCGCAGCCCAGCTCGCCCGCGTGCAGCTGGCCTTCGGGCTCGACGGCCAACCGTGGATCGAGGAGCGCACACTCGAACGGTACGAGCTTCTCTACGAAGCAGGTCTCGCGCCGGAAGCCACACGCGACAGCGGCCGCAAGCCACCCGCCCTTCCGGTTTCCGCACTTGGCGAACCGATGATCTCCGACCATCGCCGCATCCTCGCCACCGCCATAGGCCGCCTGCGCGGCAAGCTGAAATACCGTCCTGTCGTGTTCGAGCTGATGCGCGACAGCTTCACGCTCCTCGAACTGCAGAAGGTCGTGGAATCCATCCTTGGCCTCAGCCTCCACAAGCAGAACTTCCGCCGCTCCCTCGACCGCTCGGGTCTGGTCGTTGGCCTCGGGCAGACCACGCAGGCCACAGGCGGCCGTCCGGCGGAGCTTTTCCGCTTCCGCCGCGAAGCGCTCCGGCAGGGTCACCTTTCCGGCGTTCAGACCCCGCGCGGTTGACACGAGCCGCCAAGGCTCCCAGCTAAAGCGACTGAATTAAGGGGGCCGTAATGCGCTTTTGCCTTGTGCGTGCTCCGCTGGCCAGCCTTGGCGCGACCCTGCTCGCAGCCTGCACAAGCTTGATCGACGACATGCGAAACGACGTCGAGGGAACCCCGACCGTGATGGCGGAAGCGCAGGCCAACCAGAGACTGGCGCTTGTTGACGGATGTCTCGCCAGCGTTATCGGCGGCCAGCCGCTCCGCGCTATCATGGCGGCGCATGTCTATGCGAAAGAAACTCCGCCCAAGGATACGGGCTCGCCGACTGCTGTTGCAGCATGGCGGCTCGATAGCGCCAACACGTCCTACGTTTTGGAGCTTCCCGGCGCCGCCTGCTCCATGTCCGTGATGAGGGGCGACCCGCAACAGCTCTATGACGCGGCAGTCGCGCTGCTTCAGACCCGCGGCGCTTTCGTCCAAGGCATGATCGACACGGCTGAGCGCGGCGATGCTGAGCGCACCACCTGGTGCACGGCAGGCCCATATCCTTACGTGGCGGTCCTGTACAAGCGCACGACAGGCCGCCGCGTCGCCTTTCTGGCTAACGTCTACAAGGCGCAGGGCGCGAGCTTCTCAGCCTGCCGTCCCAACGGCTGAGAGCCCGTACCGAGCCGCCATTCCTCACGCCAAACGAATCCCACTCGACGAAATGACGGTTTTATGAGAACCTGCTTATACTCAAGTTGAGTTTAAGTTGGCTATCAGATCGGATGAGCGTCTTTCAATTGAAAGCCATTTTTTCGGGCCCACTTTATGCTCAAGTTGAGCACAAGCTGGAGGGACCTTAGTGGCCCGTGTCATCGAATTCGGCCCCGGCTGCGATATCCCCGCCGCCCGCCGCCGCCCCTCCGCCGCCGAACAGCGCGGCCTCGCCTATGACGCCGAGGTGAAAGCCGCGACGGACCAGCTCTACGACGAGGTGAAGGACTTCATCACCCCGATGGAATGGCCCGCGGTCGCGCCGCTGGTGCACCACATAAACCTTCTGAAGAAGGCGAAGAACGCCGTCATCCTGGCGCACAACTACATGACGCCTGACGTGTTCAGGCTGGTCGGCGATTTCCGTGGTGACTCTCTGCAGCTCGCCCGCGAAGCCGCGCGCACGGATGCGAAAGTCATCCTTCAGGCCGGCGTGCACTTCATGGCGGAAACTTCAAAAATCCTGAGCCCGGACAAGACGGTGCTGATCCCGGACACCCGCGCCGGATGCTCGCTGGCCGCCTCGATCACCGGCGCCGACGTGCGCCTGATCCGTCAGCGCTACCCCCACCTGCCGATCGTCACCTATGTGAACACGACGGCCGACGTGAAGGCCGAATGCGACATTACCTGCACCTCGTCCAACGCGACGCAGGTTGTGGAGCATGTGGCGAAGGAATGGGGTGTCGACACCGTGATCATGGTGCCGGACGAATTCCTTGCCCGGAACGTGGCCGCCAACACAGACGTTAAGATCATCGCCTGGGAAGGCCATTGCGAGGTCCACGAGAAGTTTTCCGGCGAGGATGTGCGGCAAATCCGTGACGCCCACCCTGGCGCGATTGTGCTCGCGCACCCGGAATGTCCACCGGATGTCCTTGAAGAAGCCGACTTTGCGGGGTCAACATCAGCCCTGTCGAGCCACGTGAAGGAATCAGGCGCCCGGAAGGTCGTTCTCCTCACCGAGTGTTCGATGAGCGATAATGTCGCCGCGGACAATCCCGGCGTGGAGTTCGTGAAGCCATGCAACCTCTGCCCGCACATGAAGCGCATCTCGCTGGAGAACATCTACGACGCGCTGGTGTCGATGAAGCACGAGGTCCTGGTGCCGGAGGACATCCGCATCCGGGCCAGGGCGGCGATCGACGCCATGCTGGCTCTGGGCTCGCCCGCGAAGTCGCCGAGGTTCAAGGTCGGGGACGGCGTGCGGGTTCCGGTCGAGGTCATATGAAACCTCGCGGCGTCATGCGCAGGCTCGCGGCCATCCTCGGCTGCTCGATCGCCCTCACGGCGGCGATGCCGGCGTTTGCCGACGACGTTGCCGGCGACTGGCTGTTCGACACGTCCAAGTTTGCTGACGACTGCCAGATTTCAGGCCGCATCACCTTCACCCAGACCTCGGTCAAGAACACCTACAGCTGCGTGTTCGAGAGCGAGCAGATCTGCGGCAAGCTGAACTTTGATCTCTACATCCGCGTGCAGCAGAACTGCACGGCGCAGCGCATCGGCAAGCAGGTCGCGATCAAGTCGAGCGTCGGGAAAATTCTCGAAGTGCGGCCGGCTGGCTATCCAACGTCTTACCTCGCGGACAACTTCATCGTTCAGCTGTCCAGCAACAAGCAGGAAATGAACGGCTCGCACTACGACGAACAACGGCAGCTCAAGGCGCGCTTCTGGCGCGACGTCGAGCTGATCGGATAACAATCATGGCGGGGATCGGATGAAGCACACGTCATCGCGGCGACTTGTCGCCAGCCTCGCTCTCGCCTGCCTCCTGCTGCAGCCAGCATCAGCGGATCCGACGCCCCCATCACCCGTGGGCGACTGGTCTTTTGTCACCGGGAAGATGGGAAACAGTTGCGTCCTCTCAGGCGAGATGTCGGTGACGCGCAAGGCTGACAAGACGCTTGCCTGCCGGTTCACTGCCGACTGGGCTTGCAAGGCCGGCATGATGAGGTCGGTCGAGACTGTGCAATCCTGCACAGCGAAGCAGGCTGGCCAGGATATCTTCGTCACCAGCAAGGTCGAGAAGATCACAAGTTCCGATCCTGCTGACCTGCTCGGCTACATGCGCGCCAACTACGCCCCCGACCATTTCAAGGTGAAGATCAACCCGCGCGGCGACGAGATGCGCGGGCTGTTCCATTCCCACGGCCAGGCCGAAGTGGTCTTCCGCAAGCACCACGACCTGATCGGCTAGGCAGTGGCGAACCGCGATATCCTCATCGTCGGCGCCGGGCTCGCCGGGCTGTTCCTCGCGCTCAAGCTGGCGCCGCGTCGGTGTACCGTCATAGCGCTTGCGCCGCTTGGACAGGCGGCTGCGTCAGCATGGGCGCAGGGCGGCCTCGCAGCGGCGCTGTCGCCAGAAGACGAACCATCCCTGCACGCCTTCGACACGGTCGCCGCAGGCGCCGGCATTGTCGATCCGGTTGTCGCCCGCCTGATCTCGGAGGACGGACCCCATCGCGTCCGCGATCTGCTCGAACTCGGAGTCCCTTTCGATCGCACTGCCGAGGGCGACCTCGCCCTGTCGCTCGAAGCTGCGCACTCTCGCGCCCGTGTCGCGCGCGTATCAGGCGACCTCGCCGGCAAGGCGATCATGGAGGCGCTCAGCTACGCCGTCTCCGCCTCGGCCCATATCGAGGTGATTGAGCGCGTGAAAGCACTCGCGCTGCTTCAGGATGGCAGTGGCCGCATCGCCGGCGTTCTGGCGCAGGATTCCGATGGTGCGCGCGTCGAACTTCGCGCGCGTGAAACTGTATTGTGCGCCGGCGGTTCTGGCGGCCTCTACGCCATCACGACCAATCCACGCTCATCACAAGGCGATGCCGTTGCGATGGCTTACACGGCAGGCGCGCTCATCGCCGATCCGGAGTTCGTGCAGTTCCACCCAACCGCCATCGACATCGGTCGCGATCCTGCCCCGCTTGCAACCGAAGCCCTGCGTGGCGATGGCGCGACTCTGGTCGATCGCGACGGCCGCGCCTTCATGACGCGCTATCATCCGCTCGGCGATCTCGCCCCGCGCGACGAAGTCGCTCGCGCCATTCACTCCGAAAGGCAGGCAGGACGCGGCGCGTTTCTCGATTGCCGCGCGGCGATAGGGGAGCATTTTCCGGAGCATTTTCCGACCGTGTTCGCCACCTGCCAGTCGGCTAAAATCGACCCGCGCATGATGCCGATCCCTGTCGCGCCGGCGATGCACTACCACATGGGCGGCGTCGTCACTGACCTGTGGGCGAGGACCTCGCTCGAAGGCCTCTCCGCCTGTGGCGAGTCAGCGGCGACAGGCGCGCACGGCGCAAACCGTCTCGCCTCCAACTCTCTGCTGGAAGCCGTGGTCTTCGCAGAGCGCGCTGCGCGCCGCCTGAAGGGCGCAACGCTGACAGATGCCGGCGACGCGACCGCCATTGCACCACCGGAACTCAACGAACTGTCGCTGGTCGAGCTGCGCAAGCGCATGCATGGCCAGGTCGGCGTTGTGCGCGACGCTACAGGGCTGGGCGCCACGCTCGACTGGCTCACGGCCGCGCATGCGAATGTCGGCCCTGCGCGCGCGATCACTGCAGCCCGCCTGATCACGGCTGGCGCCCTGGCGCGACAGGAAAGCCGCGGCGGCCACTATCGCAGCGACTACCCGGAGGCTGCCGCCCCCCATCGCACTTTCATCCGTCGGGGAGAAGACGGCCTGCCCCTGATCCACCACGCCGCAACCGCGGACGGAGACACGACGTGAGCGACAGACTGCCCATCCCGCCCCTTCCCGACGTGGTTATCGAACCTCTCGTTCGCCTCGCACTGAGCGAAGACTTCGGCCGCGGCGGCGACATCACGACCGATGCTGTTATCCCGGCAGATACCCGTATGCGCGCCGTCATTGACGCGCGCGAGCCGGGCATCGCCGCAGGATATGACGCCGCGCGCCTTGCGTTGCGCCTCGTCGACCCGTCCGCGACCTGGACCACGCTCACGGAGGAAGGCGTCGCGTTTGACAAAGGCGCCGACCTGATCCGCATCGAAGGCTCCGCACGTTCGATCCTGATGGCTGAGCGCGTGATGCTCAACTTCATCGGCCCCCTCTCGGGCGTCGCGACGCTGACCTCGAAGTTCGTTGCTGAAACAGCCGGCATGAACGGGAAGATCACCTGCACGCGCAAGACAACGCCCGGCTTCCGCGCGCTTGAAAAGCGCGCCGTGCGGCTCGGCGGCGGCGTCAACCATCGGCTCGGCCTCGACGATGCCATCCTCATCAAGGACAATCACATCGCAGCAGCTGGCGGCGTTGGCCGCGCGCTCGAACGCGCGCGTGCGGCGGTCGGCCACCTGCGGGCCATCGAGATCGAGGTCGATCGTATCGACCAGATCCACGAAGCGCTGCCCTTCAAGCCGGACGCGATTCTGCTCGACAACATGTCGACGACAATGCTCAGGGAGGCTGTCGCGCTCATCGCTGGACGCGCCAAGACTGAGGCCTCTGGCGGCGTACGCCTCGATACGGTGAAAGCCATCGCGGCGACGGGCGTCGACTTCATTTCCGCAGGCGCGCTGACGCACTCTGCTGTGAACCTTGATGTCGGCCTGGACTATGAAAGCTAGAGAGGCTGGCCGTCCGTCTCGTCGTCTGCGACGGGAACGCGCGCCACGTTCTCCGGCTCGACCGAAATCGTGATAAGGGACTGCAGCGCCTCTGGCGCCACATCGTCCAGTCCGGCCTCGATCGTCGCGCCATCGTCGAGCACAATGATCGAACTTTCGCCATGACGGCTGGCGTCCAGCGCAACACGCGCGTCGTGCCATTCCGTGGATGTCTTCGGGAAGCGGTAGAAGATGTGCGTGCCGATCGTCGCGGTCTCCACCAGCCCCGGCGCCCAGTACGGGTTCACATAATCGGTATGGTAGTGCGTGGCCTTGTTGGTGATCGGCGTGTTGAGGCCGAGCAGGACATGCAGCGCGATGTTCTTCGCACGATCCCAGGCGAGACCGGCAGGCTTGTTCCGGACCGAACCATCGCAGGTGAAGGTGAACTGACAGCCCGTATCGCGATACTGGCCCTGATAGACCACTTCGCAGATCGATTTCGGGAAGCGCGGGTCGCGCACCCGGTTCATGACGACTTCGGCAACCGCCATCTGGCCCGCTGTGTCTTCCGAGCGCGCCTCGTAATAGACGGCGCGCGACAGGCAATCGAGTTGGCGATCGGCGCCGGTGAATGCGCCAAGATCATCGAGCGTGAATGATAGCAGGCCTTCGAGGGCCAGATTGTCCCGGGCGCGCAGGGTCATGCCACCGATAAGGTCGGCGACGGACGCTTCGTCGGCGTCCTCAATCATGTCCTTGGGTTCGGAGCCGTAAGAGGCGGGGATCATGAGGGCGGACGCGTCGGCCCTGTTGGAGAACATGGAGGGACGCAGCGCGGGCGCGTACGTGTCGGCCGCGATCGACTCGGCGAGGACGGCGGCTTCGTTGAGATAGACTTCCTGGGATTTCTGGACGTCGAAGCGATGGGCGACGAGCGGCCCGCCGAGCGCGAATGCGGCGGCGCAGGCGCCGACCGTGAGGGTGCGCTGACGCGTCTGGCGTTTGTCGGTAACCGACATGCTCGTCCACCACCATGAGACAGCTTTTTTCGCCGCCTTCAGATGAGCAAGCATAGGTCCGAGAGCTTTCGCGAGGTTTAACACCCCAGTCATCCCTTTACCTTCGTTAACCGACAATCCGGTCCGGACGCCCGCGCGCGCCCAAAATCGACACTCCAAACACCACCCGTCGCGTATTCGTTTTCTGTAGCTGTGCGACCCAGCCGCCCTATCCGGGCCGTTGATACGGGGCAACCCCGCCCTCGAGACCATCCGCATGCCGCAAGTTGTGCGCCACGCGAAACACGCCAGCCGCCGTTCAACCAGGGGGCGAGCGGTTAACTATCGGCGTTTACGAATTGCCTCTCGATTCAAGCCCGTCCGGCCGGCTCGAAAACTCGACATAGGGCTGGGGGGTGTTTGGGCAACACCACCCCGGATTCCCGCTAACGCTGTTTTGACTGACAATAACAGGCGGACGCTACGGCAACCGACTCTTGTGGATATGTCGTTTTGGGGCGGCTGTGGACCCGCCACGGCGGGAGACGGGTCCAATGAGCCACCCGCTAGGCCAGGCTGCGCGCCTGCGTCCGCAGCTGGTCCCACGCGCCAGTGATCGCCAGCGTGACGCCGGGGCGCTGCATGTTCACGAAGAGGGTTTGGCCGTCGGGTGAGAAGCACGCGCCACAGAACTCCGACTTTCCGGCGTCAGCGTTTCTGGCCAGCGTGTAGATCACGCCGTCCGGCGTGATTGCGCGCACATAATTGTCGCCGCCCCCGTCCTCGCAGACGATCAGCTCGCCGCGCGGGCTGGCGACAATGTTGTCGCACTTCTCGAAGTCAGACTGCCCCCCGCTCTCGGCAAACAGCACGAGACGCGCAGGCGCATCGCTCTCGCGCGAAGTCCCTTCATGCCGGCTCGGGATATAGCGGAAGATTTGCCCCATCTGTGCGGGGCCGCCGGAGGTGCAGGCGAAGTAGATCGCCGCGCCCTGCGGCTCAAGCGCGAAGGCCAGCCCTTCGCCACGCGCAAAGATCGCAGCGCCCGCTTTCCTCCCCCGCAAGCGCAGGTCTCCATCGGGCGCCTCGACGTCCGCCATGTCGATCCAGCGCACAGTGTAGTCGCGGTTCGGGTTGATACGCAGCGCGACATCGCCGCCCTGGTCGGCCGACCAGTTGCGCGTGTCGGCCCCCACCTGCTCCACCAGCGCCAGAGCCTGCAACTTGCCGCCCTTTGCGAGCTCGCCGCGCGTAGCTGGCAGGAAGCGGTAGAAGAGTGAGTCAGCCGTGTCCTCGGTGAGATAGACAATACCCGTCGCCGGATCGACTGCAGCGGCCTCATGCGAGAACCGCCCCATTGCCGTCAGCGGCACGGGCGCAGCAGACGATTTGAGCAACGCCGGCACCTCAAAGACAAAGCCGTGGCGTTTGCTGGCCTCGGGGCCTGCGACCATCTGCGTCTCCTCGCATGACAGCCACGACCCCCAAGGCGTCGGCCCGCCAGCGCAGTTCACTGCCGTCCCGGCCAGCGACAGATGCGTCCGCTCCACCCGCATCGATGTGAGGTTCACCACAGCCGTTGTCGTGCCGCCGGCGAATGGTCTGCCCGACGGCGCGAGATCGTAGACATGCTCACGTTCGATGCGCGAGGCGCGCGCATAGTCCGCGCCGAAGGCCGATACCGGAGATGTGGCTCCAAGCTCGTGATTCCGCACCAGGATGCAGCGCGAAGGATCGCCTTCAACCGGGAACGCCGCCATGCCGTCGTGATTGCCCGGCTCAAGCAGGCCATCGGCCATCTCGTCGCCCGCACGCGACAAAACCTTGTAGGAAAGCCCCGGCGCGAGATCGAGCAGCCCCCTGGGATCAGGCGCCAGCGCCAGCGCAGACACGCGCTGACGCACCAACGGCCGCGCCTCTCCGCCGACTACGCACCCGCCGAGCAGCTGAAGCGCGGGGGCCGCGATGGCGACGCTGGCGGCGGAACGGATCAGATTGCGGCGAGACAGCATGGACGGCCTCCGTGTTTACATCCGCCGAATAGCGTGGCTGCCGAAATTGGTGCGTGAAGATTTTATGGCGTTTGCCTCTAGCGCTTCTTCGCCAGCGCCGCATGCGCCGCCGCGAGCCGCGCCACGGGCACGCGGTAGGGCGAGGCCGACACATAATCGAGCCCCACTTCCTCGAAGAAGAACACGGACGCGGGATCGCCGCCATGTTCGCCGCATACGCCAAGCTTGATTCGCGGCCGCGCCGCCCTCCCGCGCTCGCAACCCATCCGCACCAACTCGCCGACGCCATCGCGGTCGATCGAGACGAACGGGTCCTTCTCGTAGATGCCCTTCTCTTCGTACACCTTCAGGAAGCGCGCCGCGTCATCGCGCGAAATGCCGAGCGTGGTTTGCGTCAGGTCGTTGGTGCCGAAGGAGAAGAACTCCGCCTCCTCCGCGATCTCGCCAGCCCGCAGCGCGGCGCGCGGCAGTTCGATCATCGTGCCGACGAGATACTCCACCTGCGCCTTGCGCTCCTGGAAGACGCGCTCGGCCGTCTGCACCACGATGGCGCGCATCAGCTCCAGCTCGCGCTTCGTCGCCACAAGCGGGATCATGACTTCCGGCACAGGCGCGTTGCCCGTCTCCTTTGCCACATCCAGCGCAGCCTCGAAGATGGCGCGCGCCTGCATCTCATAGATTTCGGGGAAGGTGACGCCAAGCCTGCACCCACGATGCCCCAGCATCGGGTTGGACTCGTGAAGCTCCTCCGCCCGCGCCTTCAGCACCTCCGCCGAAATGCCGGACTGCTTCGCAACCTCCGCAATGTCCTCGTCCTTGTGCGGCAGGAATTCGTGCAGCGGCGGATCAAGCAGGCGGATCGTGACCGGCAGGCCCGCCATGATGCGGAAGATCGCCGCGAAGTCCCCGCGCTGCATCGGCAGCAGCTTTTCAAGCGCCCTGCGCCGTCCGGCTTCCTTCTCCGCAAGGATCATCTCGCGCACGACCGGGATCCGCTCCGCATCGAAGAACATGTGTTCCGTGCGGCAAAGGCCGATGCCCTCCGCGCCGAACTTGCGCGCCGTCTCCGCATCCAGCGGCGTCTCGGCATTGGCCCGCACCTTCATCCGGCGCACCGAATCCGCCCAGGCCATCAGCACGCCAAAGTCGCCGCCCAGCGCCGGCTCAACCATCTTGACCGAGCCGACCAGCACTTCGCCCTTGGCGCCATCGACCGTGATGATGTCGCCCTTCTTCAGCGTGCGCGAGCCGACGCGGACACTGCCCTTCTCCACGTCGATCTGCAGCGAGCCTGCGCCACACACGCACGGCCGCCCCATGCCACGCGCCACGACAGCCGCGTGAGACGTCATCCCGCCACGGGCGGTCACGATGGCCTTGGCCGCGTGCATGCCCTGGATGTCTTCCGGGGACGTCTCGATGCGCACCAGGATCACAGGCTTGCCCGCGCCCGCGAGCACCACCGCCTCAGCGGGATCGAACACCACCTGCCCCACAGCCGCGCCTGGCGAGGCCGGCAGGCCCTTCACGAATACGTCGCGCACCGCGTCCTTCGCAATGGTCGGGTGCAGCAGCTGGTCAAGCTGCGACGGATCGAGCCGCAATACAGCCTCGCGCTCCGTGATCAGCCCCTCGCGGCACATGTCGACCGCAAGCTTCAGCGCCGCCTGCGCCGTGCGCTTGCCGCCGCGGGTCTGCAGCATGTAGAGCACGCCCTGCTCCACCGTGAACTCGATGTCCTGCATGTCGCGATAGTGGCGCTCCAGCCGGTCGGCCACAGCGATCAGCTGCCCATAGACTTCCGGCATCGCCTCTTCGAGCGACAGGTCTTCCGACTTGAGATCAGCCTTGCGCGAGTTGGAGATCGGCGCCGGCGTGCGGATGCCCGCCACCACATCCTCGCCCTGCGCATTGACGAGATACTCGCCATAGAAGCGCTTCTCGCCGGTCGATGGATCACGCGTGAAGGCGACGCCCGTGGCTGAGCTCTCGCCCATATTGCCGAACACCATCGACTGCACGTTCACCGCCGTGCCCCAGCTCTCCGGAATGTCGTTCAGCCGGCGATAGGTGATTGCGCGATCGTTCATCCAGCTCGCGAACACTGCGCCGATGGCGCCCCACAGCTGGTCCTTCGGCTCCTGCGGGAAAGGCCGCCCGGCCTTCTTCTCCACGGCCTTCTTGTAGAGCGCGATCACCTCGATCCAGCTCTCGGCGCCAAGATCGGTGTCGAAGTTGAAGTCGCGGCTCTCCTTGTAGTCGTCGAGAATGTGCTCGAACTCGTCGTGCGAGACGTTCAGCACCACGTTTGAATACATCTGGATGAAGCGGCGATAGCTGTCATAGGCAAAGCGCCGGTCGCCCGAGAGCTTCGACAGCCCCTCCGCCGTCTGGTCGTTGAGACCAAGGTTCAGCACCGTGTCCATCATGCCCGGCATCGACGCGCGCGACCCCGAACGCACCGACACCAGCAACGGATTGCGCACGTCGCCAAACTTCTTGCCCGTCCGCCCCTCGAGCGCCTTCAGCGCATCATTGACCTGGCCTTCGAGGTCTTCCGGGTACTTCCGCTTGTTCTTGTAGAAGACCGTGCAGACCTCGGTCGTGATGGTGAAGCCCGGCGGCACGGGCAGGCCCAGCTTCGACATCTCGGCAAGGTTGGCCCCCTTGCCCCCCAGCAGGTTCTTCATCGACGCATCGCCATCCGAGGCTCCGCCGCCGAAATCATAGACCCACTTGGTGGCGAGTTGGCTCATGCTGGTCGTCCGCTCTGCTTGTCGTCCCTGAAGCGCGCAGCGCTATCCGGGACCCATTCATCTGCTTATTCCTGCCGTCCGATGGTTCCCGGCTCTCCGCTTCGCTGGGGCCGGGATGACAATCGAGGGCTAGCCTTCGATCTTGCTGAAATCCGCCACGCGCCCGAGCGCGTCGCGGATCTGCGAAAGTATCCTCAGCCGGTTCACCCGAACATCGGCGACGTCCGCATTCACTGTAACCTTGTCGAAATAGGCGTCCACCGGCCCGCGAAGCCTCGACAGCGCCCGCATGGCGCCCGCGAAATCCTCGCGCTCCAGCGCAGATGTAGCCTCTGCCGCCGCGCGGCCAAGCGCCGAGACGAGCGCATCCACCTCCGGCGGATCGCCAGGCATGAAGATACCCTGCCCGGAATAGGCTTTTCCGTCCTTCTTCTCCTCGATTGCCAGGATGTTCGCCGCTCGCTTGTACCCCGCGAGCAGGTTCTTGCCGTCCTCGGTGGACAGGAACTCTCCCAGCGCCTCAACGCGCCTCACGATGAGAACAAGGTCATCCTCGCCCAGCGCAAACACCGCATCGATCAGATCATGCCGCGCGCCCTGTTCGCGGAGGTGAACTTTGAGGCGGTCGGCGAAGAACGACATCAGGCTAGCGTGGATGTCGGCCCATTTCTCGTGGATCCCAAGTGAGTGACCATCCTCAGCGCCCTGGTTCTGCACTTCGAGGACTTGAAGCGCCAGATTCAGTATGTCGGTCAGACCAAGTCGCAGTTCGTTCTCCAGAACGATCCGCACGAATCCAAGAGCCGCTCTGCGCAGCGCAAACGGGTCCTTGGAGCCCGTAGGCTTTTCATCGATCGCCCAGAACCCGACCATTGTGTCGAGCTTGTCCGCCAGAGCCACGGCTGTTCCG
>CAIMMO010000254.1 GCA_903842595.1 uncultured Alphaproteobacteria bacterium
GTGCGCACGGATATCTCCGCGGTGAAGGCGTATGCGACGGAGATGGCGTATGAGGTGCTGGATCACGCCATGCAGCTCTACGGCGCGATGGGCGTGACGAAGGAGTTGCCGCTGTCTCTGATGTCCGGCCACCTGCGCACGATGCGGATTTATGACGGTCCGACCGAAGTTCATAAATGGGTGGTGGCGCGGAATCTGTTGGGGTTGAAGAGGTAGCTCTTGCACCGCGCGCGAGAATGTGAGCGTTTACTCACATCGGCGTTTGACGTGGAGGACAGCGACACATGACCCAGACCATTTTCATCACAGGCGCATCCACCGGGCTCGGCTATGCCTCGGCCAAGCTGTTCGCATCCAAAGGCTGGAAGGTGATCGCGACGATGCGCGATCCTTCGAAGTCGGATCTTGCCGCCATTCCTGGCGTGACGCTTCTGCCGCTCGACGTGACCAACGCCGCGCAGATCAAGGAGACCACCGCGAAGGCGCTGGCGCTCGGGCCGGTGGACGTGGTGTTCAACAATGCGGGGTATGGGCTGGCGGGGGCGTTCGAGGGTGCGACCGACGAGCAGCTGCAGACGCAGCTGGACACCAACCTGCTCGGCGTGATGCGGGTGACGCAGGCTTTCCTGCCTGCCCTGCGCGCGCAGAAGAGCGGCATGATCCTGACGACGACGTCGATTGGCGGACTGGTCACCTTTCCGTTCAACTCGGTCTACCACGCGACCAAGTGGGCGCTCGAAGGATGGAGCGAGAGCCTGGCGTATGAGCTGGCGCCGTTCGGGATCAAGGTTCGCACGCTGGCGCCGGGCGGGATCGCGACGGACTTCGCCAGCCGCTCGCTCGTGATGACGCCGCATCCGGCGTACATGGAAGCGATCGGCAAGACGATGAAGGCGTTCATGGATCCGGAGCGCCGCTCGGGCGGATCAACGGCCGAGAAGATCGCCGAGGAGGCGTATGCGGCCATGACGGATACGAGCGATCGCGTGACGTTTGTGGCGGGAGACGATGCGCGGGCGACCTATGGCCAGCGGCTTGCGGCCGGCGTCGAGACTTTCCGGAACGGCATTCGCGAACGCTTCCTGGGGTAGGCAGCATGACGGACCGCATTGGCGACATTCACATTGCGCACGACGGCTTCGTCGCCACCGTCACCATAGACAAGCCGCCGATCAATGCGGTGAGCGTTGACCTGATGCGTGATCTGGCGGATGCGCTGGAGGGGCTCGACAGGGATGGCGTGACGCGGGCGGTGGTGCTGGCGACGGCCGGGAAGGTGTTCTGTTCGGGGGCTGATCTCACGCGGCGCGCGGATGAGATCGGGATTGCGGCGAAGGATGAGGCGCGCGGCAATCCGCTTTACGACCAAGCGGTGCGGTTGTTCTCGACAGAGCTGCCGATTGTTGTCGCTGTGCAGGGCGCGGCGGTCGGGGCGGGGCTGGGGCTCGCGCTGGCGGGAGATTTTCGGGTCGCGGCGCCAGAGGCGCGGTTTGCGGCGAACTTCACCAAGCTGGGTTTTCATCCGGGGTTCGGGCTGACCTATACCCTGCCCCGCCTGGTCGGGCGACAGCATGCGGCGCGGATGTTCCTGACGGGTGATCGCTTCGATGCAGAGGCGGCGCGCGAGATGGGGCTGGTGGACGAGATCGCGCCGCTGGATCAGTTGATGGCACGGGCGCATGCGCTGGCGGGGTCGATTGCGGAGAATGCGCCGCTGGCGGTGCGCTCAACACGCAACACGTTGCGCGCAGATCTGAGCACTGCAGTGCGAGCGGCCACAGACCACGAATTCGTCGAGCAGCAGTGGCTTATGAAGACAGACGACTTTCGTGAAGGCTTGAAGGCTGTTGGCGAGCGGCGGCCGGGCGACTTCAAGGGGCGTTGACGCGGCGAGCCTTGCGCTAGTTCAACGACTCGATGCCACCGATGAAGACCTTCACGGCGCGCTCGACCTGTTCACGCACTTCCTGTTCGGTGGGGACGTAGGACGGCATCAGCAGCGTGCGGAACTGCATGCGTGAGCGGAGAAGATCGAAGTAGATCGAAGCGGCCTGCTCGGCATTGGCGATCCGGATCTCGCCAGCGGCCACGCGGTCTTCCAGATAGCCGGCGAGCGCCCGCCTGACGGCTTCCTGGGCGCGCCTGCTCCAGGCTTCGGCCATCTCCGGAAATTTCTTCGCCTGCGCGACCATCAGACGAAAGAAGTTGAGGTTCTCGGGCTGGACCTGCCGGAACAGGAAATCCTCTCCGATGCGGGTCAAGCCTTCGCGCAACGGGGCGTGGGCGGCGAGTTCCAGCTGCATCTGCGTGGTGATTTCACTGACGCGTGCATCGATCATCGCCTCGAAGAGGCCCTTCTTGCCGCCGAACTGCGCGTAAAGGGTCGACAGGGAGCCGCCAGCACGGCGGACGATCTCCGCCATGTTGGCTGCTTCGTAACCATGCTCGAGAAACACCTCGCGCGCTGCCTTCAGGAAAGCGGCGCGCCGAAGTTCAGCTCGGCCAGCTTCGGGTTCAACGGTCGGGGTATCGGCGGGGCCGGAATCTGATGGCGACATGGAGCCCGTGATACCCCCAATCTTGAGGACTTGATACTCACGTGATCGCGGCTACATTTCAACCCAAACGTAACGGTAATTACAGTAGTCTGGCGAGCTGCAGCTACCCGACTATCCCAGGACGCGAAATGGCCCTGAAACCAGTCAAGATCGAACCGGTGCAGCCCGCACCCCCGCCGGCGCAGAATGGGGTGCCCGCGCCCGATGCGTCCGCCCAGCCGGCAGCGGCGTCGGGAGCCGGCGGCGTTCGCAAGAAGGTCTTGCTCGGGGTCGCAGCGCTTGCTGTGCTCGTTGCGGGCTGGTTCGGCGTGGACTGGCTGACCAACGGCCGGTTCAACATTTCCACCGACAACGCCCAGCTACGCTCCGACATCGCGCGCGTGACGCCGAAGATCGAGGGCTATGTGAAGACGGTTCATGTCGCCGAGAACCAGACGGTCAAGCGCGGCGACCTGCTGATCGAACTGGAAGCGGACGAATTCGAGACGCGGCTGGCGTTTGCCAAGGCCGAGCTGGCGCAGGCGGAAGCCGACGCGGCGCAGGCCCGGGCGCGCATCACCGTGCAGCGCGATACGCTGGCCGAGGCGCGCGCCGCGCGCGAAGCGGCGGACGCCTCGGCCGACCTTTCCGCATCCGACGAAAAGCGCCTGACCGAGCTTGCCGAAAAGGGTTGGTATCCGAAGGCGAAGCTGGAACAGGCCGAAGCTGCGCGTCGCACGGCGAACGCACAGCTTTCGCAGGCCACTGCATCGATCACGGCGCAGCGCAGCCAGCTTTCGAGTGCGGAAGCGGCCGCGTTGTCAGCCGACGCGAAGGTGGAGGCAGCACGGGCAAAAGTTGTTGGCGCGCAGCTGGAGCTCGATCGCACGAAGATTCATGCGCCGATGAATGGGGTGGTCACCAAGAAGGATGTGGTCGAGGGACAGATCCTGTCGCCGGGACGTGTGGCGCTGTCGATCGTGTCGTCGGACGATGTCTGGGTGGTAGCAAACTTCAAGGAGACGCAGATCACCGAAATGCGCGAGGGCCAGTGCGTCAACGTGCATGTCGATGCGCTGCCGAACCTGCATGTGACCGGCAGGGTGCAGAGCCTGTCGCCGTCGACGGGCGGTACGTTCAGCCTCGTGCCGCAGGACACAGCGACGGGGAATTTCACAAAGATCGTGCAGCGCGTGCCGGTGAAGATCGTCCTGGCCCAGGAAGCGCTCGAGACGGGCCTGCTGCGCGCCGGCCTGCAGGTCACGGCCACGGTCTCCACCAAGCCTGACTGCAAGTAGAGATGAGCGCGACCGCCATCACAGCCCCGCCGGGAGCGTACACGCCCCCGGCCAGGGGAACGCGCGAAAGCCTGATGCTCAACATCGGCTTCTTCGCGATGGTGGTCGGCATGTTCATGGCGATCCTGGACATCCAGATCGTCGCATCCTCCATCGCACAGATCCAGGCGGGCGTTTCGGCGTCGGCTGAAGAGGTCGCGTGGATCCAGACGAGCTATCTGATCGCCGAGGTGATCGGAATTCCGCTTTCGGGCCTCCTCAACCGTGCGCTCTCGATGCGGCGGCTGTTCGTGTTCTCGGCGGCGGGATTCACGGCGGCAAGCGTGCTGTGCGCGTTTGCGTGGGACATCAACAGCCTGATCGTCTTCCGCTGCATCCAGGGATTTCTGGGCGCGGCGATGATCCCGACAACGATGGCGGCAGCCTTCACGCTGTTCGGGCCGAACCGGTCGATGCTGCAGCAGGTGGCGGTGGGGATGGTGGCGACGCTGGCGCCATCGATCGGGCCGACGCTCGGCGGTTGGCTGACCGAGAACATGAGCTGGCAGTGGCTGTTTCTCGTCAATGTGATCCCGGGGATCATCGCGGCGACGCTGGTATGGAACCTGACGCCGAAGCTGCCGACGCAGCTGAGCCTGATCCGCAACATCGACATCATCGGCCTTGCGGCCATGGCGCTGTTCCTAGGCTCGTTCGAATATGTGTTCGAAGAGGGCCCGGCTGCGGGATGGATCGAAGACGAGCATCTCATTGTCTGGATGTTCCTCTGTTCGCTGGCGGCGGTGGTGTTCTTCTGGCGCGCCTTCACGCGGGCGAATCCGGTCGTTGACCTTACGATCTTCAAGGATCGCAATTTCGCCGTCGGATCGACGGTCGCCGTGATTGTGGGCTTCGGCCTGTTCGGGTCGATCTACCTGACGCCGCTCTTTCTCGGCACAGTGCGCGGTTACAACTCGCTGCAGATCGGACAGATCATGAGCGTTGGCGGCATCGCTATGTTCATCGGCGGTCCGATCACCGGGGTGCTGATCCGCAAGGTGGATCCGCGTTACGTGCTGGCGACCGGCCTCTCGCTGGCCGCGATCGGGCTGTACTGGAACAGTTTCCTGACAGCGGAATCCTCGTTCGAGGAATTGTTCTGGCCACAGGTGCTCCGCGGTCTCGGTCTGATCATGTCGATGATCCCGTCGAACTTCATCGCGCTGGGGACCCTGCCCCCGCACAAGATGCCGAACGCCACGGGTCTGATCACGGTGTGCCGTAACCTTGGCGGGGCGGTGGGGCTCGCGGCGATCAACACGATGCGGCTCAACTACACCAACCTGCACAACCAGGAGATTTCGGCCGGGCTAGATCCGTCGCGGCCTGAGGTACAGGACTTCCTGATGCAGGCGGAGGCGAGCCTGCGCGCGGCGGGCAATCCCGATCCGTCGGCGGCGGCGCTCGGCCAGCTCGTGCGTCGGATGCAGGTGGAATCGAACGTGATGACGTTCAACAACCTGTTCCTGGTGATGTCGATCTGCTTTGCGGTGATGCTGTGCCTTGCGCCTTTGCTGAAACGGCCTGCGGCTGCCGGTGGCGGAGCGGCGGCTGAGGCGCACTGAGCTGACAACGGCCCCTTAGGCGCGCCTCCCGCGCCGCTACACATCAAGTGAGGACTTCCCCTTGTGGCTCGAGGTCCTGCCCCGCCGCAGGCGGAGTAGCAGCGCTCTCACAATCGAGGTGACGCGCTTAGCGTGACGCAAGGGGCCGAGCGCGCAGCGGACGTATTGTTCACATCCTCTTGTGCACCGTCCGAGGAACCCTACCTCTTGCTCTGGATCAGAACCCGGCCGACAGGCGGGTGCATGATCTGCCGGGATGCCGGTTGCGGGTCCCGGGACGTGCCTGCCGACTGCTTTTTTTACAAGGGTCAATCAATGGACTTCGAACGCTATACCGAGCGCGCACGCGCAGCCGTTCAGAGCGCCCAGACGAGCGCGCTTGCCAGCGGCCACCCACAGATTCTGCCGGAACACCTGGTCAAGGCGATGTTCGCGGACCGCGACCGTCTCGCGCTGAATCTCATACGCGGCGCCGGGGGCAATCCGGAACTGGCGAACTCCAACATCGACAAGCTGCTGGATTCGCATCCGAAGAGCACAGGCGGATCGCAGCCGGGGTTGAGCCAGGATCTCGCACGGTTGTTCCAGATGGCCGAGGAAGACGCGAAGTCTGCGGGCGACGATTATGTCACCGTTGAGCGGCTGCTCCTGTCAGCCACCAAGATGAAGAACAAGGCGGCTGATGCGCTTAACGCGGCTGGGGCAACGACGAGCGCGCTGGTGAAGGCGATTGCCGAGTTGCGCAAGGGACGTACCGCAGACACGGCGACCTCGGAAGAAAAGTACGAGGCGCTGAAAAAGTACGCGCGCGACCTCACCGAGGCTGCGCGATCAGGCAAGCTTGATCCGGTGATCGGGCGTGACGAGGAAATCCGGCGCTGCATCCAGGTGCTGAGCCGCCGCACGAAGAACAATCCGGTCCTGATCGGCGAGCCGGGCGTGGGCAAGACTGCCATTGCGGAAGGCCTCGCGCTGCGCATCGTCAATGGCGATGTGCCGGACAGCCTGAAAGAAAAGAGCCTGATGGCGCTCGATATGGGTGCGCTGATTGCGGGCGCGAAATTCCGTGGCGAGTTCGAGGAGCGGCTGAAGTCTGTGCTGCAGGAAGTCACGCAGGCACAAGGCCAGATCATCCTGTTCATCGACGAGATGCACACGCTGGTCGGCGCGGGCAAGGCCGAGGGGGCGATGGACGCTTCGAACCTGCTGAAGCCGGCGCTTGCGCGTGGCGAGCTGCACTGCGTTGGCGCGACAACGCTGGAAGAGTATCGCAAGCATGTCGAGAAGGACGCAGCGCTGGCGCGGCGCTTCCAGCCCGTCTTCGTCGGCGAACCGACGGTGGAGGACACCATATCCATACTGCGCGGCCTGAAGGAGAAGTACGAGGTTCACCACGGCATCCGCATTTCGGACGCCGCGATCGTGGCTTCTGCGACGCTGTCAAACCGCTACATCACGGATCGCTTCCTGCCCGACAAGGCCATCGATCTGATGGACGAAGCGGCGGCGCGTCTGCGCATGGCGGTAGAGTCAAAGCCGGAAGAGCTGGACGAGATCGATCGGCGACTCATGCAGATCCGTATCGAGGCGGAGGCTCTGAAGAAGGAGAAGGACGACGCGTCGAAGGACCGGCTGAAGCGGCGTGAGGCGGAGATCAAGGAGCTGCAGGCGAAGTCGGATGAAATCTCGGCTGCGTGGAAGGCCGAGAAGGGCCGGCTTGCGGGCGCGACCAACGCCAAGGATCGTCTCGACAAGGCGCGCGCAGAGCTTGCCGATGCGGAACGCCGCTCGGACTGGGCGCGCGCTGGCCAGATCAAGTATGGCGATATCCCCGCGCTCGAGAAACTGATCTCGGAATCCGAAGGCAAGACCGACACCTCCGTCGGCGCAAAGGCGCCTCTGGTGAAGGAAGAGGTGGATGCGGAAGCAATTGCCGCTGTCGTCTCGCGCTGGACCGGGATTCCTGTCGACAAGATGATGGAAGGCGAGCGCGAGAAGCTGCTGGGCATGGAAGACGGACTGCGCAAGCGCGTGGTCGGACAGGACGAGGCGCTGGAGATCGTCGCCAATGCAGTGCGCCGCGCGCGCGCGGGACTGCAGGATCCGAACCGGCCTATCGGCAGTTTCATCTTTGTTGGCCCCACGGGGGTAGGCAAGACCGAACTGACCAAGGCGCTCGCCGAGTTCCTGTTCGACGACGAGCATGCGGTTCTCCGCCTCGACATGTCGGAATACATGGAGAAGCACGCGGTAAGCCGCATGATTGGCGCGCCTCCGGGTTATGTCGGTTACGAAGAAGGCGGCGCGCTGACCGAGGCGGTGCGACGCCGACCGTATCAGGTGATCCTCTTCGACGAGATCGAGAAGGCGCACCCGGATGTGTTCAACACGCTGCTGCAGGTTCTCGACGATGGGCGCCTGACGGATGGCCAGGGCCGCACGGTGAACTTCAACAACACCGTCATCATCATGACATCCAACCTAGGCGCGCATGCGATTGCGGACGACAAGTCCGAGGGCGACATCTCCGGGCGCACGCGGGACGAGGTGATGGAGGCAATTCGCGGGCACTTCCGTCCGGAGTTCCTGAACCGCATCGACGAGATCGTGTTCTTCAAGCGGCTGGGCCGCGGCGAGATCGATCGCATCGTTGGCGTCCAGCTGAAGCGTCTGGAGAAAATCCTCGGCGACCGCCGCATGACCATCAATGTCAACGACGAGGCGATGCAGTGGCTGTCGACGCGCGGCTACGACCCCGTCTATGGCGCGCGTCCGCTGAAGCGCGTGATCCAGAAGGAGCTGCAGGACCCTCTCGCCCGGCGCATTCTCGAAGGCCGCATCAAGGACGGCGATGCGATCACCGTCACGGTCGAAGCCGGCGCTCTTTCTCTGAATGGGGTGCCGGCGGAGGTGAAGAGGGCGGGCCTGAACTAGTCAGACGTCCGACGTCGAAAAACCTGAGACAGCGAGGTCGAACACCCAGCGGAGGATTTGCTCGCTGGGTGATGGTCGTTGAGGAGCGCCTCTGGGATGCTGGAAGCCGCGTTGGTTGAAGTTGCGCTGATTGGTGGCCTTACGTAGCGCGAGGACGGCCTGTGAACAGGGCCGGAAGCGGATCCCTCGGCTTGCGACGAGATCAGTCGCATGCCGCGCACGTCGGATCGGCGTCCCGACGATTGCACTTATCCGCAGCCTGACCCAGGGCCGATCACAGGCAGAAACACAGCCTGGGGAGCGAAAAGCCTGTCACGCGCTCTCCCGGCTGGAGCACAGGACCATCCGCGCCAAGCGGAAAGTGTCACAATTTTACATCCGGCGGCACATTCGCATGCGCCTCGGCCACTCTGCGACTTGTGAGCATCATCCACCCTGCTTAGCGTTTGCAAACGATTTATGTCGTGTGTCCACGCGCTGTTTGGGGTGCTGGATGAAGCATTGGTGGGAGCTCGAAATTCTTCATGCATATTCTCAGCACTAAGAACCGCCTTCTGGCGGGGACTATTCTGATGGGCGCCGCCCTGATCGGCGCAGCGCCTGCAGCGTTTGCTCAGCAGGGGGCTCAGCCGGCGGCGTCTGATGGTGACGATGTGGTCGTCGTGACCGGCACGCGGCGGTCAGACCGCTCGGCGACGGACTCGCCCTCGCCGGTCGACGTGATCGGCGGCTCGGAGCTCTCCGACCAGCCCGCCTTCAACCTCCTCGACGTGGTCAGAAACATCGTCCCGTCCTTCTATGTCCCGCAGAACTCGATTTCCGACGCCTCCACCTTCGTACGCGCGCCCTCGCTGCGCGGCCTCGGCGCTGACCAGGTCCTGATCATGATCAACGGCAAGCGCTATAACCGCGCTGCCCTTGTTCAGGTTTACACGGGCGCCGACACCGCCCTGTCATTCGGCGCCCAGGGCGCTGACATCGGTAACATCCCGGCGATCGCCCTCGACAACCTGCAGATCCTGCGGGACGGCGCGACTGCGCAGTATGGCTCGGACGCCATCGGCGGTGTCATCAACTACCAGATCCGCAAGGACGCAGGCTTCGAAGTCCAGGCCATTTACGGCCAGGCCTTTGAGGGGGATGGCGTCCGCACGCAGCTTGCCGCCAAGGGCGGCTTTGACCTCGGCGGCGCCGGCTTTGTGACGGTGGCCGGTGAATGGTTCGATGACGAAGGCACCAGCCGCGGCGCCACGCGCCCGATCGCGCTGGAGCTGGCGCGCACGAACCCGGCCGTCGCCAACCGCATTCCCAATGCGCCCGATGGTCCGGCCCAGATCTGGGGCTCCTCCCCCTCGAATGGCTGGAAGACCTTCCTGAACGCTGGCTATGATCTGAGTGCGGAAAGCGAAGTCTACCTGACCGTCAACCTCGCCGGCAGCGAAGCCGACCAGAGCTTCAACTACCGCCCGCCCATCAACGCGCCCGTGCCGCTGGTGGTTGATGTCGGAACAGGCACGCCCTCGACCCGTTCGCCGGGCCGGAACGCCGCGTTCACTGACATCTTCCTGACCCCCTGCCCGACCGGCAACGCCACCTGCCCGGCCGGCGGTTTTGTCAACGACACCAACAGGTTCAACTTCACCTCGCTTTATCCCGGCGGCTTCACTCCGCGCTTTATCGGCGCGGTCGACCAGGCCTATGGAACGGGCGGCATCAGGGGTGAGGTCGCAAGCGGCCTGACCTATGACTTCTCGGCCACCTTCGCCCGTAACTCGCTTGATCTGTCGATGAACCAGTCTGTGAGCCCGTCTTACGGTCCGCAGAGCAAGACCAGCTTCGAGTTTGGCAAGCTGATCCAGACCGAGCAGGTTATGAACGCCGATTTCACCTATCCGGTGAACCTCGGTTTTGCGAGCCCGGTGACGCTGTCGGCGGGTGCGGAATACCGCAACGAGGAGTACGAGAAGACCGCTGGCGATCCGCAGTCCTATGGCGCAGGTCCCTACGCCGTCCAGCCGCTCTACAACCTGGTCTCGCCCGGCGTTTACGCACCTGCCGGCATCACCGCCACCAAGCCTCCGGCCGCCAGCGGCTATGGCGGCACCAGCCCCACATTCGCCGGCAAGAGCAGCCAGTCGAACTACGGCGTTTATGTTGGCGCCGAGACGGACGTGACGAGCCAGCTGAGCGTCGGCGCGGCGATCCGTTATGAAGACTACACCTCGTTCGGCTCGGCCCTCGTCGGCAAGCTGAACGCCATCTACGAAGTGAACGACGCCTTCTCGATCCGCGGCACGGTGGGCACGGGCTTCCATGCTCCCTCGCCCGGTCAGAACAACACCCAGATCATCACGACGAACTTCCGGTCCGGGAACCAGGTTCAGACCGGCACATATCCGGTGTCGAGCGACATCGCCCAGTTCTATGGGGCGCAGGGCTCGCTGGATCCTGAAGAGTCAGTCAACTATGGCCTCGGCTTCATTCTGAAGCCGATGGACGCTCTGACCGTCACGGTGGATGGCTACTCCATCGAGGTGAAGGACCGGATCGGCCTGTCGCAGACCTTTACGGTCTCGGCGGCAAACCTTCTTGCGCTTCCCTCTCTGTCGGCCGTCGGCCTCGGCGGTGATGTCAACTACTTCACCAACGGGTTCGACGTGACGACGCAAGGCGTCGACGCCATCGCCACCTACGGAACGGATCTGATGGGCGGAGACCTTACGCTCTCGCTCGCCTATAACTACAACAAGAGCGAAGTGCAGGACTTCAATCCGCTGGTCATCAGCGCCGCCCAGCGCTTCAACGTCTCCAACATCGCCCCCAAACACCGTCTGGTGGCGGCGGGCGGCTGGCAGATGGGCGATTTCACCGTCAACGGCCGGGCGAACTACTACAGCGAGTGGGCCAACCAGCTGGAGTATCCGGGCCAGACATTCGGCGAGAAGGTCCTTCTCGACCTTGATGTCAGCTACACCCTGTCAGACACCTACACGCTGACGGTTGGCGTCAACAACCTGACGGACGAGTATCCCGACAGGATCGCCCCCTCCACGACCAACCCGATCTATGCGCTGACCAACAGCCTGGCTGACGGTCAGGTCTATCCGCGCTCGGGTGGCCCGTTCGGCATGAATGGCGGGTTCTGGTATACGCGCCTTCGCGCCGTCTTCTAGACGCGCCGAGCGCCTGAAAAAAGGAGAGCGGGAAGGCCGGAGGCCTTCCCGCTCTTTCTTTTTGGGCCGTCAATGTCTGAGCAAAGTGTACCAGTCAGGGGCGACACAAGGTCTCGCGCAGGAGGCTGATGACTGGTTTTCCGATTTCCGTTGGCGCCTGCAGCCTAGGAGCCTTCAGGCTTGGCCAGTTTCACGGGCATGTTGATGCCGGGCCAGTCGGTTGCAGCGCCGCCTTTCTGGGCGGGTTCGAAGACCATCCTGGCGACAGCTGCGACGATCAGGTCGTTGTATTCGGGCGGGGTGCAGTTGGGCTCCACGTCCTTGGGCTTGCCGTTGGCGCCGACGGTGTACTTCACATCGCACATGCCCTCCTGGTCGACCTTAGCGAGTGCGGCGGTGATATCGCGTTCGCGCAGGCCGTCGACCAGGACCGGGGATTTCTCGCCGCGCGGATCGGGCCCAGCGGGGCCAGTGCCGTAGTTGAAAATCTGGCGCATCGGCAGTGAATCCAGGAACTCCTTCTCGAGAACTTCCGCATCCCACACGCCTGTCTCGATCGTGCGCGAAACGTAGGGCGCCATGTCGGGGTTCGTGCAGTCGACCGTGATGTCCTTGGCGCGGCCATTGGCGCCGACGATGTACTGCGCCATGCACGTGCCGTTCGCCTTGAGCAGCGTGTTGCCTTCTTTCATGGCGGTGACGTCGAATGGCGTCGTCTGCTTGGCCGGGCGGTCCGGCAGGTCAGTCTTCTGGGCCAGGGCCGGCCCCGCGAACGCCAGCGAAGCTGCAGCTGCGCACATCCACTTCAGCATCTCAATCCTCCGATGTGGCCAGCGTCTCTCCAGACAGCGCCAGCCTGTAACGCAGTATTATACCCGGCTTGGATCGGCGTCGAAGGGGAAAAAGCCGCTGCGGGACAAGCAGCTAGCAGCGGCCGCCTCACGCGGTCGTGAGCGACGCGGCATGTAGGTGCGCAAAGGACACAGTGCGGGGCTTCTTCCCACCCTGTTGTGCATGTGCGAATAGCCTTGTCTCGCGCTTGCGTCACCGCGTGCTAGCCTGCTCCGATTCAAGGCCAAACTCATGGACGGACGTTGAGTGGAATGACCGCAATTCGCACCATAGGCATCGTCGGCGCAGGGCAGATGGGCAACGGCATCGCGCATGTCTGCGCGCTGGCGGGGTTCGACGTGATGCTGAACGATGTTTCGGCGGAGCGGCTGGAGGCCGGGGTCAAGACAATCCAGCGCAACATGGACCGGCAGGTTCACCGCCAGATGATCTCCTCGGACGCACGCGATGCCGGGATGCGCCGCATCCGCACCACGACGTCGCTTGAAGAGTTCGCCCATGTCGACTTTGCGATCGAGGCGGCAACCGAGAAGGAATCGGTCAAGCGCGCCATCTTCGATGCGCTGTGCCTGAAATTGCCCAAGACAGCGATGCTGGCGACCAACACATCGTCCATTTCAATCACACGCCTTGGCGCAGCGACGGACCGGCCGGAGCGTTTCATCGGCCTGCACTTCATGAACCCCGTGCCGCTGATGAAGCTGGTCGAGGTCATCCGCGGGCTCGCGACAGACCAGCAGACCTATGACGCCGCCGTCCACATCGTGGAGCGTCTGGGCAAGCATGTGACAAATGCAGAGGACTTCCCCGCCTTCATCGTCAACCGCGTGCTGATGCCGATGATCAACGAGGCGGTCTACACGCTGTATGAAGGCGTCGGCACGGTGGAGTCGATCGACACCGCAATGAAGCTGGGCGCGAATCATCCGATGGGGCCGCTGGAGCTGGCCGACTTCATCGGCCTCGATACCTGTCTCTCCATCATGCAGGTGCTGCACGATGGCCTCGCCGACACGAAGTATCGCCCCTGCCCACTTCTGGTTAAGTACGTCGAAGCTGGCTGGGTGGGCAAGAAGGCCGGCCGCGGCTTCTACGACTATCGCGGCGACAAGCCGGTTCCGACACGCTGAGCGCACGACGATGGCCGTTGCTCTGATCACAGGCGCAAACCGCGGAATCGGCCTCGCGCTTGTGAAGGCGTTCGCCGGGCGCAGGGACAAGGTGTTCGCCTGCGTGCGAGCTTCTTCTGATCGTGAAGCGCTTGATGCGTTCGCAGCCTCGACGCCGCACTGGGTCCAGGTGATCGAGATGGATGTCTCGGACCCCGCACAGATCGGCCGCGCCCGCCGCAAGCTGGAAGCTGAACCGATCGACGTGCTGGTCAACAATGCAGGGATTGGCGGGCCGGACAGGCAGTCTGCGACGGACATGGATTTCGAAGGGCTGGAAGAAACCTTCCGCGTCAATTCGATGGCGCCGTTGCGCGTGGCGCTTGCTTTCCTGCCGAACGTGAAGGCGGCCAAGGGGCGGATCATCACCCTGTCGAGCCAGATGGGCGCAACCGGCGCTTCGGCCGACAATCTCGCCTATCGCGTCTCCAAGCAGGCGGTGAACCGGCTGATGCGCGGGCTTGCAACCGAGCTGAAACCGCACGGCATTCCGGTGCTGATCGTGAACCCGGGCTGGGTGAAAACCGAAATGGGCGGAGAAGGCGCGCAGCTCACGACCGATGAAAGCGCGGCGAACCTTGTGAAGCTGATCGACAAGCTCGACATTGGTTCGACTGG
Organism: uncultured Alphaproteobacteria bacterium; assembly: GCA_903842595.1. GTDB lineage: Bacteria > Pseudomonadota > Alphaproteobacteria > Caulobacterales > Hyphomonadaceae > UBA7672. The sequence continues at coordinate 14,186 of CAIMMO010000254.1, forward strand.
CCAGTTCCTGGCGTGGAACGGCAAGGAGCTGGCGTGGTAGGCGTCGTTGCGCCACGGCCGGCAGGCTCGCGGCGCATCGGTCTTTACTGGATTTACGTCGGCCTGCTGTCGATCGTCTCGATCTTCTGGCTCGCCGTGGTCTCACCGATCATTCGGCCAACGCTGCCGACCAACCCCGCCCACCTGCTGTTCTGCATCTTCGCAGGCATCGCGATTGCGGACGCCGCGGCGCACGCAATCGACGACATCGCCGGCATCTGGAAGCCGCACGATCTTGGCGGCGCCATGACGCCGCGCAGGAAATTCAGCCCGGCCAAGCTGCTGCGCGACGATATCGGCGGCATGCTGTCGCATCTCACGGCTGTGCCGGTGATCGCGGCGATGGCTTACGCCTACACGCTGCTGCCCGCGCGCATCGAGGACAGGCTGTTCGGCGCGAGCGCAGGACAGGGGTTCGTGGTCTGGAATTTCCTGTCGCAGGCCATCATGGGAGGGCTCGATGTGTTTGCGTTCTTCCTCAGTCAGGATGCGAAGGCGGCGCTGCAGCAGAGTTTGAACCTCACAGAGCTGCAGCCGAAGTCATTTGAGGCGGGCGCCGTGCTGGCGGGGCTCAAGCTGTACGGACTGCTGATGTTCGTATCGGTACTGCGTGTGGTGGGCGCGCCGGTGGTGCTTTTCAGGACGTGGCTGCAGAGCCGCAGGGGCCGCCGAGCGCCCAAGCCGACGCACTAGAAAGCATACTGCGCGAGCGCGCCTTCCACATCGCGTCGTGTGTTTTCATCGCGGAAGGGAAAGGCGCGCTGAAAATCGACGCGCGTGAGATGGCTCGCACGGCTGCGCGCCTTTTCCGCCCATACGCCTGCACGGTTCTGATCACCAGCCAGATGATTGCTGGCCGTCGCGATCATGGCAATCAGAGCATGAGCGCCTGGCGAGTTCGCCGCGCGATCAGCCCATATCGCGGCGCTCTGCGGTTGCTGCTCCGCCAGGTAGGACAGCGCCTTGACGCCCAGCATGCCGTAGACGAGCGGATCAAGCGGGCTTAGCGCCAAGGCAGCATCGGCATCGGCGCGGCTTGCTTCAGTCGTGCCCAGAATTGCCTCTGCCCAGCCGAGCGAGTAACGCGCCTGCGCATAACTCGGATTGAGCGCATTTGCGCGCTCCAGCCATGGCAGGCTCGCAGCTACATCGCCATCGAGCCAGAAGGCGCGCCCCAGCGTAAGATGTCCGAACGGATCGAGCGGATCGCGCTCCAGACAGCGTTCGGCATGCCGACGTGCGGCCTCACTCGTATCGGCTGCATTCGAATAGCGGAGGAAGGCGCTCTGGAAGCAGGTGAAAGAGAGACCCGCATGCGCGCGGGCGAATCCTGGCTCCAGCTCGGTGGCAAGCCTAAAGAGATTCGCAGCCGCCTCATTGTCGTTCTTGTTGAAGCGATACATGTGCTGCAGTCCGAGGTGGTAGGCGCCCCAAGCATCGAGGTTTTCCGGCGAGCGCAGCGCTGCATGCCGGGCTTCGTTGATCGGGATGCGCACTTCGACAGCCGCGGCGACGGCCCGGACGATCTCATTGCGGATGTCGTGAACTGCTTCGCGATCGCACCGGAACTGCTCGCACCAGACAACCGCCCCACCTCTTGTCTCGCTGAGTTCGACGGATACGGTCATCCGATTGCCAAGCACTTCCACGACGCCAGAGACGCAATACTGCGCGCCAAGCCGTTCGCGAATACTGTCGAGTTGGCTGGCCCCCCCCCTGAACCGGAACGACGATCCGCGTGCGATGACGAACAGCCAGCGCAGGCGGGACAGTTCTGCGATGAGGTCCGACGGCAAGGCATCCGCGATTGGTATGCGGGGATCCGCGATGCCGACGAGACGGAATGGCAACACGGCGATGCTGGGACGCGTGGAGTCTCCATCGTCAGCCCGAGCCTGTGCCTGCGGCTCGCCCGACGCGGTCGCGGCCACGGGCGCATCCACCTCGGCAACGAAGGAGAACCCGACATTGCGGACAGTCCTGATGGTGGACTGTTTGCTGCCATCATCGCCGATCGCCTGACGCGCCGACTTGATACGGCTGGCAATCGCGGCGTCGGAAACGATGCGACCGCCCCATACGCCAGCGATGATGTCGTCCTTGGTGACGACCCGTGCACGGTTCTCGACGAGGAATTTGAGCAACGCGAAGACCTGCGGCTCCACAGCGACAGGAACGCCGTTCGCCCGTAGTTCCACTTTTGCGATGTCCAGCTCGCAGTCGTTAAACCGATGGATCATTCCTCCAATATAGCGGAAGCCCCTGCAATCTCCAGACAATCTGCATGCAGTCTGCAAGCGAGTCCCGACAGGCAGGGTATTGTGCGGGTATCGAAAGTCGCCCGTGCAAGGAAATCGCCGATGCCCCTCGTGACCATAGAGATCATTCAAGGCGTCTTCACCGCCGGCCAGAAACGCGACCTCATAGAACGCGTCACAGATGCCGTTGTCGCAGTTGAAGGTGAAGCCCTTCGCGACGTCACCTGGGTCCGGATTCAGGAGATCGCGCAGGGCGATTGGGGCATCGGCGGACGCACCCTGACGGCGGCCGATGTGCGGGCGATGGCCGCCAGCCGCTCAACCCACTCCAGCTGAAACCAGACGAGGATAGAATCATGACACTCAACGCATCCGCCCTTCGCATCGCTGCAACCTGCATTGGACTTGCCGCCATCGCGAACTGCGCCGCCGGCGTCGCCCAGACGGCGCAGGAAAAGCCTCTCGCGATCACGCCCGCCGCGGCCACTCAATGGGGTCCCTGCCCGCCGATCTTCCCGAACGGGTGCCAGATCGCCGTACTGCATGGTGACCCGGCAAAGCCCAATGCCGACGTCTTCCTGCGCGTGCCTGCCGGTTATGAAATCCCGGCGCACACCCACACTTCGCCGGAACGGATGGTGCTGGTCGAGGGCCAGCTGCGTGTTCGTTATGACGGCGCGGGGGAAGAAATGCTCAGCGTCGGCGAGTATGCCTACGGCCCCGCCAGGCTGCCGCACGTGGCTCGCTGCATGAGTTCGACCCAGTGCACGCTCTTCATCGCGTTCGAAGGACCGGTTGACGCGATCGCACACGAGGGCGCGATGCACTGAGCGCACACGGCCGGCGCGCCAGGAGCGCGCGCCGGCCTAGTTCAGATCCCGCATCGCCGCAGTCATGGTCGGCCCGATCTCGTCGTGGAGGACGAGGTCGGCGAGATCGTCCAGCTGTGTTGGTTCGCGGTTGAGGATGACAAGGCGTGCGCCGTACTGTTTCGCCTTCACCGGGAAATGCGCCGCTGGCGTGACGACGAGCGAGGAGCCGAGGACAAGGAAGAGGTCGCAGGCCTGTGTCTCGGCCTCGGCCGCGAGCATGGGCTCTTCGGGCATCTGCTGGCCGAAGGAGATGGTCGCGGTCTTCACCAGACCGCCGCAGGCGCGGCAGGCTGGGATCTCGCCGCGGTCGACGAAAATGGGACGCAGCTCATCCAGCTCATGACGCACGCCGCATTCGAGACAGGTGGCGTAGCTGGCATTGCCGTGCAGTTCGATGACATGGCGGTCGGGCACGCCGGAGGCCTGGTGCAGGTTGTCGACATTCTGTGTGATGATGGACGAGGCCTTGCCGGCGTGGACCAGCCGCGCGACGGCGGCGTGGCCGGCATTGGGCTCCTTACCCACCCAGCCCGCTGCGCCCGAGAACACTCGCGTCCAGGCCTCGCGGCGCCTGGCCTCCGAGCCGACGAACTCCTGGAAATAGATCGGCTTCATCCGCGACCAGACGCCGCCGGGCGAGCGGAAATCCGGAATGCCGGATTCCGTTGAGATGCCGGCGCCCGTGAACACCACGATGCGCCGGGCGTCGCGGAGATATCGCCCGAGAATGTCAGCGGTTGAGCCAGTCATGGCGTGAAGATGCGCGATTACGCGCAGCTTGCAAGACTTGGCTGCCAGGAGCCGCTCACAAAAGAGAAGCGGCGCCGCGTGCAGGGCGGCGCCGCAAGTCCTTGTCGACGTTTGTTGTGGGCGGGACTCGACGTCGCTCGTGTCTCCGGACTGGCCTCGCTACTGGACGCGAACCGACTCGATGCCCTTGGCCTTGAGCATGGCCTGCACGCTGTCCTCACCGATGAGGTGGCCGGCGCCGACGGCGATGAAGATCGTGCCCTTGCCTTTCAGCATCTCCTCGATCTGGCCAACCCAGTTGGCGTTACGATTGGGCAGCAGGGCCGCGTAAAGGTCGGGCGAGGCTTCGCGCATCTCGGTGACGAAGAGTTGCTCCATCGCCGCGATGTCGCCGCGCGACCACTGGTCGACCATTCCGTCGAGCATGGTGGCAGCGTTCTCATAGTCCTCCATGGTCTCGCGCAGGTAGGCGAGTTCGTCGTCGCGCTCCATGCTGGCGAACACCTTGATCTGCGACTCCGGCGTTTCGAGACCGTTCGGCTTGACGCTGCGTTCGCCGAAGGCCGCCTCGATCTTGGAGTCGACGCCGGAAGCAGGGTCATAGCCGGCACGGACCATCGCCGAGGTCGAGATGGTGAGGGCTGCGAACCACGGACGGAAGATATCGAGCTGCGCGCCCGTCATTCCTGCGAGTTTTGCAGCCTCGTCCAGCGTCTTCATCTCGTCGGCCGTGAGGTTCGACGACAGCGGCGTTGCGGGCGCGAGGCCGAACTGCGTGATCAGCGGCATCATCTGGGGCGCCAGCTGTTCTGCATTCGTGGTCGGCAGTTCGAGCCAGAGTTGTTCGGCTTCCTTGATCGCGGCTTCGAGCTTGGGCGTTTTCCACTGTGTTTCAGGCTTCAGCAGGTGGACCGTGCCGAACAGGTAGATGGTGGAGTCAGCGTCCTTGACGGCCCACATGGCAGGCTGGGCAAGCGCCGGCGCGCCAAGCGCGGAGGCCGCGATCAGGGCGGTGGCGATCGTGCGACGTACGCCGCGTCCGATCGAGGCGGCAAGGGTCTCGGCGATATTCATCGTATCTCTCCTGGGGAGGGTTGAGGGTTGAGCAGTAGATGGTGGTTCGGTCAGTCGGGGCCGGCGCTAGTGGCCGGCTTCGGCATCGTCGGGCGAGAAGATCGCCTCGATGCTCAGCTCGAAGAGTCCCGCGATGGTGAAGGCGAGTGGAAGGGAGGGGTCGTATCGTCCGGTCTCGATTGCGTTGATGGTCTGTCGGGACACTTTGAGTTTCTCCGCAAGGTCGGCCTGGCTCCAGGCTCGCTGGGCTCTCAGGACGCGCAGCTGGTTCTTCATGCGGTCCGCCTTTTCTTTGCACGGGCATTGCCTGCGGCGGCTGTCGTGATGATAAAGCCGGCAATGATCTGCGCGAGGGTAATCGCCACAAAGGACGCACTTGCGCTGAACGGCGGCACAAGCCCCTGCACTTCCGCGATCGACCAGACAAACACTCCAGCGGTGAGGATCACGGCCGAGACGGCATAGGCGTTCACGACCTGACGGCGCTGGAGTTCGTCCATCAGATTCCACAGTATGACGCTGGCGAAGACGCTGGCGGCGCCCGCGACGAGCGCGATGATGCTTGGTCCAAGTGTGGCGCCGTCTCCCGACTGCTGGGCGATCGCGAGCGCGATGCTTGCAATGCCAGTGGCGAACGTGCCTGCGCAGCTAAGGCCAAAGATCTCACGCTCGGCCTTCCTGATGTCCATGGCTTCGGGATCGTCATCCGGCTCCAGCTCAATTGCATAGGCAGCCGGCGAACCTAAGACCGCAAGCGCCGCCATCATCATGAGCCCCAGGACGATGCACATCGCGCCGATCGCCCAGAGAGCAATGTCGGTCACCGACGGCTCGGCCAGCGGACCGTTTACCGCCTGGATGAAGGCAGGCAGGCCGACCAGAATGTCCATTGTGTAGCCGGTGAAGAACCCAACGACGCCGCCAAGCAGCGCGTAGATGATCCAGCGCATCGTCTTGCTCCGGCCCTTGCCCAGCGCCCGGCCCAGAAGGACTGCGCTGACGACGAGGACAACCGGCACAGCATGGACGGCGAGGCGGGCGGCGAGGTCGGGCAGCCCAAGCTCGGCGAGGCGGGCCAGCACCTTCGGCGTCGGCTGGCCGGTCGCGGACAGCAGCGCTGCGCCAACACCCATGGTCAGTACGCCTGCGGCCCTTCGCGTTGGTCTTGAAGCTTCAGTCGACATGACAAACCTCTTTGTCGTTTGGTAAAGCGTGTTTTACATATCGCGATGTTGAAGTCAAGCATATTTTACAAAATGTCGTATATGCTTGTCCTCAAGACATGTATGGATTTGGCCGATGGCCGCGATTCAGGACGAATTTCGATAAACCGCCGCCTGGCCCCGCACGCGAAGCACGAACTTCCGATTCGCTTTTCCCAAATGCCCGGTGCAGGATTTCTCCACAGGGCTGAGCCCCCACAAGAGGGGCGAGTTGTGTGGGTCAATTGCGATGAAGTTCCGCGACGTTCTCAACAGCGATCACCTCTTGCTTGTCGCCTGCCATGATTGCGGCGCGAAGACCCCGCTTGATCCGGCTCCAATTGCGCTGCGCGTGGGCGTACAGACGGACATCGCGGCCGTTACGCCCGAATTGCTTTGTCCAGTTTGCGGGTCTGCCGACATCACGCTCGGCGTCCACTCGCCTGTCGCATCGCGGCAGAGCGTTTCGCAGCACGCCAAATAGGCTGGCAGCCGGCGCGCGCTTGCGTGCGCGATTCCCCAGTCCTATCCCTGGGTCACAAAAAACACAGGGAGATGCGCCATGGCCGACCTTCTGGAAACCAAGCAGGACGGTGTCGCCATCCTCACGATGAACCGGCCCGAGGCGCGCAACGCGCTTTCGCAGCCCATGCTTGGCGCGCTGCTCGAAGCGCTGCCACGACTTGCGGCGGATCCCGATGTCGGAGCCATCGTCATCACGGGCGCAGGCGGCGCCTTCTGCGCCGGTGGCGATGTGAAGGGCTTTGCAGCGACGGACGGCGGCGCGAACCACGGCCGCGCGCCCGAGCAGGCAGCCCATGCGCTGCGTCAGAGCATGGAAGTCTCACGCTGGCTGCACGACATGCCGAAGATCACCATCGCCTCCATCCCCGGCGCAGCGGCGGGCGCGGGCCTGTCGATCGCGCTGGCGTGCGATTTCCGGATTGCGGCGCGCGGTGCGAAGATGACGACAGCTTTCGCGAAAGTCGGGCTCTCGGGCGATTTCGGCGGCACGTATTTTCTCACGCAGCTGGTTGGCTCGGCCAAGGCGAAGGAGCTTTACCTCCTCTCCGACGTGATCCTTGCGGAGGAGGCTGAGCGCATCGGCATGGTGAACCGCGCGGTCGATCCCAGGGAACTCGAGGCCGAGACGATGGCGCTGGCGAGGCGCTTCGCCAATGGCGCACGCATCACGCAGGGTCTGATGAAGCGCAACCTCAACATCGCCGAGAAGGGTGACATGCTGCTGTCCTTCGACACCGAGGCGCTGAATCATTCGCGCACCGCTCAGACGGCAGATCATGCGGAAGCCGCCAGGGCTTTCGTCGAGAAGCGCGCGCCGGTGTTCAAGGGCGCCTGACAGCGCTTGACCCACGCGCTCGAAACAACCGGGCTTGGCAAGAGCTATGGCGCCGTCACGGCGTTGTCAGCGCTCGATCTGTCGATCCCGAAGGGCATGGTCTATGGCGTGCTTGGGCCCAATGGCGCGGGCAAGAGCACGCTGTTGCGGATGGTACTGGGCCTTGTGACGCCGAGCCGCGGCGGGTTCAGGCTACTGGGCGAGACCGACATCAACGCGACAGTGCTGCGCCGGGTCGGCGCGATGATCGAGGCGCCCTCGCTGTACCCTTTCCTCACGGCGCGCGACATGTTGCGCATGGCGGCGCGGATGTCGGGATTCAGGGAAGAGGGGCGTGAAGAGGCGGTACTGGCGCGTGTCGGCCTGAGCGATGCGGCGGATCGCAAGGCGCGCACATTCTCGATGGGCATGCGCCAGCGTCTGGCGCTTGGCGCGGCGCTGCTGGCGCGGCCGGAACTGTTGATCCTCGACGAGCCTACCAACGGACTCGATCCTGCGGGCATCCAGGAAATGCGCACGCTGGTTCGTGAGCTTGTCGATCAGGACGGCGCTACGATCATTCTTTCGAGTCATCTGCTCGACGAGGTCGAGAAGGTCTGCGACCGCGTCGCCATCCTCAACCATGGCAAGCTGATTGCCGAGGGGCGAGTTGCCGATCTTGTTTCAGGCCGCGGCGCAATCTTCGTTGCGGCGACACCGATCGACAAGGCACTCGCCATTGCCGGGCCGCGCGCACGGGCGCAGGGCGATGGCATTCGCGTCGATATTGCACGGGAGGAAGCGCCCGCCCTAATCCGCGCCCTCACTGCTGGCGGCGTCGACGTGTTCGAAGCGCGCTGGGCCAACCAGAGTCTCGAGGACGTGTTTCTCAGCAGCACAGCTGCCAGCGGCGCAGGTGCGTCATGATCGGGCAAGCCTTCGGAGCAGAACTCTTCAAGCTGTGGCGCAATCGCTGGTCGCTGTTCTGGGCGTTCGGCTTCATGCCGATGTTTGGACTGGTCGCAGGCCTGATCGAGGAAACGTCGGTGCGCGCCTATGTCGGCGACCTGCTACCTTACGCCAATCCGTTGCGATACGCCTATGCAGGCCTTGGCACGACGCAGTCGTCGCTCTTTCAGGTCTTCGCCATTGTTGGCGCGGCCATCCTTTTTGCAGGCGAGTACCGTTGGGAAACATGGCGCGCCATCCTGCTGCGCACTGACCGCACCGCAATCATGATCGCCAAGCTGCTGTTGTTCGCGCTCGCTGCCAGCGTCAGCATCCTCGCGTCCGGAGCGGGCCGCTTTCTTGTCGGACTCTATGACGCGATGCTGACCGGCCAGGCGGATGCACCCTCCGAACCCTGGCTTGGTCTGCTCACCGGATTTGGCGGCGCGCTGCTTCAGCTTATGCTTACAGGCGCGCTGGTCATGCTTGTGTCCGTTCTCTCCCGCTCATTGATGGCCGCCATCGTCGCACCGCTGGTTATCCTCGTGGCGATCGATCTTACGGCTATCAGGTTCCGGATCGAGACCGGCGAGTTGTGGCTTGCTGCGCTGCCGAACTTCGCCGGACGCGCCATTCACGAATCCGGCCTGCTGCTGCTGGGAGAACCGGATGCAATTGGCGTTCACCTCGCAGTACCGGGCGCGATCGCCATGATGCTGTGGACCGCCGTGCTGGCGATCTTTGCGATCGTCGTCTTCCAGAGGCAGGACCTGTCGCGCGAATAGCCGCGCGATTTGATCGCGCGCAATCGGGGCTTCGACAGCCGACGCAGTATCAGCGACAGAGCCCAGCTTCCGGCTCAAGGATCGCCTCCCATGCGCTTGCCAATAATTCTGATCGCAGCAGTGTCCCTTTCCGCATGTGCAATCGAGCCGGCGCCTGCCTGGCAGTCCGGCGACGCCGAGGTCGGCCATCAGGTCGCCCAGGACCTCTGCGCCAGCTGCCATGCCATTGAACGGACCGGTGACAGTCCCAATGCGGCTGCGCCACCGCTCAGGCGCGCGCTGTGGAATTTCCGGCCTGACTGGCTCGCGGACGATCTGCACGCCTCGCGCGCCGTGTCGCTCCGGCGCATGCCGGTCTTCCACTTCGGCGAGGGGCATGAATACGATGTCGTTGCCTATCTGCTGTCGATCCAGGAGGACGCCCCTCCGATGCCGCCACCGTCCTGACCAGGAGAAGCGTGCCGGACTGACCAGCGCTAGAGTCCTTCAACTACAGCGCTTCCGGCGGCTCGCTGCGAACCATTCGCAGAAAATCCCCTCTGGGCGCCCTACTCGCGCAAGCGTGTTTCCGGCCAGCCGAGATTTCGCTTGAGCGCTAACGCGCTGTCATTGGCGTTCACCAAACCCCGCGCTATGGATTCACTCAAGGCGTGCGCCGCGTTTATCGGGGCACGTGCGTCGCGGGTTAGAAACTGGGCGGAGGAACCGGAACGACTTTTTCCGGAAACACGCCCGCGGAGCTCCAAATGACAACCTACACACTCAACGTGAACGGGAAGACCCAGACGGTCGATGTGGACGGCGCAATGCCGCTCCTGTGGGTCCTGCGGGACAAACTCGACCTTAAGGGAACGAAATTCGGCTGCGGCATCGCGATGTGCGGCGCGTGCACCGTGCACCTCGATGGCGAAGTGGCGCGCGCATGCGTCACGCCGGTGTCGTCGGTCGGCGCCAAGCGCGTCACCACGATCGAGGCGATCGGCGAGACGAAGACCGGACAGGCCGTCCAGAAGGCATGGCTCGACGTGGACGTCATGCAGTGCGGCTACTGCCAGGCGGGACAGGTGATGGCGGCGACCGCCCTCATCAACAAGAACCCCAAACCGAACGACAAGGACATCGACATGGCGATGCAGGGCAATGCCTGCCGCTGTGGTACCTATGTCCGCATCCGCGAGGCCATCAAGACGGCCGCGGGCGTTGACACCAAAGACACGCGGGAGGTCTGAGCCATGGCTGACGGCAACATCACCATCAACACATCGCGCCGCTTCTTCCTGCTCGCAGCAGGCAGCGGCCTCGTCCTCGCGGGCTGCGTGACCCCGGCAGACACAACCGATGGCGCCCCCGCTATCGCTGCCGAGCTGGCGAAGCCTGCCGCTCCCGTCGTCGACATGAACAACTTCGTTGCGATCTCGCCTGACGGTACGATCCGCATCATGGCGAAGAACCCGGAGATCGGTCAGGGCATCAAGACGATGCTGCCCATGCTGATCGCAGAAGAGCTCGACGCCGACTGGTCCAAGGTCGTCATCGAACAGGGCGATGCGGATCAGAAGCGCTATGGCCAGCAGATCGCTGGCGGCTCGTTCGCGACCCCGCAACACTGGATTCCGCAACGCCAGGTTGGCCGCGCCGCGCGCCAGATGCTGCTTGCTGCGGCAGCTGCCCGCCTCGCAGTGCCGGTCAGCGAGCTTACAACAGAACCGTCGATGGTCGTCCACGCAGCGACAAACAAGAAGATCCCGTATGGCGACCTCGTCGCGGACGCGGCAAAGCTGACGCCACCGGATCCCGCAACTCTGACGATGAAGGACCCGAAAGACTATAGGATCATCGGCAAGTCGATGCGGAACTGGGACTCGCCAAAGATCGTGCGTGGTGAACCCATCTTCGGCATCGACGTCAAGGTCGACGGGATGAAGTACGCGCACTTCGTGAAGTGCCCTGTGTTTGGCGGCAAGATTGTTTCCGCCAATACTGCAGAGATCAAGGCACTGCCCGGCATCACCGACTCATTCGTGGTGAAGCAGGTCGGCACATCGCTCATGGGCCTGCTCGATGGCGTCGCTGTCGTCGGCGATGACTGGTGGACCGTGAAGGAAGCGGCCAAGAAACTGAAGATCCAGTGGGACGAAGGCGCAGCAGCCGATCATTCCACCGCTTCGTTCGACAGCCAGGCAAGCGCGCTTGCCAAGGCCAAGCCGCAAGCCTTCCTTGGCCCCCAGGGCAAGGCCCCGACGGAAGCAAGCTGGGCTGCATCAGAAGCGGCCGTGAATGGTGCTGCAAAGAAGGTGGAGGCCTCCTACGCCTATCCGTTCCTCGTTCACGCCCCGCTTGAACCGCAGAACTGCACGGCCCACGCCAAGGCCGATGGCACCGTGGAAATCTGGGCTCCGACACAGCTACCCGGCCAGGGCATAGGGCTGGTTGCCGAAGCACTCGGCGTCACCGCCGACAAGATTACCTGCCACATGATCCGTTGCGGCGGCGGCTTTGGCCGACGCCTGGCCAACGACTACATGGTCGAGGCGGCGGCGATCTCGAAGCAAGCCGGCGTTCCCGTGAAGCTGCTCTGGACGCGCGAGCAGGACACGCAACACAATCCATATCGCCCGGGCGGCTACCACAACTTCCGCGCCGGTCTCGATGCCCAGGGCAATCTTGTGGCCCTGACGAACCACTTCGTCACCTTCGGGGCCAATGGCCGCGCACTTGGCAACGCCACCTCGCCGCCGACGGAGTTTCCGTCGGGCTTCATCGCAAACACCACCTACGGCCAGTCGCTCGTTCCGGGCAACATGCCGACAGGCCCGCTGCGCGCGCCGGTGTCGAATGCGGTCTGCTTCGCCTATCAGTCATTCATCGACGAAGTGGCGATCGCCGCAGGCAAGGACCCGCTTCAATTCCGGATCGACCTGCTCAACGCGCCGGCTGCGGCCGTGTCGGGCGAGAAAGGCCCGATGAACGCCAAGCGAATGGTCGACATTCTCAATGTTGTTCGTGACCGCTCCGGCTGGGCCACCCGCGCGTCCTTGCCGAAGGGCACGGGCATGGGCGTCGCCTTCTACTTCTCCCACCAGGGTTATTTTGCCCAGGTTGCGAAGGTGAAAGTCGAGCAGAACGGCTCCTGGCGCGTGCAGAAGGTCTGGTCGGTGGGCGACGTCGGCTCGACGATCATCAACCCGATCAACGCACACAACCAGGTGCAGGGTTCGATCGTCGACGGCATTTCCGAGATGCACCAGAAGATCACCTTCGACAAAGGCCGGACGGTGCAGTCCAACTTCCAGGACATGCCCCTGTTGCGCATGGATTATGCGCCGCAGATCGACAGCCACTTCCACATCTCGAGCAACTCGCCGACAGGCCTTGGCGAGCCGGCGCTGCCGCCGGTTCTTCCAGCTGTGGCGAACGCGATCTTCGCAGCGACAGGCAAGCGCATCCGCGTGCTGCCTGCGGTGCAGAGCGACCTTCGCTGGACCTGATCTGCCCGATCAGCGATCAACGTCCAGACGGCCCGGAACCTCGTTCCGGGCCGTTTTGATTCTGCGGTGCTCGCACACGCTGCCGTAAGGTCAACGGCATTGGTCTTATCGCTTCTCGCTCATTCGCGGGGCAGACCTTGCCGGCTATCGCGTTTGTGACCGGAAAACAGGCAGTTTCAGGCCGTCAAAAGCCCCCGCCGCGTTGACGATTTTTCGCCTGGAATGAATACTGGAAATCCGGATTACACAGCGCCCGAACTCATGGGCGCGAAGGCCCACTCAACGGGCACCAGAGGGAGAGCTGGAATGAAACGTGTCCTGATGACGAGTGCGCTCGCCGCCGTGATTGCCGTCGCTGGCGTCAGCGCGGTGATCGCCGCCCCCGCCCCGACGACGGGCCTGGCGCCGGAGAGGGCTGGCAACTTCCAGCTCACCGACACCACGCGTCTCGCGCACGAGCTGTTCTACTTCAAGCACGCACCGGCCATCGTCCTGATGTCGCAGACCAATGGCGGCAAGCTTTCGCGTGAAGGCGCCCGCGCGCTGGCGAAGGTGCAGGACACCTACAAGGACAAGGGCGTCCTCTTCTACATGATCAACTCGACCCCGGGCCAGTCGCGCGAAGCAACCGCTGCAGAGGCCAAAGCCCAGAAGTTCACGATGCCGGTCCTGATGGACGAGCTGCAGCTCGTCGGCGAGGATCTCGGCATCCAGCGTGAAGGCGAAGTCTTCGTCATCGAGCCGAAGACAGGTTTCAAGGTCGCTTACCACGGCCCCGTTACGCAGGCCGCCAAAGCGATCGACGCCGTGCTCGCCGGCAAGCAGGTCGCCAACCCGCGCATCGACGTGAAGGGCGGCGCAGCCATCGCGTTCGCCGAACGCGGCAAGGTCGCAGAGCACGCCAACATTTCCTACTCCAAGGAAGTCGCACCGATCATCCAGGCGAAGTGCGTCTCCTGTCACCAGGAAGGCGGCATCGCGCCCTTCAAGTTCGACTCGTATGAAGTCGTGAAGTCGTTCGCGCCGATGATCCTAGAGTCGGTGATGTCCGACCGTATGCCCCCCTACTTCGCCGATCCGCATATCGGCACGTTCCAGAATGACCACGCGCTGACGGCCGATCAGACCAAGACGCTGATCCACTGGGTGCGCGCGGGAGCTCCCCGCGGCGCGGGCTCCGACCTGCTGAAGGAAACCGCCGGCGTTGCGCCGGAATGGCCCACCGCCCTCGGCAAACCCGACGTGATCGTGACGCTTCCGTCCTTCGACGTACCGTCCTCCGGCACGGTCGAGTATCAGAACATGCGTATCGACAACCCCTTCCAGGAAGACACCTGGCTGAAGGCGATCGCCGTGAAGCCGGGCGCACGGTCCGTCCTGCACCACGTGACGTCGAACCATTCGCCGGATCGCGGCACGAAGCCTGCCCGTATCCCGGGCGGTTCGGTCGGCTCCTACACGCCAGGCGCCGAGCCTCAGGTTATCGCCGCGGGCGCTGGCGCCCCGGTTCCTGCTGGCGGCAAGCTGTCCTTCTCGATGCACTACACAACGACCGGCAAGTCAGCGACGGACCAGACGCAGATCGGCTACTACACGCTGAAACAGGCGCCTGAGTTCATCAAGCGCTCGACCGTCATCTCCGACTTCGCGCTGAAGATTCCCAAGGGCGAAGCGCGCCACACCGAGATCGCCTATCTCGAATTCCCGGCCGATGCCTATCTCTACACGCTCTATCCGCACGCCCACTATCGGGGCTGGTCGGTCGAGCTGAAGCAGATCGCGCCGGACGGCAAGGAGACGATGCTCCTCAGCCTGCCGAAATACGACTTCAACTGGCAGCGCGACTACGATCCGGTGGAGCCGATTCACATCAAGGCCGGCACCAAGCTGGTGGCCAAATGGATCTACGACAACTCCGAGCACAACAAGGCCAACCCGGACTCAACCATCAACGTCACCTGGGGCGAGCAGTCCTGGGAAGAGATGATGTACTTCCGGGTCAACTATCGCTGGGCTGACGAGACCGTTTCCAACGTCCGCAACGACCTGCAGGCGAAACTGATGGACTCGCGCACGATCGGCGCGCTCGACAACAACGCCGACAACAAGGTGCAGATCGACGAGCTGACCGGCACGATGGCCTCGGTGCGGACCCGCTTTGCGGACCTCGATACAAACAAGGACGGCGGGCTCGACAAGAAAGAGCTCGAAGCCGGCAACGTCTCCCGCGCCAGCGCCACCCGCGACCTGCGCGACGCCGACATCGACCTCTAGTCGATTTAGCACCTGAGAACGGAAAGGCCCGCTCGCTGGAGCGGGCCTTTTCTTTTGTGGCCGCGTCCAGCGTCTGTCCTGATCCCAGACCTCGCTTGCCCAAGGCGCCTGCGCGCGTCACAAACCGCTGTGCTTATCCCGATCTCCACCGCCGACGATCTGCGCATTGCGCCCTATCGCGTGCTGAAGGACCGCGATCTCGATCGCGGCGCAGGGCGCTTCATCATCGAGGGCGTGATTGCGCTCGAACAGCTGATCCGCGCTGGGCGGTTTGCGATCGATTCGGTCTTTCTTTCGGAAAAACGCGTCGAAGCGCTCGCGCCGCTGCTTGCGCAGCTTCCGCACACTCCGGTCTACACCGCGCCGCAGCCCGTGATGGATGGCCTTGCGGGCTACCATCTCCACCGCGGCGTGCTCGCCCTGGCGCGGCGCAATGACGATCTGACAACGCAACAACTCCTGGCCAGCCTCCCCGCCGGCCCGCTCACCCTGCTCGTCCTTGTCGGCCTGTCGAACCATGACAATGTCGGCGGCTGTTTCCGCAACGCGGCGGCTTTCGGCGCGTCCGCCGTCCTGCTGGATGAGACCAGCTGCGATCCGCTCTACCGCAAGTCTATCCGCGTATCTTCAGGCGCCGCCCTCACCCTCCCCTTCGCGCACGGCGGCGATGGCGCCTCGCTTCTCGCGGCGCTCGCTGATGCAGAGATCGAGACCTGGTCGCTCTCACCCAGCGGCGGCGAAAACCTGACGACGCTCGCGCCTCCGCCTCGTCTCGCGCTTGTGCTTGGCGCGGAAGGCCCCGGCCTGCCGGCCGACCTGATGGCGCGCAGCCGGCGCGTCTCCATTGCGATGGCTGGCGCTATGGACAGCCTCAACGTCGCAACCGCCGGCGCAATCGCACTCGCGCACGTCTTCACGCGGCGCGACGTCTGAGCGCGCGTTTACGTCCCCTCCCCTTCGCAGCCCGCGCCTGTTATGCAGACGGGCGGACAGCGAGAGAGGATTCATCGTGCGTGGAATCATCGTCGGAGTTCTAGCGCTTGCAGCCGCCTGCTCACCTGCAGCCGAGAAAGCAGACGAGGGCGTGGACGCCATCACGCCGCGCAATCCGTTCTTCGGCGCCTGGGAGCTGACCGCGGCGCGCGTCGCGCCCTGGTGGGACAACCAGGGCGAGGAGCCCGCGCCCGATCCTGCCTTCTCGAAATTCAAGCTCTCGGCAGACGCATCCTCAGGACCTTCCATCGTCACCTGCAGCAAACCCGTCTACAGCACCAATATCGTACCCCCTCGCGCGCTGTTCGAGGGTAACCTGCCGGATCCGGCCAAGGACGCCGCCGCACTCGGCCTCACAGCGCTCGACATTACGACGCTGACCTTCACCTGCGAAGACAACAACGCCAGCGTGTCGCTCGACTTCCCGATGGTGGACGACGAGACAATCCTGCTCGGCCTCGACAACGTGGTCTATACTTTCAAGCGCACCGGAAGCTGAACGGATGGCGCCCTCTCGCCGAAAGTCGACGACGGCTGATCCGAGATTAACGATCCGCTAACCATAACACACGCACGTGTTAACGGTTGGAGCCTTGGGGCCTTATGCGCGTCCTCGTTACAGGCGGTTGCGGATTCGTTGGATCCGCCGTGGTGCGTCTCGCTGTCGAGCGTGGCGACCAGGTGATGAACCTTGACCGGCGCGGACGCACAACGCCCACGCCGGCTCTTACACCAATAGCGGCGCGCGAAGGCTATGCCCGTCTCGAGGCTGACGCGTCCGACCGCGCAATGATCCGGGCCGTGATCCGCCAGTTTGAACCCGACGCCGTGATCCATCTCGCCGCTACGCCCGATGCACCTGGCGATGCGCTGATCGATGGCGAGATCGGGGCCGCCTACGCCGTGCTCGAAGCCTGCCGCGCCTATCGCGATGGCATTTCCGCCGAGCGGCGTCAGAGCTTCCGTATCGTACAAGCTGAACAGGCCTCAAACGACATCAGCTTTCGTCCCACGCGCGTTCAGGCTGCGCGCAGCGCCGCCGCCGCGCTGATGGACCGCTGGGCGCGCGCTTGTGACCTGCCGCTTGTCACCTGCGTCGCGGGCGAAGCGTTTGGGCCGTGGCAGCCGCAGACATCGCTGATGGCGCGCCTTGTCGCGCACCTGATGCATGATCGCGACTTCACTATTCCCGATGGCGGCGAGATTGTGCGGGACTGGCTGCCGATCCGCGATTTCGCCGCCGGCCTGCTGCGCGCCGCAGAGGCGGCCGCTCCGCTGTCCCGCATCGACTTCTCCGTCGGCGCCGAGCGTCGCGATATCGACATAGCCGAATCCGTCTGCGCCTTGCTCGACGAACGCACCCCCCGCCCGGCCGGGCGCTGGATGGATCTCGTGACGTGCGCGGGGCCGCCCGCCATCGCGTCCGGCCCGATGCTCGACCAGATGGACGCAGAACAGTCCATCAGCTGGCAGCCGCAGGGTTTCCATACCGGGCTCGACCGACTGCTCAGCTGGTCACTCGCCAGCCGCGCTGCGGTACAGGCGCGCACGCACGCCATCGCCGCGGAATAGAGCGGTCTCTCACGCCCCATTGACCCTCCTTCGTCTTGCCACGCCGGTCGGCGGCGGTACGTTGCCGAAAACAAAAGACGGCTCCGGGGAGGAGATCCAATGACCCATTTCCGCGCGTTCGCGCTCGCGGCGCTTGTCGCCTGCGCCATATCCGCGTGCGCGCCGCGCCCTGATGAAGTGACGGCGGAGCACGCCTCGGCCGAGGCCGTCGAACACCCCGGCGAGGCGGTCTACCAGCAATGGTGCGCATCCTGTCATGACAGCGGCCAGCAGAGCGGCGCGCCATCTCTTGCCGCCATCCGGCAGCTGAACCGGGCGACGGTGAAATACGCGCTCGAGCTGGGTTACATGAAGATCCAGGCGCAGGATGTGCCCAAGGAGGAGCTCGCCCAGCTCATCAACTGGCTGCCGACCTCGGAAGGAAACAACGATGCGTGGATCAACGCCGCGCGCTGCCCGGTGAAGACGCGCGAAGTGCGCCTCAACGGCGCGCCGCGTACCTCGACCACGTTCGGCGTCACCAACACGGCCAACCGCGCGCAGAGCGCGCAAGAGACCGGCCTCACCCGCGATCAGATGAAAACGCTCGACGTCGCGTGGGTGGTTGCATTCCCGCAGACGCCAACCATGCGCTCGCAGCCCGTGATCGTCGGCGATACCATCTTCATCGCCGCGACAGATGCGGGGCGGCTGTACGCACTCGACACCAACACCGGATGCGTGAAGTGGCACTACATTTCCGAAATGACGCTGCGTTCCTCCCTCACCTTCGCCGAGGCGACGGACAAGTCGCCGGCCGCGATCATCATGGGGGACGCTGCGGGCTTCGTGCATGCGGTTGACGCCAGGACCGGCCGCAAACTCTGGGTCTCGAACGCGCGGCTCAACGAATACAACCGCATCACCGGCGCGCCTGTCGTCCATGATGGCAGGGTGATCACGCCAGTGTCGGCGATCGAAGTGAACTATGCCGGTTCGGACGATTACCAATGCTGCAAGGGACAGGGCGCTGTCATCGCGTTCGACCTCGCTACGGGCGAGAAGCTATGGACCGGCACAACGATGGAGCCCGCGCAGCCGACGCGTCTTTCCCGCACCGGGACGCAGCAATGGGGGCCTTCCGGCGCCATCATCTGGTCGACGCCCGTGATCGACGAAAAGCGCAACGTCGCCTACGCGGGCACGGGCGAAAATGTGTCGTGGCCCGCCACTGACACATCCGACGCCATCATCGCGTATGATCTCGATACCGGCGCCAAGAAGTGGGTGTTCCAGGCAACGAAGTCCGATATCTGGAACTATGCCTGCGGTCGCCGCGGCGCCAATTGCGACTGGCCCGGCGAATACCACAGCCCAGACCACGACTTCGGCGCCACCGCCATGCTGATCGCGCGCAAGGATGGATCGGAGCTGGTCGTCGCCGGCCAGAAGTCTGGTGTCGTCTGGGCCCTCAATCCCGATGATGGTCAGCTGGTCTGGTCGAACAAGGTCGGGCGCGGCTCGGCCAATGGCGGCGCGCACTGGGGACTCGCCTTCGATGGCGAGCGCATCTTCGCACCGATGAATGATCCCAACCGTCCGCCGACGCCAGGCGAGAACCCGAATTTCGGTCCCGGCATCCATGCGCTCGATGCGATGACTGGCGAGATAAAATGGTCCTACAAGCCGAACCAGCGCGATTGCGGCGCAGAGATGCCCGTGGCGATGGCCTACGAGCCCGCGCCGGAATGGCGCATCCAGCCTGTGTCTGCGCCCGTTCTGCCGACACCGCGCGCGGCTGCGACGCCGCCGCGTCCCGCCACGCCAGCAGCTGCAGCGCCAACGGCAGCGAACGCCCCCGCCGCACCGCCCGCGCGCGCCCCTGCGCCGTGCCGCCTCGGCATGTCGCCTGCCCCGCTGCTGGTCGACGGCGCCGTTGTCACCGGCACGACGCAGGGCATGCTGCGCATCTTCGATGGCAAGACCGGCGAGGTCCTGTTCGAGTACATGACCAACCGCCCGTTCGAGAAAACCGTGAACGGTGTTGAAGGCCATGGCGGCGGTCTCGACTCGGCGCCGTACATCGCGGGCGATGGCACGCTGTTTGTGCAGTCGGGCTATGCACGCTTTGGCGAGCCGCCGGGCAATGTGCTGATCGCGTTCAGGCCGAAGGCGAAATGAACCCGGCGGCACCCGCCCGGATGATCCGCGCACAGCGCCACAACCTGGCCACTCCCCTGATCGCATTCACGCCCCTCTCAGGGAAGGAGATGTCTTTGGCAAACGAGAACCTGTCTGGCGAGTTGCTGACCAGACCGATATCGGCACGTCGCTTGCGTGAGCTGCTGGTCCGGCATCTGTCAGGTCAGCTCGCGAAGGCTTGATGTTGTGGCGATTGCATCCGTAACGACATGGCCGCCGAGCAGTGAGCGCCCTTAGGGCAAAGGCAGACATCCGGGATCATGCCTGAGGCCGCGGCCGCTTGACCCACGACTGGCCCGTGAATGCCACAGCTCCGACAAGCGTCCCTGCGCCACAGCCAAGCTGATCTGACGGACGGAGCGGGACTTATCGCAGCCCGCATAATCCAGCTTCAGTCTGGAAGCTCGAAGCTCGCACCTGTTCGATCGGCGGGTGAAACAAGAATGGCAGCAGAAATCTCTTGACCTGCATCAACGAAGCAGCAGCCGGACGGCCTAGTGTCGCCAGATATCAGCCACCAGACACAGGATCAGGTGCAGTGAAGGACATACTCTTCCACTTCGACAGCTATCCGGACCCGACGCCAGCCGCCGCGATCGATCAGGCTGTCAGGTTTGCTGCAACACTTGGGTCGGGGATCACCGCGCTTGCGGTGCAGGTCGACTTCAAGCCCCCTGGCAACTGGCTTGCAGAGCGTCTTGTCAATCTGAGCGGCATGTGCGCGCAGGAAGAACAGAAGAGCCTTGCGAACTGCAAGGCAGCATTGGCGGCCTTTTCGGAGAAAGCCGCGACAGAGCATGTGACAGGAAGCACGCTGCTCGCCAAATCAGAGCCGGCCCTGCTTGGCGACGTAGTGAGTTTCCATGCTCGCACGCGTGACGTATGTCTCATCCCCATGGTCGACAACCTCGACGGACAGCGTTCGGTCGCCGAGGCGGTGTTGTTCCAGTCAGGACGACCGGTCGTGATCTTCCGCCCAGGCGCCGCTGACCTCCCTGCAAAGACGGTCGGAAAAATCGTGCTCGCCTGGGACGGCAGCCGCCAGGCTGCGCGTGCGATGGCCGATGCGCTCCCCATCATGAAACTTGCGCGCGAAGTGCGGGTGCTGACTGTCGTCAAGGAAAAGCCTGAAGCCACGGCGGGACTCGGCAATGACGTGGTCAGGCACCTTGGCTTGCACGGCATCAGGGCGGCCGCTGACGAAGTTGATATTGGAACTCGCAAGATCGGACCGGCGATATCCGATTTCGTGAAGGCGCACGGAGCAGACCTTCTGGTTATGGGCGGATATGGCCGTTCGAAGTTGCGCGAATTCATCCTGGGAGGCGCGACACAGCACCTTCTACAGGAGCCAAGCGTCGCAATCATGCTTTCGCATTAGAGCAAGAGCGCCAATGGCTGAATCGTCGGGATGGTCGGCCTCGAGGCGCTCTACTTCTCGAACGGGTCCCGCATCAGGATCACGTCTTCCCGTTCAGGGCTCGTGCTCAGGAGCGCGACAGGCTTGCCGACCAGCTCCTCGAGACGGCGGACATACTTCACCGCCTCACCCGGTAGCTGCGTCCAGCTGCGCGCGCCGCGGGTTGAGCCCTTCCAGCCTTTCACGGTCTCGTAGACAGGCTCGACATTGGCCTGGTCGGTCATGCCGGCGGGGAAGTGGTTGATGATGCGATCGCCCAGCTTGTAGTGGGTGCAGACCTTGATCTCGTCGAACCCGTCCAGCACGTCGAGCTTGGTCAGCGCGAGGCCAGTGACGCCGGACACGGCGCAGGCCTGCCGCACCATCACGCTATCAAACCAGCCACAGCGACGCGCGCGGCCAGTATTGGTGCCGAACTCGTGGCCAACCGTACCAAGCCGCTGGCCAATCTCGTTGTCCTGCTCGGTCGGGAATGGTCCGCCGCCGACGCGCGTCGTGTAGGCCTTGGCCAGCCCCAGCACATAGTTGATCGCGCCCGGCCCGGCGCCCGATCCGGCAGCCGCCTGTCCCGAGACGACGTTCGAGGACGTGACGAAGGGATAGGTGCCGTGGTCGACATCGAGCATTACGCCCTGCGCGCCTTCGAACAGGATGCGCCGGCCGAGCCGTACGGCCTGGTCCAGCCGCTCCCACGCCGGTTGCGCATAGGCGAGGATCTGCGGCGCGATGGCGAGCAGGTCCTTCTTCAACTTCGCACCATCCGGCTCAGGCAGGTTGAGGCCGAGGCGTAGCGGGCGATGATGGGCCAGCAGGCGATCGAGTTTCAGATCCAGTGCAGCAGGATCGGCAAGGTCCGCCACGCGGATCGCGCGCCGCCCGACCTTGTCTTCGTAGGCCGGGCCGATCCCGCGCCGCGTCGTGCCGATCTGTGCGCCGGCAGCCGCCTCTTCGCGCGCCGCGTCGATGTCCTTGTGCCAGGGCAGGATCAGCACGGCGTTGTCTGCCAGGATCAGGTCATCCGGCCCAAGCTGGACGCCAGACTTCCCGATGCTCTCGATCTCGTTCAGCAGGTGCCACGGATCGACCACCACGCCATTGCCGATGATCGACAGCTTGCCGCCACGCACCACGCCCGACGGCAGAAGGTTCAGCTTGAACACCTTGCCGTCGATCACCAGGGTGTGGCCCGCATTGTGGCCGCCCTGGAAGCGCACGATCACGTCCGCCCGGCTCGACAGCCAGTCGACGATCTTGCCCTTGCCCTCGTCGCCCCACTGGGCGCCGACCACTACAACTCCGGTCATCAACGTGGCTCCTGAATGCGCGGGCAAATGACACCCCACAGACGCCCGGCGCAAGGCATAAAGCCCGCCGAATCAACCTTTCGGTAACCAGCGGGCCGCACCGTTAACGGCATGGCAAAGCGCACCCGTACGATATCACATCCACGCCGTTCCCGCGGCCGTTCCGGCTCCACCTCCCTCGTCGTCAGCGCCATTCTCGGCGTACTGGCGGCGGTCTGGTATGTCTGGGGCGAAGATGTCGGCGTGCCCTTCCCGGCGCCCACCGGCGGCGGCGCTGATGCCTCTGCACCCGAGACGCCTGACACGACCGTGACAGAAGCGAACCCGCCGCCTGCGCCTGAGGGCGCCATCGTCGGCACAGCCTCCGTCATAGATGCGGACACGCTCGACATCCGCTCCGAGCGCATCCGCCTCGTCGGCGTCGATGCGCCGGAGTCTGGCCAGAAGTGCAAGGATGCCAGTGGCGCGCTCGTGCGTTGCGGATCGACCGCCGCCAACGCGCTCGATGCGTGGATCAACCGAAACCCAGTGACATGCGCCTCCGAAGGCACGGACCGTTACCAGCGCGTGCTCGGCAAATGCTCCGTCCGTGGCCAGAGCGTTCAGGACTGGCTCGTCCGCAACGGCCACGCCGTCGCCTATCGCGAGTACTCAACGGAGTTTGTCCCCGCCGAGATTGCCGCGCGCGAAGCGAAGGCTGGAATCTGGGCCGGCGAATTCGTCATGCCGTCCGACTGGCGCAAGGGGCAACGGCTTGAGGGCGAGCCGGCGACGAAAGCGGCAGCCGGGGCGCACTGAGAAGGCGCGCACCCCTTCCCGAACCTCGGCATTCGTCGGGATGAGTGGGACAAGGTTGATCAGTAGGAGCAAACCCTTGCCATCCCCGCCCGTACGTCCGAAGACAGCGCCATGATCACCACCAGACGGATCCTTGTCACCGGCGGCGCGCGACGCGTCGGGCGGCGCGTGTGCGAGAGGCTCTCCGCGGCTGGCCACGCCGTCATCATCCACGCCAATCGCAACGCAGCTGAAGCAGACAAACTCTGCGAACAACTGCGCGTCAGTAACCCGAACACATGGGCGATAAGCGCCGACCTTGCAGATGCAGCCGCCGCCAGCGCACTCGTTGGGCATGCGGCGCAGTTAGCCGGCGGCCCGCTCGGTGCGCTGGTGAACTCGGCCTCTATCTTCGACTACGATGAGCCCGGCGCAATGAAGCCCAGCGTTTTCGATCAGGCGATGGCGGTGAATCTTCGCGCGCCCGCCCTGCTCTCCGACAGTCTCTTCGCGCAGGCCGATCCAACGCGCGACAATGTCATCGTCAACATTCTCGACCAGAAGCTCTGGAACATGAATCCTGACTTCTATTCCTATACGATGAGCAAGGCTGGGCTCCTCGCGGCCACCGACATGATGGCGCGCGCCTTTGCACCGAAGGTACGCGTCAACGCCATCGCGCCGGGCCTGCTGCTGCCGAGCTTCGACCAGACACAGGCCGAGTTCGAGACCGCAGCCAGTCGCAACCCTATGGGCCGTCCGATCAATGTCGATGATGTAGGCGCCGCACTCGACTTCCTGCTGGCCACGCACTCGCTCACCGGGCAGGTCATCCATGTCGACAACGGCCAGCGCCTGCAGTCGAGCGCGCGCGACGTGATGTTCGACACAAGACCCGAGGGCGGCGCGACATGAACTTTCCCAGCTTCTACCTGATCCGCATCGGCGGCATCGAGACCTCGGCCTCGATCGGCATCCACGCCTTCGAGCAAGCTGCCCGCCAGCCCCTGCTCGTGTCGGTCACGCTGATGCTGAAGCCGCCGCCGGGGGCGGACGCGATCGAGGGCGTGCAGGACTATGATTTCGTGCGGGAGGGCGTGCTCGCGCTGGTAAATGGCCGGCATTTCAACCTGCAGGAGACGCTGTGCGGGGAAATTCTCGATCTCTGCCTGCGTCAGCCCGGCGTGCTGGGAGCGGTTGTGCAGACCAACAAGCCCGACGTATACCCCGGCGTCGCGATCGTGGCCTGCCGCATGGGGCGGATGGGCCCGTCGCTGCCCGGCTTCCCCTGGTGGACGCTGGACGTCTGAGTTCCGGGTCATGTTCGAAATCAGCGCAACGGCCAGTTTCGAGGCCAGCCATTATATCGAGGCCGAAGCCGGCAGCGCGCATTACCGTCGCGTGCACGGCCATTCCTTCCTTGTGACCGCCAGCGTCGCCTCGCCCGCGCCTGACAGTGATGGCTGGGTGATGGACCTGGGCGCGCTGGAGGACCTGCTGGAGCGCGTCCTGTCGGGGCTGGACCACACCGTCCTTAACGACGTGCCGGGCCTTGAGAAGCCGACATTCGAGCATATCCTCCTCTGGATCGAGTCGCGGATGAAGGCTGAGGGGGTTTCCCCCTCTCGCCTTGAGATCGAGCGGCCTACATTACGTCAGCGGGCGGTTTATACGCCCGCCAGATAACGGAGCCGGACAATGGCCAAGGCGAGCGACCCCAAGAAACCGGCGAAGGCCAAGGCTGACGACATAGCCAGTAGCCAGAGCGACATCGCGAAAAAAGCCCTCGAAAAGCTTCAGAACGCCAAGGCCGCAAAGAACGGCCCGCCCGGCGCCCTCAAGAAGCCCGGCTTCGATCCGAACCAGCTGAAGGGCGGCGGAAAGGCCTTTGGCGGCGCCGGCAACCAGATGATGCGCCGCACGCAAGGCAAGGGCGGCGGTGGCGGCGGCGGGGGCGGCGGCGGTGGGGGCGGCGGAGCCTGATCGCACACGTCACGGTCCGCACCTCTTCGCGAGGCTTTACTGCTCGGCAGCTTCCAGGGCGGCGAGCCATTCAGCCTCCGCGGCGTCGAGCTGCGCCTGAACCTTCGCGCGTGCCTTCAACTTGGCCTCTGCATCGGCCTTGTGCGTGAACGTGCCGGGGTCGCCGAGGTCGCGGTCGAGCAGCTCCAGCGCGGCGCGCTGCTTCTCGACCTCCTTCTCGGCGGTCTCGATGCGATGCTTCTGCTTGAACGACAGTCTTGGCGCGGGCTTCGGTTTCTCGTGCGCTCCGACTGATGGCGCAGCCTTCTCCGCAGCCGCGGCGATCTCTGCGCGTGCGATGGCGTGCTGCTTGTCGGACTCGGGGCGGTCGGCGGCGAGGACCAGCGCCTTGTAGTCGGCAAGGTCGCCGTCATACGGGTTGGCCTTGCCGTTGTTGACCAGCCATAGCCGGTCTGCGGTCGCTTCCGCCAGATAGGTATCGTGGGTGATGACCAGCACGGCGCCGTTGAACTCGTTCAGCGCATAGATCAGCGCCTCGCGGCTATCGATGTCGAGGTGCGAGGTCGGTTCGTCGAGAATCAGAATGTGCGGCTTCTTGTAGGTGGTAAGCCCCATAAGCAGGCGCACCTTCTCGCCGCCGGAAAGCTTGTCGACCTTTGTCTCGCACTTCTCGTGACCGAAGCCGAACTGCGCCGCGAGCGCGCGGACCTGCGCCTGACCCGCGTTCGGCAGAAGATCTTTCACGTGCTCGAGCACAGTCTCGCCAGCGCGCAGTTCGTCGAGCTGATCCTGGCTGAAATAGCCGATGCGGAGATTCTTAGAGGCGCGGCGCATGCCCTGAAGCAGGGGCAGCTTCTGCGCGATCGACTTCACAAGTGTCGTCTTGCCCTGCCCGTTGGCGCCGACGATGGCGATGCGGTCATCGAAATCGAGACGCAGGGACACCCGCTCAAGAACCGGCTTGCCGGCCGCATAGCCCATGTCGACCTTGTCGAGCTCGAGAATGGGGGATGCAAGTTCTTCGACCTCGTAGAACTTGAACGGCACGGTGCGCTCGGCCAGCGGCACGGTGATCACCGTCATCTTCTCGAGCATCTTCATCCGGCTCTGTGCCTGCGCAGCCTTGGAGGCCTTGGCCTTGAAGCGGTCGATGAAGGACTGCATGTGGGCGCGCTGGACGTCCTGCTTTTCCTTCTGCGCAGCGAGGTGCTGCGTGCGCTCCGCGCGCCGCTGCAGGTAGGTGTCATACCCGCCCGCCTGCAGCACCAGCTTGGTGTTCTCGACCGCGAGGATGTGCGTCACGGAACGGTTCAGCAGGTCGCGGTCGTGGCTCACGATGACGACGGTGTGCGGGTATTTGCGCAGATACTGTTCAAGCCAGGCTGCGCCTTCGAGATCGAGATAGTTGGTCGGTTCGTCCAGCAGCAGAAGCTCGGGCTGCGCAAAGAGCACGCCGCCCAGCGCAGCGCGCATGCGCCAGCCGCCCGAGAATTCCCTGCAGGCGCGCGACATGTCGTTCTGCGTGAAGCCGAGGCCGACAAGGATCTCCGCCGCCCGCGCCTCGCCCGACCAGGCGTCGATGTCGGCGAGCCTCTCGTGGATTTCGCCGATGCGGTCCGGGTCTTCGCAGGTTTCCGCCTCGCGCATCAGGCTGGCCCGTTCGATATCGGCTTCCAGTACGACATCGAGCAGGCTGGTGTCGTTGGCAGGCACTTCCTGCAGCACATAGCCCATCTTCGCGCCGCGATTGATGCGCACCGAACCATCACCATTGCCCTCGCCCTTGGCGAGCTCCTCGCGGATGATGCGCAGCAGGGTGGATTTGCCCGTGCCGTTGCGGCCGACGAGGCCGACCTTCCAGCCATCGGCAATCTGCGCCGACGCCCCCTCGAACAGGGGCCGGCCATCGATCCGGAACGTCAGGTCATTGATCTGGAGCATGGTGGGAGAGGATTTCTTGGCGTCTTTTGCCGCCCGTATGACGGCTTGGCCGCGGTGCGTCAAACGCCGATCCTGCGGCCATTCCGTCAGGTTCGAGCCCGGTAAAGCAAAAGGCCCGGCTGCTTCCAGCCGGGCCTTCGCAATTCAACTCATAACCAGCTTACGACTTGGAGATCGCGATCCAGGTCTTGGCCAGCCAGGCCGCGCCGTTATCGGCCTTGATCGACTGCCAGGTCTTCACAGCATCCGCCTTCTTGCCAGCTTTCATCTGGGCGACGCCGAGACGCAGCTTCACGAGGTCTGCCGTGCCAGCGGGCATTTCGCCCTTGGCCAGCGCCTTGTTGAACAGCTCGACCGCCTTGGCGGTGTTGCCGCTTGCCAGATAGCCTTCGGCAACGATACCGAACTGTTCGCCCGTCGCGCGGGTCGCCGCGACGGCTTCGCTCTTGGCCAGTTCGGTGGCCTTGTCGGCGGCAGCAGCTTTGGTGACCGAATCCACCAGCGCCTTGTTCTTCGTGGCGTTGGCATCTCCCGCCTTGACGAGGACGGACCAGGCGTTGGCGGCCTCGATCGCGATGCCGCGGTTACGCGCAGCTTCCGCCATCTCGAAACGTTCCTGCGGCTTCAGGCTCACCTTGGCGGCTTCCATCGCGCGGAACACATCCAGTCCCACATCGTTGGAGCGATAGGTCGGCTCTTTCTTGGCGCGCTCGATCAGCATACGCCAGTAGGTGTCGTTGCCCATCGATGGCGCGATGCGCTCGAGCGTCTTGTAGTACTCGTCCATCTTGTTCTGCCCCGCGAGCGCGTTGAGCAGGATGTTGTAGTGGGTGGCCGTCGGCTTGCCGGCCGAGATGGCCTTGTTGATCGCGGTCTGTGCGCCGGCGAAGTTCTTGCCTTCGAGTTCCTTCTTGGCGACGAAGGCGTGCTCGGTGGAGGTGCCGCCGTACTTCGAGATGTTCTCCTTGGTCTGCGCCAGCGCCTTTGCGGCATTGCCAGCGTCGGCATAGCGACCGGCAAGCATCTGGTCGTAGTTCTTGGTCGGCAGACCGCTACCGCCCGAGGCTTTGGCCTTCTCGATGGCGGCGATGCAGCCCTGGTGGTTCTTGATCGACGGGTCGCAGCTGGCGGCGACGCGGATCTGCTCGATGGCGCCGCGTTGCTGTGCGCCCGAGGCGTGCGCAGCGGCCGCATCGGCCTTGGCGAGCGCCTGGCTCCAGTTGCGGGAGCTCAGCGCGGAGTTTGCCGCGTTGAAGTTCTCGACGAATTCCTTCTTCGCCGTGACCTTCTGGGCGTACGCCGCGGGAGCGGTTACGCTGGCTGCGCCGAGCGCGCCGAGCAGGCCTAGGCCCAGGGCCGGTAGGCTGTTGCGCAAGGCTTTGCCGAACGTCTGCATCTTGTATCCTCCACCTTGAATCTGACCGGGCGTTTCTACCGGGGGCGTTCCGACTGGAAACGCGATCACGTCTGAACTCGATATAACCTGCTCAACCCCGTCCTCAACTCGATTCACGCAGCTTGAACTGCGTGAGGCGGCCCCCGGCCATCGGACGGGCGCCGCCTGCAATGACACCGGGCAGAATGCGGCGTGAACAAGGTCCCCCGATCACGCTGCAGTCATCAGGTCCCCCCGATCACGCCCATCTTCTTGAGGCCGTTCCGCTGCGCGGCGGCCATCACGTGGGCGACCACGCCGTACTGCGCCTGCCGGTCCGGCTCGATGTGGATTTCGGGCTGGATGTCGCGTTTAGCTTCGACCTTCATCCGCGAGTCCAGCGAATTGCGGTCGACGATCTCGCCCATCCAGGAAATCTGGTTGTCGAAGCCGATCATGATGCGGACCGGATCCGGCATGTCGTCCGGCGGCGGCGGCTGGTTCGGCGGCGGCGGAAGTGGCGTATCCAGCTTCACCGCGTGGCGCTGCGGCGGCAGCGTCACGATCATCATGATCAGAAGAACGAGCATGACGTCGATCAGCGGCGTCGTGTTGATTTCGGAAAGCGGCTCGCCTTCGTCGCGTTCGCCAACTGCCATTGCCATGAGGCATTACTCCTTGAGCCCTCCCCCCGGCGTGCCGGGAGGAGGGAAATTACACGTCAACCAGTGCTGCCGGGACGCGGCGCCTTGGTGATGAAGCCGACCTTCAGAATGCCAGCTTTCTGCGCGATCTCGACCACCCTGCCGACCTGGAAGTACGGGGTCGTAAGGTCGCCACGAATGTGCACTTCAGGCTGGGGATCCTGGCGGGCGAAGGCAGCCATCCTTTGCGCAAGCTGAGATTCGGTCAGCTCTTTCAGGTCCTCATAGACGGCGCCGTCGGCACGAACGGAAAGGTTGATGTTCTCCTTTTTCGGGACAACCACCTGGTTCCGTTCGGTCGGCAGCTCAACCTCGATGCTCTTCACCGCCACCGGGATGGTGATCAGGAAGATGATCAGCATCACGAGCATGACGTCGACGAGCGGGGTCGTGTTGATCGAGGAGTTGACCGGAGATTCATCCGCCTCGACCAGCTGGATACCACCGGCTCCTTCGTTGCCTATCTTTTCGTCAGACATGGTGTGGCCTCCTGGGCAGCCGCGACCTTTAGGCCTTGGCCGAAGAAGCCATCAGCTTGTCGACGTCATAGGCGAAGTGGCGCGCGGCGTCCGAGATGTTCTTATTCCGACGGCCGAGCAGGTTGTAGAAGATAACCGCCGGGACGGCGACCGCGAGACCGATGGCGGTCATGATCAGCGCTTCACCAACCGGACCGGCCACGCGCTCGATGGAGGCGTCGCCCGAAGCGGTGATCGTGATCAGCGCCTTAACGATACCCCACACCGTGCCGAACAGGCCGACGAACGGGCAGATCGCACCGACAGTGGCAAGGAAGGCCATGCCGCCCTGCAGGCGTCCGTTGATGCGCTCAAGCTCGATACCGACCTGGTGAGACATGCGGTCAGAGCGAGAAATACGCGCGCCGAGGCCAGCCTGCGCCGAGTTCGCCTGGGCGATCGCGCCTTCAGCCACAGCGCGGAACGCGTTGTTGCGGCCAAGAAGGTCAAGGCCCTCGTCGAGCGTGTTGGCGTCCCAGAAAGCCGGGATCTGCTTCATCTGATTGCTCAGCATGGTCTGATCCACCGCCTTGGTGACAGCGATGTAGATCGTACCGGAGAACATGATGATCATGATGATCAGCGTGCCCTTGCCGACTTCGTCGCTCTCGGTCCAGACGGCCGCAAGCGTGAAAGCATCTTCCATCGATTGAGCTTCACCGTCGGCCTTGCCCTCTTCACCGGCAGGCGCGGCAGCAGCTTCTGCAGCGGGAGCAGCAGGAGCCTCTTCCGTCGGAAGCATCGGCGGCGCATCGGCCGGCTGAGCAAGCGCCGCCATCGGCATGGCAAGCATCGCAAGCGCGGCAAGCAACAATTTGATCGGATTGGACTGCCGCTTCAGACCATCCCCGAGATACGCCATCTTCATTATCGTCTTCTCCTCATTCGGGTCACCCCGAGACTACCTGCGGCGGTGCGAAGCTATCCCTTCGTCCGCCTCACCATTAACCCGTTTGAGCGCCAATACCCCGCCGCGCCTGCCCTGCCGGCTCTTACTCCGGCAACTTCCAGGACAACACCATCGTATAGGGCGGATAAGTCGGCGGACACCAAGCGACCGGCTTGCCCGCTGAGTCTTTCGCCGGCTGGAAGCGCAATTTTGGAATGCCCTTCACAGCCGCTTCATCAAGCGAATCCACACCGCTTGACTTGATGACCTTCACGTCGCTAGCCCGTCCATCAACGCCCATGCACATCGAGAGCGTCACGTCGCCTTCCTGCTTCTTGCGCATGGCAGCGGCAGGGTAGTCATCGACCAGCAACTTGGAGAACCTGTTCGGGTCGGCCTTCGGGCGGACTGGCGGCACGGCCGGCGGCGCCGGCCTCGCAGCCGGGGCGGGCGGCGGCGGCGGCGCGGGATTGGCGACGGCCTGCACCTGGCGCACGGCGTTCTCTTGCGGTGGCGGCGTGTCGAACACGAAGTCGGGCAGGATCACCTGCGGCGGCGGCGGCGGCAGGTCGACATCGACCGGCGGCGGCGGCGGCTCGTCCTCGACGACCTCGTCGAGCTCCTCGATCATCACGACTTCAGTCTCGATCCGCTCGTTGGTCTCGATGATGCCGAGCCCGTTGGCGAGCGCGTAGCCCGACACGCCAAGGCCAAGCACGACGCCGACGACCCCGGCGATACGCGTCTTGGTATTGCTCCGCTTCGTAGCGTAATACATGTCTCTCTCGCTCTCGACGCCCCAGTGTCTCATCCCCGGCATCTAGGCCTTGGTGACGAGACAGCATTTCTATGCCTTCGTTTTGCCCCAAGCGCCAGACTGACAGCGGCGTTTTTTGCAGAACAGGTTGCGCGTTCTCGTCGCATTTCTGACGAATGCGTCGGATCGCAGGGGCCTCGGAAACGGCGCTGTTATTGTTGTTCGCCGCACCGCCGGGGGGAGCCGGCGACCCTTCTTCTTCTGCCGGGATATGCCCTGCGCGTAACCCTTCGTCAATTCGCAGCGGCGCCCCGTTCTTCAACTTTCCGGGTTGGAAACTGACCAGTGCGTCAGCAGCGGAGAATTTCGCATCAGCGATTCCCCGCCGAGGCAACCTCGTCTTCGCCCGATCCGAGAACCTCCTCCACCGTCGGCGGGTCCTTGTCGGGATCGGACAGCAGCCCTTCCCACTTCGCGATCACCGCGCAGGCAATGGAGTTTCCGATCACGTTGGTCGCCGTGCGGCCCATGTCCATGAAGGCGTCGACCGCCAGCACAAGCGCGATCCAGGTCGGGTCCATGCCCATCGCCGGCAGCGTGGCGGAGATTACGACGAGCGATGCACGCGGCACCCCGGCAATCCCCTTTGACGTGACCATGAGCAACAGGAGCATGCCGATCTGCTGTTCGATCGTCAGCGGCACGCCCATCGCCTGGGCGATGAACATCACCGCGAACGTGCAGTACATCATCGAGCCGTCGAGATTGAACGAATAGCCCAGCGGCAGCACGAAGGAGACGACCCGGTTGGCGACACCATGCCGCTCAAGCTGTTCCAGGAGCCGCGGATAGGCCGCCTCCGAACTCGCCGTCGCGAAGGCCAGAAGGCCCGGCGCACGTACATCCCATATCAGCTTGAAGACGCGCGGGCCCAGGATCAGGAAGCCGACAAAGATCAGCACAGACCACAGTACGAGCAGCGCCAGGAAGAACGTCCCGACCAGCCGGCCATAGTCAGCAATGACGCCCAGACCCTGCAGCGAGACCGTGTAGGCGATGGCGCCGAAAACAGCGAACGGCGCGGCCATCATGACGTAGCCAGTGACCTTCAGCATAAGGAAAGCGCCCTGCTCCAGCAGGTCCGTGACCTTCGCGGTCTTCTGTCCCAGCGACTGCAGCGCCACCCCAAGGAACAGGGAAATCACCACGATCTGCAGGATCTCGTTACGCGCCATCGCATCCACGATCGAGGTGGGGAAGACGTGCGTGATGAACTCCGCCAGCGAGAATGCGCCGGTCTGCACCGTCGATGGGTCCGCCACCGCCGTCTCCAGGGTGACCGGGAAATTCACCCCGGGCTGGAACAGGTTCACCATCACAAGCCCGAGTCCCAGCGAAACCAGGGAGGCAGTGATGAACCAGCCCATCGTGCGGGCCCCGATTCGCCCCACGGCTGCTCCGCCGCCCAGATGGGCGATGCCCACG
Source organism: uncultured Alphaproteobacteria bacterium (assembly GCA_903842595.1). GTDB lineage: Bacteria > Pseudomonadota > Alphaproteobacteria > Caulobacterales > Hyphomonadaceae > UBA7672. The sequence continues at coordinate 47,114 of CAIMMO010000254.1, forward strand.
GTCAAGGTTGTGAGGACAAGAGGCGCCACGATCATCTTGATCAGGCGGAGGAAAATGTCAGACAGGATCTTGAAATAACTGGCAATATCCGTCTGGCTCTTGCTCGGCGTCTTCTCGATTTCGAGCGTCGTGACCTGCCCGTTCTTGTTCTTGTCGGCCTGCGCGAAGGTCAGGCCATCGGTCCGCCCCGCCGCCGAGGCGGTGAATTCAGCTTCGCTCAGCGCGCCATCGCGGTCGGTGTCAAACGCCGCCACCCGCTCGGCCGCCGCCACGGCTCGAGCGCCCTGGTCGCCATAAACAAGAGCGCCAACGGCTGCACCCAGCACCATCGCGAGAATTAGGCCGATGAAGATCAGGCGTTGCATGCGGCGGCGGCTCCACAGGAAAAGTCTGCCTGCATAACACGCGAAAGCGGGCTGACTACCCTTGCGCGGCGACAGCCCGCCCGATCCATGCAAGCGTGCACCCATTCGCGCCACCATGCCCATCCGTCTCCGGATCAGCCTGGCGCAGGAGACTGCTGATGGATGACGGCGCGATCGACCGCGAGGCGATGGGCAAGATGGCCAAGGCCCTCGTTTTCATCAAAGGCGCTAACGACCCCACTGCCATCGCCCTGAAACTTGCGTCCGACACCGGCAAGCCCGCAGACATAAAGAAGGCCCGCGCACTCTTCATCAAGCTCAAGCCGAGCGAGCGCAAAGGCGCCATGGCGATGGTTTCCGACGATTAGCTGTCTGGACCGCCGGCCCCCTGCCCGGCATCCTTGAAAAAAGCCCGGCGGACGCCCGGCAATCCAGAGACGCCCATGCCCGGCAGCCAGGACTTCGCCGCAGACCCGCGCAACGCCAGCCTCAAGGTCTGGCTCAACGGCGCGCTCGTCCCCACCAACGAGGCGAAAGTCTCCGTCTTCGACGCTGGCTTCGTCCTCGGCGACGGCGTGTGGGAGGGCCTGCGCCTCCACAAGGGCGCGCTCCTTTTTCTCGACGCTCACCTCGACCGCCTCTATCGCGGCGCAGCCGACATCGCGCTTGATCTCGGCCTGACGCGCGCAGAGATGACAGCCGCCCTGCATGCAACCTGCGCCGCCAACGGCATGACCGACGGCGCACACCTCCGCCTTATGGCGACGCGAGGCGTCAAGAAAGCCGTCAACCAGGACCCGCGCAACGCGCTTGGCAGCGCCACCATCGTCATCGTGGCCGAGTACAAGCAGCCAAGCCCTGAGATCGTCACCACTGGCCTCAGCGTCGTCACCTCGACGATCCGCTGCACGCCCGCCGACATGTTCGACATGCGCCTCAATTCGCACTCGCGCCTGCCCCTAATCCGCGCGCTGCTCGACGTTATCCCGCGCGGTGGCGACGAAGCCCTTATGCTCGACCCCGGCGGCTTCGTCTCGAGCTGCAACGCCACCAACTTCTTCTGGGTCAAGGACGGCGAGGTGCGCACCAGCACCGGCGAGTTCTGCTTCAACGGCGTCACCCGCGGCAACGTCATCCGCCTGTGCGACGCCAACACCATCCCAATAAAACTCGACGATTTCCCCCTCCGCGACGTCCACGCCGCAGACGAGGCCTTCGTCACCGGCACCTTCGGCGGGCTCACGCCGGTGCGCGCCGTTGATGGCCACGCCATGCCGGCAGGCACGCCGGGGCCGGTCACGCAAAACCTGCGGGCGCTCTATGAGTCGCTGAAGGATGAGCAGGCGGCATGAACGGCCCAACGCTGGATGCGATCGTCGCGCTCGACGCCCTGTGCCTGCGGGATCCGTATGGGGGAACGCTGAACGTCGCGTCGCAGCGCGCGCGACTCGAAGCCTCAACCGCTCAGGCATGCTTTGCGCTCGTATGGCGAGACGGCATGCTGGTCGGCTACGGCTATATGTGGCCTATGGTGGACAAGACGTGGTTTGTCGGCGGTCTTGCGATCCACCCGCATTATCGCAACGCCAGCGTGACGGCCGAACTGGTCCGCAGCTTTTCGGCCGTCGTGAAGAGCAGCCGTGCAGTCGATCTCGAAAGCCATGTGCTCGCAGACAATCACGCGTCGATCCGGTTGCACCAGCGTCTGGGTTTCAAGGAAGCTCATCGGGATGAACGGGCAATCGCGTTAAGGGCTTCGGTCGCCGATCTGAAGTTGTCGCGCCTCTCGCTTACAGGCGATCGACGCTAGCGCATTGGACCAGCGAGCAACCTTGGACAGTATAGCCAAATGACCTCCCTCATCCGCATCGCCATGTGGTCCGGTCCGCGCAACATCTCCACCGCGATGATGCGCTCCTTCGGCGCGCGCGGGGATTGCCATGTCGTCGACGAGCCGTTCTACGCCGCCTTTCTCGCCAAGACCGGGCTCGTCCATCCGATGCTCGCCGAAACGCTCGCGAGCCAGCCGAATGACTGGCGCGATGTGGTGCAGCAGTTTGATCAGGCGCCGCCCTCAGGCCAGCCGATCGTCTATGAAAAGCACATGACGCATCACATGCTCTCGGACTTCGGCCTCGACTGGATGAGCCTGCGCCGCAACGCCTTCCTCATCCGCGATCCAGTCCGCGTCCTGGCCTCCTACACGCAGAAGCGCGAAGATGTGACGCTCGCCGACATCGGCTTCGTGCAGCAGGCCGACATCTTCGCCCGCGAAGCCGATCGCCTCGGCCACGCCCCGCCCGTCATCGAAGGCGTCGACGTGCTGCGCGACCCAGCGCGCACGCTGGGGAAACTGTGCGCCGCGCTCGACATCCCCTGGACGCCGAACATGCTCAGCTGGCCCGCAGGCCCCCGCGCCACCGACGGCGTCTGGGCGCCCGCCTGGTACGACGCTGTCGAAAAATCCACCGGCTTCGCGCCGCCAACCGTCGAAACGGCGATCACGCTGGCCCCGCACCTCCGGCGCATCGCCGACGAAGCACGTTCCCATTACGAGACGCTGGCGAGATGGAAACTGCACTGACCGCCAGTCGACGGGCGGCGCTGGGCCTGTGCTAGCCCAACATTTCCTGCGCTGCGCTACTCAGCAGCGTCCGCGCGCCGCCCTCGCCCCGCACCGCAAAGACCACCGCCAGCCCCTGCGCCTCCGCCATCGCCAGCCCGGCATCGCATCCCAGCGCGAACAGCGCGGTCGCCCAGGCATCGGCCTCCATCGCACTCGCATGCAGCACCGCCACGCCCGACAACTCGCCCATCACAAGCCGCCCCGTGCGGCCATCGAGCAGATGCGAGCCGCCTTCGCGCCGGCGCACGAAATCGCCGCTTGTCGCCACTGCCAGATTCACCAGCGCCACATCCGTCCCGGTCGGCTCATCCTCTGCATACGGAAGATCGGACAGCTCCAGCCCCACCCACCAGGGTTGCGCATCTGGCTTTACACCCTGCCCCAAGAACTCGCCGCCGATCTCCATCAGGAAACTTGGCACGCTCAGACTGCGCAGCGCGTCTGCGCACAGATCGACCGCATATCCCTTGGCGATCGAGGACAGATCAAGCGCTACCCCGCCTGGCTGCCAGACACGGAGCCCGGCCATATCGAGCTTGATGCTGCGCCACCCCTGCAGCACGGGCTGCCCCGTCAGCAACCCCGATCCGAAACCGGCCGCCTCGACATGGCGCCCCAGTGACGGATCGTATGCGCCGTCGGTGAGCGCCGCGATTTCCAGCGCGCGGTTCAGCACGAATGCAAACTCCGGTGGATTGTCCCGCCATCCCTCTGGCGCCGCATTGAACTGCGAAAGATCGGAGCCGCGCTCCCACCCACTCATCTGCCGGATCACCAGCGCGAACGCATCCTCCAGAGCCGCCACGACCGCAGCCGTCCCGAGCGTCTCATGCGCCACAAACGCCAGCGACCACCCCGTACCCATCGTCGCGCCCGACAGCCGCCGCACCGGTACATCGATCCGCGACGCCCGCACATCGGCGGGTTTAAGGCCGTTCGGAATGAGGAGACGAGGGTCGCGGTTGCTCTTGGTCACTGTCACGCCCACTTATGTCCTCGATCATAGCGCAGACTTGGAAATCCTGAAGGGGCCATTCCCGGGGCAAGCCCCGGAACGACCCAGAATTCAACGCGACCGCCGACCTGTTCGCCCCTGCGGCACGTCAAGCACAGCCACCCAGATCGACGGCGATTTCAGTATCTTGCCTTCCATCGTTGTCCTGCCAGGGGCTTTGGCTTCGAGCCCGTACTTGCCGGCGTCCGCGAGCGCGCCTCTTCTGGCTACTTGAAGGCGTTGACCTATCTGGTCAGTTTGAGCGTGACGACACCCAGCTCTTCCTTGCCCCTGGCCGAGCCTTGCGCTTCGTCGCCGGGCGCCCATTTGAATGGAATCTCGACGAGTTCCTTGCCGCCCACTTCGCGGCTTGCTTCCACAATGATCTTGTACTCGCCCGGCGGCAGCATCGCGATCGGGCCCTTGGCGGTGTCGAACTTCATGCTGTTCTTGCCGGGCGGCTTGGTCGGGCTGGAGACGCCGTCCATCGGAAGTTCAAGGCTGCGGCCCGACCTTCGCCACCACTGGCGGATGTCCTTCAGCCACTTCTCGCCTTCCTGATCCTTGAGATCGACATCGTACCAGACCGACAGGTTGGCGGCGACCTTGCCGCTGGCATCCTCGATCCAGATAGCGACGTAGGGCCTGTGATACTCGGCGACGTTGAGCTTCGGAATCTCGACAGCGATTTCCAGCGTGCCCGCATGCGCCGCGCCCGCCATCGCCACCGGAACCGTAAGCATCACGACGTTGCGCATGAAAACTCGGCCTCAAACATGAACCAGGAAGCCGGCGATCATCGCCGGAACGAGAAGACCTGCGCCAACGATGAACCAGGTCGGCGCCCGGCGCGGGGCGTGCATCCAGAGCAGCACCAGCCCGGTGATGCAGAACAGGATGGCCGCAATCGAGAAGATGTCGAGAAACCAGAACCACACCGGGCCTGTGTTCCTGCCCTTGTGAAGATCGTTGAGCCACGCGATCGCGCCACGATCGGTGTTCTCGAAGACGATGTCGCCCGTCTCGCGGTCGATCGACAGCCAGGCGTCGCCTCCGGGCTTTGGCATGCCGACATAGACTTCATCCTCGGACCACTCGCCGGTCCGACGTGACACCGGCGCGCCAACCTCCTTGGCGAGCCAGTCAGCCACCGGCGCAGGAAGTATCGCCCTCTCGCCCCCGGGTGGCGCCTCGCCAAGTTGAACGAGCAATTCGGGTGGCAGGATAGCCGTCCGTTCAACCACGACCGGCTGGCTTTCGATCTGGCCCGCATGGTTCAGTGTGATGCCGGTGATTGCGAACAGGAGCATGCACACCAGCGTCGCCGCGCCCGTGATCCAGTGCCAGACGCGCGCCTGGGTCATCCAGAACAGCCGGCGCACCTTGGCCTTGTGGGCCTTCTTCGCGGCCTTTTCGGCATCTCCGATCAGACCTGTTGAGCTGTCCGCGCCCTCGGCCATCCCGTATCCCGGCGGCCGTTTTTCGGCGCCATTCCCTTTCGGCGCCCCAGCGGCTCCGTTCCGCCCTGAAGTTACGCGACCCACCCCCTAATTGCAACCCATTCTCATTTGCAGCTGGCCGAAAATGCAGTCGTGAACGGCTTTGCAGTATCAGGGTGGACGACGCCTCTCCTGCTCTTGAGGCTGGCGGGCGGGCATGCATGGTGGCCGCAATACCCCCTCTCCTGAACCCAAGAGACATCGATGGCGAACTTCTCCCGGCTGAAACTGGCCCTCATCGGCGCAACCGCGCTGGCCGGCTGCTCGACCATGGCCACCGCGCCAGCCGGCGTCAGCGCCGAAGCATGGGCGATCCATAACCGCCTCCTGACGCTCGACACCCACCTCGACACACCCGCCTTCTTCGACACGGTGCGTGGCTACGACATCATGGAGCGCCACGACGTCGAGCGCGACGGATCGCAGGTCGATTATCCCCGCATGGTGGAAGGCGGCCTCGATGGCGGCTTCTGGGTCATCTATATGGGCCAGGGCCCGCTGACGCCGGAAGGCTATCGCGATGTGCGGGACGCGGCGCTGATCCGCGCAATGTCGATCCACAAGATGGTGGCGGCGAACCCTGACAAGTTCGAACTTGCGCTCACGTCGTCGGATGCCGCCCGCATCAACGCGAGCGGCAAGAAGATCGTCTACATCTCGATCGAGAATTCCTACGAGCTTGGCGAAGACCTCTCCCTGCTCGACACCTTCTACAAACTCGGCGTGCGCATGGCGGGCCCGGTGCACAACGGCACAAACCAGCTTGCCGACTCAACCAACCCAGGCGCGGTCGGCATGAAATGGGGTGGCCTGTCGCCGATGGGCCGCGACTACGTCAAGCGCGCCAACGAACTCGGCATCGTGCTCGACGGCAGCCATTCCTCGGACGCCGCAATCGAGCAGATGATCGACCTGTCAGCGACGCCGATCATTCTCTCGCATCATGGCGCAGACCATCTCAACGAGCATCCGCGCAATGCGCCCGACGCGCTGCTCAAGAAGATGGCGGCGAAGGGCGGCGTCATTCACATGAACGCGCTCGGCTCCTTCATCAAGACGCTGCCGCAGACGAAAGAACGCACCGACGCAATGACGGCGCTGCGCACCAAATGGGGGAACCCGAACCAGCTCGAAAGCACGCGTTATGAGCTCTATCTCGATGAACTGAACGCTATCGACCGTCAGTTTCCGGAGAACCGCGCAACGCTCGAGGACTACATGCAGCAGGTGCTTTACACGATCAAGCTCGTGGGTGTTGATCATGTCGGCTTCGGCGCCGACTGGGACGGCGGGGGTGGCCTCGACGGCTTTCGCGACATCACCGCCCTGCCAAAGATCACCGACCGGCTGCTCAAGGAAGGCTATACCGAAGCCGATCTCGCCAAGATGTGGAGCGGCAATGTGATCCGCCTGCTGAAGGCGGCCGAGGACTACAAGGCGAGCCTGAAGTAGGGTGTCGACAGGGAAGCGAAATCCACCGTCGCGCCAAACCGGCCAGAGGTGGATTTCGCGTTGCTCAATCCACCCTACGATAGTCCCGGCGCCAGGTCCTTGAGCATGAACGCCGAGGTCAGAAGCAAGTAGACGCCGAATACGCGCTTGAGCTTGACGGGGTCGAGCTTGTGCGCGGCCGCCGCGCCGAGCGGCGCTGTCCAGATGCTCATCGCAACGATAGCCGCCAGTGCGATCACATTGACGAAGCCCACAGATCCTGCCGGCAGGCCCCGTGCGCCGATGCCGGCGATCACGCTGCCGATGGCGCCGGGCACGGCAATGATCGTACCGAAGCCGGCCGCGGTCGCCACGGCCCGGTGCATGTTGACGCCGCTCATCGTCATGATCAGCACGGCCGGCGTGCCGCCGCCAATGCCGAGCAGTGACGAGAAGGCGCCGAGGCCTGAACCAAGCGCCGCGCGCGCGGGGCCCTTCGGCATGTTTTCCTCGACCTTCGCCTTGCGGCCGAGAATCTGGAAGATGAATTGCAGACCGAGCGGGATCAGGAAGAGCCCGAACACGATCTTGAGCTGGCTGCCATCGAGAAAGCTGGTCAGCGCGACGCCGCCGATTACGCCGGCCACCACCCAGGGCAGCCACCCCTTCAGGATGTTCCAGTCGACCGCCCCGCGCTTGGCGTGCGCCTGCACGGATCGAAGTGAGGTAAAGAAGATGGTGGCGAGCGAGGTGCCGATCGCGACATGCATGATGTGCTCATCCCCACCCTGATGCGGCAGGACCGTGAGCACGGCTGCCAGGGCCGGCACGACAACGAAACCGCCGCCTATGCCGAACATGCCCGCAACGAAGCCCGCAAACAGCCCCGCCATCAGCATTGACAGAACCAGCAGGCCATACTGCTGGAACATCTGTCCCAACCAGTCCTGCTGCGAGGCAAAGTCGGCCATGTCGTTCAACGCCACTGGGTTGCTTCCTGAGCCCGATGTTTCGGGATTGGTCCATTCCGCCGAACTGGAATCATTTTTCGAGCGGAAGGCTTGCGACATCGCGCTCTGCCGTTCGCGCGGGCAAGACAGTCGTGGCTCGTCCCGTCACTAAACATGCACGGCGCCCCCTATTGCAGCGCCAGCGCCCGTCCGGCGCCCACGCGGGAGGAATGCGCGCCTCCCGCGTGGGACCTACCGGTCAGGCCGCTCAGAACGACTGCTTGGCGCGGACGTAGTAGAACGAACCCTGCCAGTCGACGATCGAATCGGATCGATAGATCCGCCCGTTCGTTGTTTCCTGAAGGTAGGGATTGCCTTCGGCCGGATAGCTGTCGAGGATGTTGCGTGCGCCGACGGCGACCGCGAGATCTTCGTTGATATCCCAGGCTAGCTCGAGGTCGAACAGAACTTCTGCGGGAATCTCCTGCTTGGCGAGGCCCTGCGGATAGGCGGTCGGCGGGCGGTTGTTCAGAGGATCATCAGCGTCGGTCCGGCACGTGAAACCGTCCGACCCGTTGCCGGTGAGGCAGTTCGACACCGTGTAGTCTCCGGAATAGCTGGCCCGGAACAGGCCCGTGAGCGGACCATATTCGTGCTGCGCCGTGAACACACCGCGGATTTCCGGCGCCCCATTCTCGAAGTCGAACACGTCTTCCTCGAAGAACAGTCTGGCGATGTTCACCTTCTCTATCGAATACGTGTTGTAGTTCAGGCTTGTGGTGAACGTGGTCTCGCCGATATCGCCCCAGTCGGCATTGTAGGAGACAACCAGATCGACGCCTTCGGTCTTCGAGTCAAACGCGTTCTGGAAGAAGTTCACGCCGCCGATCGTGTCGGCGCCGGGAACGGCTGCAGCCAGCAGCGCCGCACGGATTCCAGCGTCGACGTTGATCGTGGCGGTGGCGTAGAACTGGTCTTCAAGGTCGATCTTGTAGAAGTCCAGCGTGACGTCGAAACCCGCGAACGAGCCGGTCGCGCCGAGCGAGTAGTTGGTTGACGTTTCCGGTTTGAGCTCCTTCGCGCCGAGAAATTGCGAGACAGGATTGGTTGCCGGGAACAGGCCAACCGCCACCGGCTCGCCGGCGGGAAAGCGCGTCGAGACGTTGATGGTCGAGAGCTGGCCTGGGGTGGGCGCACGGAAACCCGTTCCGATGGAGCCCCGCAGGTTTATGTCCGGAGCAAGCTTCCAGCGACCGGCGAGCTTGTAGTCGAACGTCTCGCCGAAATCGGAGAAATTCTCAAAGCGGAGCGCGAGACCGACGAAGATCTCGTTGGTGACGTCTGCTGCAAAATCGACATAGCCGGCATAGCTGTCGCGATTGAGGGAGCCGGAATAGGCCGGGTCGTTGCCAGGAAAACCATCCGACCCCACGGCCAACTGGGTGTAGACCGGGTCAGACGCCGTCTGGCAGTTGGCGGTCGTGATGCCAGCCGCTGTCCCGGCAGCCGTGGCTGTTCGCGCCGCGACCGCTGCTTCGTTGGAGCAGAAATTCCAGGGGTCCTGCCGTGCATAGGGACCAGCAATCCAGGACGCCACCTCGCCCGGCACGATCTCGTATCCCTCGTCGCGGTACTCCACGCCGAAGCCGATATCGAGCGGGTTGGCGAAAAAACCGACCGGCGCCGAGTAGACGAAGTCGGCATTGAGACCGAGTTCGTCCGAGATCAGGTCGCCGGGGCTGAAGGACGTCGGCGACAGGTTCCCCAATGATGGGTTGACCGTGTTCCAGAGCGTGTAGTGGATCTGGTTCTTCCCGTAGCGTCCCGAGAAATCATAGAGGAAGTCGGGCGTGAACTCGCCCTTCACGCCGCCGGTGAAGGAGTAGTCGACGACATTGCCGCCGAAGCGGGGCGTGCGCCCCGCCGGATAGTTGGTGATATACTGGAAGATTGCGCCGGTCTGCGTGCGGATGCGCGATGTGTTGATACCGGCGACGGGACTGCGATAGTTGAAGTCGCCGTCCGACTGACTGTTTGAATAGTTTGCGAAGCCGTAGAGCTCCATGACGTCCGACAGCTTGTAGCCCGCATTGACGAAGCCCCGGATGGCTTCGGCCTCGGGCTGCCCCCAGATCTGAACGTTGGCGGTATCGAAGTCAGCGCCAGAACCGAAAAGGTATTCGAACTGCGGGTTGGCGGCGAGGTATGTCGCAACATCGAAACTGCCCTGCTGCCAGTTCACCCCATTCGTCTGGCCGCGCTGGATCGCCCATTCCATGCCACGGTTGGTGGGCTGGGCGGATGTACCTTCCACGCTGACATTGATGAAACCGGCGTCGCCTATCGGCAGGCCGAGATTTGCAGCGATGAACACGTCCTCGCCATCGCCCTCGTCATAGCTGCCCGCCTGGAACTGGATCTCGCCGCCTGTAGGGGCATCCTTGAGAATGAAGTTCATGACGCCCGCAATGGCATCCGATCCGTACTGTGCAGCCGCACCGTCCCGCAACACTTCGACCGTCTTGAGCGCCGATGCGGGAATGGTGGCGACATCTGGACCCTGCGTACCAGAACCTCCGATCGAGACCAGTGCCGCCCGGTGTCGACGCTTGGAGTTCACAAGCACCAACGTCTTGTCGGACGACAGCCCGCGCAAGGCCGCCGGACGGACGAAGGTCGCACCGTCGGAAATCGGCTGGCGTGCGATGGTGTAGGATGGGACAAGCGTCTTCAGGACGTCCGCTGTGTCGGTGAATGAGATGTCCTCGATCGCCTCGGCCGTAAGCACGTCTACCGGCACCGCGGAATCCGCGACGCTGCGGCCCTCTGTGCGCGAGCCGGTGACGACGATGATGTCTCCGGATGCTGGCTGATCGTCAGCCGCGGTATCCGGCGCACTCTGCGCCCATGCCGGGCCTCCCCCCATCAGCGCCGCCCCCACGACTGCGCCGACAATGCCTGAGTAGAGAAGTTTGGTCTTCATTCTGTTGGTCCCCGTGTGTCTCGAATTCTCCTCTGTTTCCGTCCCGGTCATTTTTTGGGTGGAGGGCCGTTTCTTGTTGAGACGATGAGGGCATCCGGACTTGCACGGGGAAAGCTGAACCCGACGGGACTGGCTCAGAATCGTGAGCATGTTGGAATTTCGGGCGCCGCGTTTTCGCACGCACAACGGGATTCAGGGCGGAACTGCGAACGCAGCCGCCCGATGCGAATTTTCCTTATCGCGTCGAAGCATTATGACAGGTCTGAATCGCGCGGCCATGGCGCATGATGCAAACGGCGCCCCGGGTCACGCTTAAGCGCGCTGCGTGGTGATCGCTTGAGCGTGATTGCTCAATGCGCCGCCACGACAAGGGCGCGCCAGGCGCCCGCCGGACGCATATGCGCGATTCATGCGCGCACTTGCCTGAAGGTCGATCAGGATTCCACGCGCCGCTGGAAGTTGAGGCGCAGCGTGCCACGCATATGGGCGAACGACGCACAGCCATGTATCCGCTTTTCACGCAGCTTGGCTCCGCATAGCCTGCGCATACATCTGGAGACTCGATAATGACGCGCGCGAAGGCCTTTCGGACTCTTCTCTGTGTTGCGGCGCTGGCGGCAACTGCGCCCGCCGCGCTCGCGCAGACCTACCAGCCGCCGCGCACACCCGATGGCCGTCCCGATCTTCAGGGCATGTGGACCAATTCGAGCATCACGACGCTGGAACGCACCAACGCCTCCCTGCCCCTCTTCCTCAATCCGGAGCAGGTCGCGGGCATGGAAGGCCAACGGCTACAGCAGGAAGTCGCGCAGAACAGCCGCACCAACCCTGATGAGGGCGCACCGGCCGCTGGCGGCGCCATAGGCGGCTACAATGCTTTCTGGCTGGACCGCGGCATGCGGGTGGGCGTCGTCAACGGTAAGGCGCGCTCGTCATGGATCACCGAACCGGCCAATGGAAAGATGCCGGTCTCCGACCCGGGCCGGAAGCGCATCGCGGAGATCATGAAGACGCGTAATGAGGACGGGCCTGAAGGCATGAACCCTGCGGACCGCTGCCTTGTCGGTTCACGCGGCTCGGGCGGGCCGCCCATGCTGAACAACATATACAACAACACATACCAGATCGTGCAGACGCCCGACCATGTGATGATCGATGTCGAGATGATGCACGACGCACGCATTGTGCGCCTGAACCAGCTGCACAGGCCGGCGCCGGTCACGCAATGGCTGGGCGACAGCGTTGGGCGCTGGGAGGGCGACACGCTGGTGATCGTAACGAAGAACTGGAATCGCTGGCACGGCGATTACGAGCCGGTCTTCCTGTCCGAGCAGGCGACCGTAACCGAGCGCTTCACCCGCACCGGCGCGGACGAACTGACTTACGCTTTCGAGATCGACGATCCGGGCTTCTACACGCAGACATGGAAGGGCGAGATGATCTTCACGACATCCAGCGGCCCGGTCTATGAATTCGCCTGCCATGAGGGTAACCACGCCCTGCATGGCATCCTGCAGGGCGCGCGGATTCTTGAGGCGAAGGCGAAGCCGTAGCTTCCCCTACTTCACAAACGCCCGCACGACGCCCTCGAGAAACTGCTGACTCTCGTATAGCGACCGCACGCGTAGCTTCTCGTTGAGGCCATGCGCGTTGGTCTCACCACTCTTTGCGAACATTCCGCTCAGGCCGTAAGTCGGAATCCCGGCATTCATGAGGAAACGGCCGTCGGTGGCGCCTGCCGCCATCACTGGAGCGATCGGAACCTCAGGCCAGACCTTTGCAGCCTGCGCCTTGATCGGACCCATGATCTCGTCGGTCAACGGCGGCGCGGACGAGCCGTCGCGACGACGCACGATGGCGACCTTCACTTCGGGATCGTTGATTGCGGCTTCAAGCGTTTCCTGCACCTGCTCCGGCGTCGTGCCCTGCATAACGCGGCAGGACAACGTTACGGTCGCGCGCTGCGGTAGCGCGTTTGGCGCATGTCCCGCTTCCAGTTGCGTCGCGACGCAGGTGGTATGAAGCGACGCGTTGTAGGTCGGATCCGCCATCAGCACACGCAGTGCGGCAGCATCTTCGGGAAAGCGCGCCAGAATCGACATTGCCGCCCCAACACCGCCGCCGAGGATCGGCCCAGTGATGCGGAAGTATTCGCGCACAACTGGCGTCAACTGGACCGGAAAGGACAGCTTCGAGACTTTGTCGGCAGCAGCGACCACGCGGTAGATCGCATTGTCGGGCGTTGGCCGCGACGAGTGCCCGCCCGGATTGGTCACTTCAAGCGTATAGACCTGGTGGATCTTCTCGCCCGCCTGCACCTGCAGGACCAGAGGCCTGCCGTCATCAGACAAAAGCCCGCCTGCGCCTTCGTTCAGGGCGAACGCGGCGTCGAACAGGTTGCGGTGGTTGTTGAGAATGTAGTCGATGCCATTGACGCGGTTGGAAGTTTCCTCCCCGCAGGTCAGCGCCATCACGATGTCGCGCGACGGGCGGAGATTTCCCTCACGCTTGAAGCGGGTCATCAGTTCAAGCCATACGGAAGCCTGACCTTTCATGTCTGCGGTTCCGCGGCCGAAGAAGAAACCGTTCTCCTCGATCAGCGTGAAGGGGTCGCGCTCCCAGTCCTCGCGGCGGGCATCGACAACGTCGATATGCCCGACCAGCAATACGCCCTTCTTCGTGGCGCGCGATGACCGCAACGTCGCAACGATGTTGCCATCGTCGGGACGGTCGGGCGGGATGATCACCTGAAGATCTTCCGGCGCATATCCAGCAGCGAGCAGGCGCGTCTCAGCCGCGCGCACGACCTTGGTGCATGAGCCGGTCGTGGGCGAGGAATCGATCTCGACCATTTCCTCGAAGATTTCGCGGAGCGCCGCGCGATTCGCCTCGGATGTCTGCGCTGCGGCCGGCAAACCCAACGATGCGGCCACGACAGCCGCGAAAGCCAGTGACGTCTTGCGCACATCAGTCTCCGTTCCGGGGCCGTGAGCCCGACGGCGCCTGTGTGACGCATTCACGTCCGGCGCACAATGCACATCGGCCACGGCGTGCGCCTAGCAGTCGATGTCGTACCTTGCCAGCCGCTCGCGGTAGCGGCGAACGGCGTCGTGAACGTCGTCGACTGCGGGAGCGACCGCGGGGTTGTCGAAGTTCGGGGTCGACCGGATGCGACCCCTGTCATCGGCGTACAGCAAGCCCCTCTCGATCAGCTGCTTGACCTTACGCCGCACTGTCTCGCGCGGAATCTCTAGCCTGTCCGCCACCTGCAGCATCGTGATCGAGCCGCGCCACTCTTCAGGCGCTCGGGCTGTCGTCGAAAGCGCGCGAACCCTGGCGGGGTCGGCCAACACCGGACGCATGGTGGCTTCAGCAACGCAGAGGTATATCGCGATGCTTTCCAGGTCAGCCTGCACGAGCGTGCGGGTCGCATAGATCACGTCGAGCAGAAGCTCGAGCGAAGCATAGGCCTTGGGCCGCAGGTCTTGGGGTATGGAAGCCATCAAAAATCATGGTATGCGATCACGGATAGGCGCGGAAGTGTTCCACGCGCCGCAGGGGGGGCCGCCAGACCGCTGTCAGACCGCCGTCAGGCCCAGCAGACGCCCGTAAGCATGCCGCCCGAGTCAACCAGCATCCGCGCGCCCGCACCATCAAGCGAGGCAACGCCTATCTCGCCGCCGAGCGACGTATAGGCCATGCGGCGGCACGGCAAATCGAGAGCGACGCCGATCGCCTCCTTGAGCCCGCGCACGAGAATCTGCCGGTCTAGGCGCGTTGCGGGATTGAAACCGGCAGGCGCATCCATCGGCGCGCGCGACACCGTGTTGTCGCCCCGGTCGGTCCAGTAGAGCGTACGCGAAGCAAGGTCGAGATCTAGGTCGATAGGCTCGGGCAGGCGCGAGAAGAGGGTCACCATATCGCGGCGGTTCGAAGGCGTGGCGCCGCGCGGCGCCTGCATGTCTATGCGCCGGATCAAGCCCTGCCCTGCATTGTCGCCGCCCTTCTGGGTAAAGTAGACATGACCGCGGCTCGGATCGAGCGCGAGGCCCACGCACCAGCGAGACTGGTCGCCTGCGTCCAGAACCGGGTTGCCGGTGACGACCAGCGTCTCGATGTTCGAGCCGTCTAGATTGCAGCGCTGCACCGCCATCCCCTCCCGGTCGGACCAGTAGAGCTTGGCCGCGCGCTCATCGATCTTGAGCTGCTTGGGCGTGAATGTGCCGCCTGGCGTGACAATCGTTGTCACGTCGGAGCCATCGCGCTCGCAACGCATGATGAAGCCGTCGTCCTTCTCGGCGCGGCCCATGTTCGTCCAGTAGATCTGGCCTGTGGCCGTGTGCACGGCGATGCCATCATTGACGCCGGATGGCCGCGAACCATCCTTCGGCGTGTCATCGACCAGCGTAACAGGCGAGCCGCCGGTGGCGTCCAGCATCAGCACCTTCGCCTGGCCAAGAAAGAACAGCTTTGGCGGCGCGACGGCGGGTTGAGCTTGCCCCCCCACGCTTTCGCAGCCTGCCAGCACAAACGCCCCGCCAAGTCCGGCCGCCAGCTGCCTGCGGTTAAACGCCGTCATATGCCCCTCGCCGATTTGTGGCGGGAGATTAGCGGGTGGCCCGTAGGGTGGATAGAGCCCAGCGAAATCCACCCTACCCTCCCCTAGCTTTGCGGCGCCCAGCTTATGCCGAAGGCGCTGACCTTTGGCTGCGCCGCACGCATCGCCGGCAGGTTGGACGCAGGCTGCACGCCATCGCCGACGATGTCTGCGGGCAGCGAATCGGCGCCCGGCGCCAGGCGTACGGCGGGCGCGCAGCCATTCGCCTCGCCCAGCTTGCCACCCTTCCAGTCTGCAACGAAGCCGCCATAGTCCCACTGAAAGCCCATCACCTCGAAGGGCATGCCATTGGCCGCTTCCACCGCTTCAATGCCATCACCGATCTTCACCCCGCCCGGACCGGTCCATTGCGACTCAGGCGCGCTGACCATCACGGCCGAAAGGTCAGTTCGCTCCTCCTCGTTGCGGAACACCACCTCGATCCGCCGCGCAGGATCAGTGGGGTAGATCGCCGTCACGTTCATCTGGGCGCCTTCGGGGCCGGCGATGGTCTCGGGAATCACATTCGCCCTGCCAAACACCGCCGCCAGCGAAGCGGGGGTCGCCCCGCGGGTGAACGGAGCGCCGCACCCGAGCACGAGCGATGCTGTCGCCCTCGCGCCTTCAGCGGCGCTCTCCAGAGCCGGTGCTGGCGTCTTGGCGACGTCCACGGCTGGCGCCACGTCCGCCTCGCCGCCACAAGCAGCGACAAGAAGACCGCCGCAGATCAGGCTGGCCGCAACGAAAACGCGCATTCTGGCTCCGCCGGTTCACGAGCGGCAAGAGTGGGACGGCGATGCGGGCGGCGCAAGGTCGCCAAGGCAGCCAGAAAATCTGCTCCGGATACTGAATTTTTGTCCACGCGGGCCAAAGCGCGCTTGACCCATCCCCCGGCTCACGCCGAACGTGCCCGCAATGTCGCGTGCTATCGTTCGTCCATCAGGCGAGATCATTGACCGCCCCCAGCGCGGCAACCTTTCCATTTGGGCTCTCGCCGTACTGGTCGGGGCGCTGGTTGCCGTTGCGGTCGTCGTTGTCGTCGGAATTATCGCTTACGCCCAATGGTTTGCCTTCGGCGCAGTTCCAGGCCGGCTCGCATCGCGGCTGGTCGAACTGGAATGGTGGCGGCGGCTGATCGCGCCGCTGGTTGGCGGGGCGATCATTGCGCTGCTACTGAGGTTCGGCATGGCGCTTGGCTGGGGATCAGCTCCGCGCGCCTACGGGCTCCAGGATGTCATTCAGCATCGCCGCCTGCGTGGGTCGATCCGCTCGACCTCGATGACGCTCCGCGATGGATTCCTGTCGATCCTGGTCGCGATCGTCTCGCTCGGCTGGGGCGGCAGCGCCGGACGGGAAGAGCCCGCCGCCCACCTTGGCGCCACGATTGCGGTTCTTCATGGCCGGCTGCTCGGTCTCGATGTCGCCTCGCGACGCCTGCTCGTCGGCATGGGTGTGGCGGCGGCAATAGCGGCCGTGATGCACGCGCCGATCGCAGGCGTGTTCCTCGCGCGCGAGCTGATCCTGCGCCGTCAGCGTATCTCATCGCTTGGACCTGTTGCGGTGGCGTCGGTGGCCGGATGGCTCGTCTCCGTCTGGCTGCTCGACGGACGCGCGCTGATCTCCGTGCCGCCGGTCGGAAATATTCCAGCGATCGTGCACCTATCAGCGCTGGTGGGGCTCCCGGTGCTGCTCGGCTTCGCTTTCCTGTGCAGCATGGCCTGGACGCGGATGCCGGTTCTTGTTGCCGCGACCGCAACGCGCATCGGCCTTCCGCTTTGGCTGCTGCCAGTGGTCGGCGGCCTGATCCTCGGCGTGATCGCCATGGCATTCCCGCAGGTGCTGGGCACAGGGTTCGAGTCATTGGGCGCCGGGCTCAGCGGCAACTACGGTCCCGGCCTGATGCCGGTTCTCGCCTTCGCGAAGATCGCAGCCGCGGCCGTGACCTTTGGCTTCCGCTGGGGAGGAGGTGCAATCGCACCGGCCATGTTCGTAGGCGCAATGGCCGGATCATCGCTCGGCGTGCTGGCAGGCTTTCTGCTCGGCATTCCGCCGCCGCAGGCCTATCTCGGGCTCGTCGGCATGGCCGTATGCGTCGCGGTGCTTCTCGACGCACCGATGGCAGCGGCAATTCTGGTTCTGGAGCTTTCCGGGTCGACGGCTGCGGGCGCATCCAGCCTGGCGTGCTGCTATCTCGCCTGCATGGTCGCGCGGCGGCTGTCACCGCCTAAGGCCGAAGAAACCGGCCAGACCTTGCGCTGGCGCTGAGGCCGAACCTCTCCTATCGTCCCGTAGGGGCGGGGCGGCGACACAGGGGCGGCATCTGGAAACCGAGACACCACAATTGCGCACCCGCACCGCCGCGCCATGGGCGCTTGGCGTTTTTGCCGTGCTGCTCGTCCTGTTCTTCTTCCGTGCAGCGCCGCTCGAACTCGACAGCGTGCGCCAGACCAATGCGACGGACCAGTTCGACACGCAACGCGCGATCGAGCGACTCGGGCGCGTGCTGGATGGCACGCCGCATCCGGTCGATTCCGGCGCGCTGGACGAAACACGCGCCCGCCTGCTTCAGGAAATCCGTACGCTGGGCTTTTCGCCCGAACTGCGCGCGCACAATGTCTGCCAGTCGATGTCGGGAACCGCGGCGCGCTGTGCCTTCGTGCAGAATGTCTTCTTCACCGCCGGACCGAGTGAAGGCCCTGCCCTCGTCCTGTCGGCGCACTATGACAGCGTCGACGCAAGCCCCGGCTTCGGCGACGATGGCATCGGCCTCGCCGTCTGGCTGGAGGTGGCGCATCACCTCAAGCAGCAACCCCCGACGCAGGGCGTCGTCTTCCTGCTGACCGATGGCGAGGAAACCGGCCTGCTTGGTGCGCAGGCCTATGTCGACAATCAGGACGACTATCCATTCACTGTCGGTCGCATCATCAATCTCGAGGCGCGCGGCGTGCGCGGGCCGGCGATGATGTTCGAGACCGGCCATCCCAATGCCGGCCTCGTTTCCGACTGGTCGAAGAGCGGTGCGCGGCCGTTCGCCAATTCGATGATGACGGCAGTCTACGAACTCCTGCCCAATTCGACAGACCTGACCGTGCACCTCAACGCCGGGTTCAACGGCGTCAACATCGCCATCTCGGACGGGCTCGACTTCTATCACACCAATCGGGACGACCTCGCCCAGTTGAACCGCGCGAGCGTGCAGCACATGGGCGACCAGGCACTCGGCGCAACGCGCGCCTTTCTCGCCAGCGACTGGAGCGGGGATGGCGCAGCCGGCGAGATTGCCTATTCCGACATTGGCTCGCGCCTGTTCGTTTCGCTGCCGCAGGTGTTTGCGCTTGTCCTGCTGGGGCTCTGCTTCGGCGTCGCGGTAATGCTCAACATCCGGCCGAGGCGCGAAGGAGGCTGGCAGAAGCTCGATTGGCGGGCGCTTGCCCTGCCACCCATCCTCATCGCCGCATCGGGGCTTGCAGCGTTCGGGCTGCAGCAGCTGTTCTCGCTCATCCGTCCCGACACCACCTTTTGGGCAGCCCATCCTCAAGCGTTCAACATGGCGATCTTTGCAGTGACGCTTCTTGTATCGTCGGTGGCGCTGGGCTGGGTTGCGCCGAAATCGTCGCGCGAAACGCTGTATGCCTCCGGTTGGTTCTGGTTCCTGATTGTCGGGATGGGGCTTAGCTTCGCACTCTCCGGCTTTGCGATGATCTTCCTGATCCCCGGCATGGCCTTCGTGCTAGCGGGCGCCGCCGCGTGGCTTTTTCCGCGTTACCAGCTGATCGCGTATGGCGTGGCGAGCGCCTTCCTCATGCTGATGTTCTTTCCGCTCATCCATCTGCTCGACGTGACGATGGGGCTGGGCATGGCGGCGATGTTCGGCGTGGTCGAGGCGATGGTGCTGGCGCCCCTCCTCGCCATGATCGGCGGGGTGTCGCACGGTCGGTTGAGGGTGGTCACGCCGCTCTGCGCCGTTGCCCTGGGCGCTGTTGTCGCCACGGTGCTCGTACCTGCCTACAGCGTTGAGCGCCCCCTGCCGCTCAACTTCACGGCACACTACGATATCGATGCTCAGAAGGCTGCTGTCTTCGCTGGCGCGCGCAAAGGCGCATTACCCGAGGCCATCCGCTCGCAACTCACAGTTGGCGAACATCCCTCTCCGCCCGGCGCTGCGTCGAACCTTGCCAGCAAGGCGATTGCCTTCACCCCGCCCGGCCCGGCGATTGCAACCGTGCTTAACGACACGACCGCTGAAGACGGCAGGCGCACAATCCGCCTGCAGTTCTCGGCGCCAGAAGCACGGCAGGTTCGCCTGCGTATTCCAACGGCGGCAAACCCTGTGTCCGTGACGTTCGGCGGCGCTGACTACACCTTCCGGGGCGGCCCGGCGGAGATCTACGCCATCGACATCATCGGCCGATCCGCGAATGGCGCGACGGTGGACGTGACGCTCGCCCCTCGCCCCGAAGGCGCCGAGGAGAAACCGCTGACATGGCTGGTGCAGGGCTATTGGACGCGACTTCCGGATGACGCGAAGAGCCTTGCCGGCGCGCGGCCCGACACCGCCGTGTTCATCCAGATGGGCGACGTTTCGGTGACGACGAAACAGCTGCCCCTGTAGTTGCCCGGCTTTTCGTGAACGCCTGAATTCGCTGTGCAAAACCGCGGCGAATAACCAGTCGCTAACCATTGGCGCGCGACACCTTGGCGGCGGCGGGATAGTCTCCTGCCTGCTCTGCGACTGACCCGAAAAACTGCGAGATGAGGTAGATACATGTCCGGCAAAGATCCCCGCGTCGTCGCCGAAATCGCCCGCATCATCGCAAGGGAACTGAATGCCGGCGAAGGTCAGGTTGCGGCAGCAATCCAGCTGCTTGACGAAGGCGCAACGGTTCCTTTCATTGCGCGCTACCGGAAAGAGCGAACGGGCGGGCTGGACGATACGCAGCTGCGCATGCTGGCCGAGCGTCTTGAATACCTCACCATCCTTCACGACCGCCGCGAAGTTGTGCTCCGCTCGATCGGCGAACAAGGGAAGCTGACGCCGGAGCTCGAGAAGCAGATCCGCGCAGCCACCACCAAGGTTGAACTTGAGGACCTCTACGCCCCCTACCGTCCCAAGCGGCGTACCAAGGCGAGTGTTGCGCGGGAGGCGGGCCTTGAGCCACTGGCCGATCGCCTGCTGTCCAATCCCGCGCTTGATCCGGTCGCAGAAGCGCTCGCCTACATCTCGTCCGACAAGGGCGTCGAGAATGCCGAGGCAGCGCTTGAAGGCGCGCGCAGCATCCTGATCGAGCGCATTGCAGAATCGCCCACGCTGGTTGGACAGCTGCGCGAGAAAGTGTGGACCGGCGGAAAGCTCACGACCGGCGTGGTGAAGGGCAAGGAAGCCGAGGGCGCGAAATTCTCCGACTATTTCGAGTTCAACGAGAACATCGCCAACATGCCGTCCCACCGCGCGCTCGCCCTGCTGCGCGGCGAGAAGGAAGGCGTACTCAAGGTCGATCTCGATATTCCGCACGACGAGAAGGCGCGCCACCCGGCAGTCACATCGATCATGTCTGCCTTCAACATTCAGGACCGCGGACGTCCGTCGGACAAATGGCTGGCGGAGACTGCGCGGCAGGCATGGAAACAGCGCCTCGCGCCCTCCTCGCACAATGATCTGGTCGATCGCCTGAAGGAACGCTCCGACGCCGACGCCATCCGCGTGTTCTCGCACAACATGAAGGCGCTTCTGCTGGCGGCGCCGGCGGGCCCGAAAGTGGTGATGGGCGTCGACCCCGGAATCCGCACGGGTTGCAAGGTCGCGGTGGTGGACGCGACGGGCAAGCTGCTCGAGACAGCCACCATCTATCCGCACGAGCCGAAGAAGGACTGGAACGGATCGCTCGTCACGCTGGCGCAGCTGGCCAAGCGGCATGGCGTGGAACTGGTCTCCGTTGGCAACGGAACGGCAAGCCGCGAGACGGACAAGCTGGTCGCCGAACTGTCATCCAAGATGCCCGAGCTGAAGCTCACGCGCGTCACGGTCTCCGAAGCAGGCGCCTCGGTTTACTCTGCGTCCGAACTGGCGGCCAAGGAATTCCCGGATCTCGACGTCAGCCTGCGCGGCGCCGTTTCAATCGCACGCCGCCTGCAGGACCCCCTCGCGGAACTGGTCAAGATCGAACCCAAGGCCATTGGGGTCGGTCAGTATCAGCACGACGTTGACCAGAACGCTCTTGCGCGCTCGCTCGATGGCGTGGTCGAGGATTGCGTCAACGCTGTCGGCGTCGATGTGAACACGGCTTCAGCCGCCCTGCTCGCCCGCGTGTCCGGGCTCAACACGGCTGTGGCTGCGAACATCGTTACGTATCGCGACGAACACGGCGCCTTCCAGACGCGCGCGCAGTTGAAGAAAGTCCCGCGCATGGGGCCCAAGGCCTTCGAACAGGCGGCGGGCTTCCTGCGTATCATGGACGGCAAGAATCCGCTGGATGCGTCGGCGGTGCACCCGGAGGCCTATCCGGTCGCCGAGCGTATCGCAGAGAAATCTGGCCGGCCGCTCAAGGCGCTGATCGGCGACAAGGCTTTTCTCTCGATGCTTCAACCGGAAGCTTTCGCCAACGAACAGTTCGGCGTGCCGACCGTCACCGACATTCTGGCCGAGCTGATCAAGCCGGGCCGCGATCCGCGTCCTGAATTCAAGACAGCGACCTTTGCCGACGGCGTCGAGAAGATTTCCGATCTGAAGGTCGGCATGAAGCTCGAAGGTACGGTCACCAACGTCACGGCCTTCGGCGCTTTCGTGGACATCGGCGTGCACCAGGATGGCCTCGTCCACATCTCGGAACTCGCCGACACGTTCGTGAAGGACCCACATTCGGTCATCAAGGCTGGCGACGTTGTGAATGTTCGCGTCAAGGAGATCGATGCCGACCGCAAGCGCATTGCGCTGTCGATGAAGCGTGAAGTGGCAGGAACGCAGGGCGCGCATGGCAAGGCGGCGCCATCACAGGGCAAGGACAAGGGCGGAAAACCCGCGCCGCAGAATTACTCTGCCGGCCCGGCCAAGCCGTCTGACGATTCAAATCCGTTCGCAGCCCTGAAGAACCTCAAGCTGAACTAGGCTCACTGCGAAACGTGCCTTGCCGCGATCAATGCCGCCGGATGATGCCGTCGACCTTGCGCAAGGCTGCGGGGATCAGCGGCTCACCTGATGCGAAACGGACGGAATGGATCACCGCGTCGATCTCCCGCCGCCAGAAATCCAGGAATTTCGCAAGCCGCAGAAAACTCGGCGCCACATCGAGCGTCTGCCACACGAAGGTCTGCAGCAGCGTTGTATGCTTCGGCATGTCGTACAGCACTTCGGCAGTCAGCAATGTCGCGCCTTTGAGGCGATGCTCGAATTCACCGTGCTCGCGTCCAGCTGTCAGCCTTCCACACTTTGCATCATACGCGACCGCGTCGCCCCCTCTGCAACGTGCTGCAAGCGTGCGCGTCGATCACAACTGGTCAAGCGGGCTCGACCGCTGCATGTGCAGATTGGCAGTCGTGAGTTGCGGCTGCTGCTCGCCATCACGCTGTCAGCCCGCCCTCGGTCTTGATGCGTTCGGCCTGCTGCTGCCAGGTGCGAGCGACCGTCTTGCGTCCGGCGCGTGTCTGGATGTCGGCGAGGCTCTTGGCCGCCTGATAGGCAGCAGGATGATCGCCGCTGCGCAGCGAGGCCACCAGTTTGAGCCGCAGTTTCGCTTGCGCGACGCCGCCAGTCGCAGAAGCCGGCGCGTAGGCGACGGCGGCCGGCGCGTCCGGATCGCTCTTGTCGACAACGCCGGGCTTCGGCGAAACCGCCTTGGTCGCAGGCATTGCCTTGTCTTTCTTGCCGCCGAATAGGAAGGAAAAGAGTCCCATAGGTGTCGCCCCTTATTTGCGGGACGACATTATCCAGCGGCGCGCCGTCCGCAGCGTTGCTCGATCGAACCGGTCGTGGAAAACGCATCGGCGCCCGGTTTGCAATCACGCGGCGCCTGCCGTTCGATCAGAGATCGGCGCCCGTTGCGGAAAGCAGCGCAAGCCTCAGCTGGCGACGACAGGCGTTCGGAGATAGACGCGTCCGTCGCTCTCGGGCTTCGGCAGCGCGCCGCCGCGAATGTTGACCTGCAGCGACGGCAGGATGAGGCGCGGAGCGGCCAGTGTCTTGTCGCGCGCGGTGCGCATCCGGACGAAGTCGTCTTCGGTCACGCCTCCGCGTAGATGGATGTTGGCCGCGCGCTCCTCGGCCACCGTCGTCTGCCACACAGGCTTGTCGCGGCCGGCAGGGAGATAGTCGTGGCCAACAAAAATACGTGTCTCCGGCGGCAGGGCGAGAATGCGCTGGATCGAGCGATAGAGCGTTGCCGCGTCGCCGCCCGGAAAGTCTGCACGGGCCGTTCCGTAGTCGGGCATGAACAGCGTGTCGCCGACAAAGGCCGTGTCGCCGACGACGTAGGTGACGCATGCGGGCGTGTGTCCCGGCGTGTGAATCACGCGCGCCTCGACATTTCCGATGCGGAACACCTCGCCGTCGTTGAACAGGTGATCGAAGACGGACGCCTCTGTCTCGGCTTCAGGTGCGCCGAACATGGAGCGGAATTGCGTCTGCACTTCGGTGATGCGCGCGCCAATGCCGATCTTCGCACCGGTCTTCTGGCGGATGTGGTAGGCAGCAGAGAGATGGTCGGCGTGGGCGTGCGTCTCCAGCGCCCAGACGACCCGGAGGCCCAGGGCTTCAGCTCGCACGAGCATTCTGTCCGCGGATGCGGTGGACAACTTGCCGGTCGCCGGATCGAAATCCATGACCGCATCAATGATTGCCGCCTCGTGGGTCTCGGGATCGGAGACGAGGAAAGACGCGGTCGAGGTCGCGGTGTCGAAGAAGGCTTCAATTCCGATCATTTTCAGCTCCAGGCCATCCGTCCGGTGAAGTTTATATATTAGCGATTGCTAAATTAGCAAGTGGCGCTATATGGATGACATGATGGATCTGAAGACCTTCTCCCATGCGGACTTCGAAGCCAGCGCCGGCAAGGCGGCCAGCTTGTTGCGCACGCTAGGCAACGAGAAGCGGCTGATGATCCTGTGCCAGCTCGGCGATGGCGAACTTCCCGCCGGCGCGCTGCACGAACCGCTCGGCCTCTCGCAATCGGCGCTGTCACAACATCTCGCCGTGCTGCGCGAGGCCGGCATCGTGGAAACACGGCGCGAGGCGCAGACGATCCATTACCGGATCACCGATCCCGCTGCGGTCAAAGTCGTCGAGACGCTGGCTGCGATCTTCTGTCCCGAGAAACCCACGCCCCTACGCAAGAAAAGTTAGCGAGCGCCCACACCATGACAACCCTTACCCCCATTGATGCAAAAGCGCTCGCGCGCCGTCTGGAAGCCGGCGAGCTGACACTGATCGATGTCCGCGAACCCGACGAGTTCGCGCGCGAACACATCAACGGCGCAGTGTCACTGCCCCTGTCCCGCCTCGAAGCCGGGCACGTCGCCCTGCGTGGTGTCACGCCTGTGGCATTCACATGCAGGACTGGCATGCGCACCAACTCCAACTGCGCTCGCCTGGCCGCCCATGTCGGCGAACCGGCCTATGTGCTGGACGGCGGGCTCGACGGCTGGAAGAAGGCTGGCCTGACCACAAACGCGGATCGCAAGGCGCCGATCGACATAATGCGGCAGGTACAGATCACTGCTGGCGGCATCGTGGTGACCGGCGCCGTGCTCGCGATGGCCGTGAACCCCGCCTTCATCTGGCTGTCGGCCTTCATTGGCGCAGGCTTGGTCTTCGCCGGCTCTACGGGCTGGTGCGGCATGGCGAAACTGCTCTCCGCGATGCCGTGGAACCGCAGGACAGCATAGGCGGCTTCCGATGCCATTCGATCCAGCCATCGCTGTCGTGCTTGGAGGCGCCGTTGTCGGCTTTCTCCTCGCCGTCTTCGGCGGCGGGGGATCGGTGCTTGCGGCGCCGGTGCTTCTCTATCTCGGCGGCGTGACGGATGCGCACGTCGCGGTCGGCACGGCGAGTGCGGCGGTGGCCGCCAACGCGGCGCTGAATCTTCTGGGGCACTGGCGCGGCGGGCGCATCAAATGGCCGTGCGCCACCGTCTTTGCCGTTGCCGGTCTTGCGGGCTCGTTCGCGGGCTCAAGCCTCGCGAAGCTGATCAGCGGCCAGCAACTCCTGCTCGCCTTCGCCTTCGCCATGGCGGCGATCGGCCTCTCCATGTTCCGCAAGCCGGCGAGCGAAGGCGACCCGGACGTGCATATCAGCATGAAGCTGGTCGCCCGCCTCGCCCCGCTTGGCCTGCTCACGGGTCTGGCCGCAGGCTTCTTCGGCATTGGTGGCGGCTTCCTGATCGTGCCCGGCCTGATGCTCGCCACAGGCATGACCATGGCGAACGCCACCGCCTCATCCCTCCTGTCGGTCGCTCTCTTCGGCGCCGCGACCTCGTTCAACTACGCCCTTACGGGCCAGGTCGACTGGCCCCTCGCTGGCCTGCTCCTGCTCGGCGGCGCGGTGGGTGGCGTGGCGGGGCTGTTCGCGGCAAAGGGCCTTGCCGGTCATGCCCGGCTGGCGCGCAGCCTGTTTGCGGGGATGATCATTCTGGTCGCCATCTACGTCGCGTGGCGATCGCTGGGCGGGTGAGAACAAACCGTAAATCAACGCGCTACGGCGCTGGCCTTGCCTAAAGGTAAAACCCCAGCCAGATCAGCGCGGAATGAGCGATTCACGCGATCCAACTGACATTCCCTTCCCGGACGACGAGCCGGCCGGCCGGGCGCCCCATGACAGGGAGCCCCATGACCGGGAGCCCCATGACCGGGAGCCAGGCTCGGACGACGATACCCCCATGCCTGAAGGAGCGGTGGAGTTCTTCCGGCTGCCTGAGGACGAGGACATTCCCCTGCCCGAAGAGCGGTTCGAAGCAGCGCCGGAATTCGAGGATCCGCGCTCGATCTCTCAGCGGGCGGCAGCGTCCCGGCCGCAGGGACACGCCAATCCGAATGCCGACTACCTGAAGGGACTGAACCGCGAGCAGCGCGATGCGGTGATGGCGACGGAGGGGCCGCTTCTCGTGCTGGCGGGCGCGGGCACCGGCAAGACGCGCGTGCTGACGACGCGGGTGGCGCATATCCTGGCGCAGAGGAAGGCGTGGCCGAGCCAGATGCTCGTCGTCACCTTCACCAACAAGGCCGCGCGGGAGATGCGCGAGCGGACGCTGAAACTGATCGGGAACGAGGGCGAGGGGCTGCGGTGGTTTGGTACCTTCCATTCCGTCTCGGCGCAGATCCTGCGGCGGCATGCGGAGCTGGCGAAGCTGAAGTCTGGCTTCACCGTGCTGGATACGGATGACCAGCTGCGACTGATCAAGCAGATCCTCGAAGCGGAAGGCATCGACCAGAAGCGGTGGACGCCGCGCTATCTCGCAAGCCAGATCGACGGCTGGAAGAACCGTGCGATCTGGCCGGAGAAGCTGCCGCCGGGCGAGGCGCGGCAGTTTGCGGAAGGCAAAGGCCAGAAGCTGTACCAGCTTTACCAGAACCGGCTGGCGACATTGAACGCGGTCGATTTCGGCGACCTGCTGCTGCACACGATCCGCATCTTCACAGAGCACAAGGAAGTGCTCGCCGACTATCACAACAAGTTCCGCTACATCCTGGTGGACGAGTACCAGGACACCAACGTGGCGCAGTATCTTTGGCTGCGGCTGCTGGCGCAGGGGCACAGCAATATCTGCTGCGTGGGCGATGACGACCAGTCGATCTATGGCTGGCGAGGAGCGGAGGTGGACAACATCCTGCGCTTCGAGAAGGATTTTCCCGGCGCGAAGGTTGTGCGGCTGGAGCAGAATTATCGCTCGACCGCGCACATCCTTGCCGCCGCGAGCGCGGTGATTGCCAACAATTCGAGCCGCCTCGGCAAGACGCTGCGGACAGACGCGGACTCAGGCGATCTCGTGAAGGTGCGCGGCATCTGGGATGGCGAGCAGGAAGCGCGGCTGATCTGCGACGACATCACGAGCTGGCGCCACAAGGGCCGGCGCTATGACGAGTGCGCCGTGCTGGTTCGCGCGTCGTGGCAGATGCGGGCGTTCGAGGAACGCTTCATCGTCACCGGTACGCCCTATCGCGTCATCGGCGGACCGCGCTTCTTCGAGCGGGCGGAGATCCGCGACGCCCTCGCCTATCTGCGGCTGATCCGCTCGGAGGCCGACGACCTCGCCTTCGAACGTGTGGTGAACCAGCCCAAGCGCGGCGTGGGCGACACCACGATCCAGAAGCTCTACGTGGCGGCGCGGCAGGTAAACTCCTACCTCACGCGCGTTGCTGACATGGAGATACGCGGCGAACACATCAAGGGCCCGGCCAAGACCGGCCTGCGGCGCTTCCTGCTCGACATGGAGCGCTGGCGCGCACAGGCGCCCGACACCGAGCATCCAAGGCTGCTGGAAATCATCCTCGAGGAGTCGGGCTACACCGACATGCTTCAGGCGGACAAATCTCCGCAGGCGCAGTCGCGGCTCGACAACCTGAAGGAACTCGTGCGTGCGATGGGCCAGTTCGGCTCGCTCAACGACTTCCTGGAACACGTCGAACTCGTGATGGACAATGCGGAGGGCTCGAACAGCCATGACCAGGTGCAGATCCTGACGCTGCACTCGGCCAAGGGACTCGAATGGCCGATGGTGTTCCTGCCGGGCTGGGAGGAAGAAGTGTTCCCGTCTCGGCGCAGCCTCGACGAACAGGGCGCCAAGGGGCTCGAGGAGGAGCGGCGGCTTGCCTATGTGGGCATCACGCGTGCGCGGGAGCGGGCGTATATCTCATTCGCCGCCAACCGCCAGATCTATGGCCGCTGGACCAGCGTGCTGCCGAGCCGCTTCGTCGACGAACTGCCGGCAAAGCATGTCGATGCGATCAGCGAGACCGGATACGTCGCGCCGGGCGGCGGCTTCTATGGCAGCGAAGTGAAGAGCCAATGGGACAAGCCCAGCGGTGCGTCCGGTGCGCGCCGCGGCGGCTCCAACCTCGATGAAGGCAGCGAGCCCACCGTGTTCGACAACACGTCGGCGGGCGGCTTTCGCGGCGGCTATGACAGCCCCGGCTGGCGCCGCGCGCAGGCGGCAGCGGCGACGCGCGGAAACACGCGCCCGCCCGACATTGAAGGCCGCGCCTTCCGCTCTGGCGATTCAGACGGCCGCCCGCTTCAGCGCGGCAAGACGCCCGGCGACATGCTTGCCTCCTCCGACCCCAACGCCGCTGGTGGCCTCGCCCTCGGCCAGCGCATCTTCCACGACAAGTTCGGCTACGGTCGCATCACGGACATCGAAGGCGCCAAGCTCACGGTGAACTTCGAGAAGGCGGGCGTGAAGAAGGTGGTCGAGAGCTTTGTGAAGAGGGTTTGAGGGGAAGCAGGCCATGAACAAGATCGTGTATCCATCAACCGCGGAGACCGCCTTCACCTGCCCGCATTGCCATGCGCTGACTACGCAGCAATGATTCTCCGCTACAGCAAGTCGTCTTGATGATGGAAGGACACCGGCGGTCTGGACTCTAAACTCCATCGAGAAGGTCGACGCCCTCAAGAAAAAAGCGCTGACGCTGAAGAGCGGGACAGAGTTGCAGAGTTTGAGGCAATCATGCGCCGTGCCGTCACGGGGTTCGGTTTCTCCGTCGGGAGAAGAACGCCAACTACGTGTATTGGTACGCACACAGTATTTCAGTTTCAGAGTGCTTCAACTGTCGCGAGTACGCCGTCTGGATTTATGATCGGCTGATGTATCCAGCGCCCTCGGGCGCACCATTGGCCAATGCGGACATGCCGGCTGATGTCAGATTGGACTAAGAAGAGGCCGGTCAGATCCTGTCACAGTCGACGAGAGGCGCAGCTGCGTTGTTGCGTTTGGCCCTGCAAAAGCCCTGCATACATCTTGGCGCCAAGGGTAGGAACATCAATGATGATATTGGCGCGCTTGTGCAGAAGGGACAGGACAAGAAGATTCAGCAGTCGCTGGATATCGTCCGCGTCGTTGGCAACAATGCTGTGAATCCGGGTCAACTGGATATTCGAGATGATCGCGCAACAGCGGAGACCTTGTTTCGACTTTTGAACTTGATAGTCGACAAGATGATTTCGGAGGGAAGGCAAGTTGAGGAGCTCTACGCCTCCCTGCCTGAGAATGCTCGAAAAGCGATCGAAGATAGAGACAGCTGAACTCAAGCTTCTTGCCTTGTATACCACATTGTCATATATGACACTGCATGAGGCCGCTTCACGAGATCGTCGAGACGCCGGCTTATCTCGCCGCTGCTGCGCGGGCCGGGATGACGGAGGACGACCGGGCGGCGGTCGCTGCCTTCATCGCGGCGGACCCGCAGGCTGGCGACCTCATCAAGGGGTCGGGCGGGGTCCGCAAGGTGCGGGTAGCCAAGCCGGGCGGCGGCAAGAGCGGCGGGTGGCGTGTGCTGACGGCCTATGTGTCGGACACGGTCGCCGTGTTGGTGGTCACTGTCTACGGCAAGAACCAGCGCGGCAATGTTTCGAAGGTGGAGATCAACGAGATGGCTAAACTGATGAAGGCGCTCAAGGCGGAAGCCCGCCGGAAGGAGGATTGAGATGGTAAGCAACGTTGCAAAGCGCAAGCCCAAGGCGCGTCCGCTGGCCAAGCGCGCGAAGGCGCCGAGCGTCGGGCAGAGCGCGATTGCCGGGCTGCGCGAGGGGCTTGCCCATCTGCGTGGCGAGCAAGTGCCGGGCCTTGTCGTTCGCAAGCCGGTGGATGTCGCCGCGGTGCGCAAGGGCACCGGGCTTTCGCAGGACAAGTTCGCGGCGGAGTTTGGTCTGGCCGTGGCGGCGGTGCGCGCGTGGGAGCAAAACCTGCGCACGCCGGACCTCGCGGCGCAGACTCTGTTGCGCGTGATCGAGTCCTATCCCGACGCCGTGAGGCGCGCGGTGCGGGCGGCGTGAGCTTCGCCCGCCCTCCCCAACTGCGTTCTAAACAAGGCGCGTCTCTCGAATAACACGGTTGCTCCAGCCGTGCCCCGCGTCCACGCTTGTGGTTCGCCCCGGCGTGGTGGAGGTCTGCTGCGTCTGGTGGCGTGGAGACGTCATGTCATCCTCTCAGTGGCCGCAGAAGCGGCAGACAGCGGCCCAGCGCGCCAACGACGCCAATCGGGCCCAGCAGGTCGCCGTGAACGACAAGGGCGGACGGCCGAGCGATCGCAAGGCGACTGCGGAGGGCGAGGCGTCCGACCAGGGGCTGACCAACGACAACCGGCCCGTGGGCATCGGGCTGAGGAAGTAGCTCTGCGGGACGGCGAATCGGACATGCGCGCGCGAACGGCAGATTTCTGCCCGTTTGTTGCGCATCCATGCTAGAGAGCGACACGGACCTCCGGAATCGACCGGTCTTTCGTCTGCGACGCGCCGTGCCCGGCGCTGGTCGCGCGTGACCCGAAAGGCGCGTTCCAATGGCCAGGACTCCCGACAAGCGTCAGCCCTATGACCCGGCCAAGGCGATGCGCGAACGTGCGGCGGCTGCGGCCCAGCGCACGGCGCCGACGCTGACCAATGCGCAGAAGCTGGCCGGGCGGCCGCTGCTGCGTCCGGAAAAAGCGGCAAAGCCGGACAGCGAAGACTAGGCGTACTCCGCCGGACTTCCTCGCCAGACAGCGTGCGGGCTGTGCGGCGTCTTATGCCTCGTCTCGCACGACAAGATGATGGCGCGCGCGTGGGCGATCCCCTGCTGTGCGCCATGGAGAGTTCCGAGATGGCGACCTTCAAGAAGACCTACAAGCCCAACGAGAAAGCCGCGCCCAAGGGCCCGCCGATCTCTGATCCGAGCGACACCAAGCGCTCGTTCGACGCGCGCCCGAAACCCTCGGACGATCGTCGTCGCGAAGAGCGCGCGCGCCCCGGCCAGCATATCGACCAGGCGCCGTCGGAACGGCTGCTGGACTCGGCCGATGGCGACGACAGCTCCGAAGACTAGGCGCGGTCTGCTCACGAAAAGCTTTTGGGGCGCGGCTTGAAGTCCGGGCCGCCGGTAGGGCAATGTCCGCAACGATAAGGAGCGACACAGCTCCATCGACCGGGAGGTTCGCCGCATGACACTGTCTATTCTCAAGCGGAGCGTGGGCGCTGCGCTGTTTGCGGCCGCCATGCTGGCGCCCGCAGCGATGGCGCAGAGCGCGACGTACGAGCCGGCGCGGCTGAGCAGCGGCAAGCCGGACCTGCATGGCGTGTGGAGCACGGCGTCGGTGACCAAGCTGGAGCGGCCGGCGGGGCTGCCGCTCGTGCTGAACCGAGAACAGGCGGACGAGCTGGAAGGCGGCGCGCTGTTCAACCAGCGGATGAAGACAGAGGCCAACTTCGTCGACCCGAAGACGGGCGCGCCCGAGAAGGGCAAGGCCCTGCCCGGCGTCGGCAATTACGATGTGGCGTACACCGATCCTGGCGCGCATGTGGCGAGCGTCAATGGCGAGCTGAGGTCGTCGTTCATTGTCTATCCGGAGAACGGCAAGATTCCGGCGATGACGGAAGAAGGCCGCAAGCTGCGCGCGGCGATGCCGCGGCGCGTGGGCTCGGGCTTCGACAATCCGGAAGAGCGGGGGCTGTCCGAACGTTGCATCATCATCGGCAATGCGGGGCCGCCGCTGGGGCAGTATCTGTACAACAATAATTTCCAGATCGTGCAGACGGACTCGCACCTGATGCTGATGTCCGAGATGATCCACGATGTGCGGATTGCGCCGATCGGCGGCAAGCACCGCAAGGATGATCTCGCGCAATGGCATGGCGATTCCATCGCGTGGTGGGATGGCGATACGCTTGTGGTGGAGACGCGCGCAATCAACGCAACGCAGCGTGGCGCGGGCGGCACCTTCCTGTCGAAGGACGGGAAGATGATCGAGCGGTTCTCGCGCATCAATGACAACCAGATCCTGTATGCGTTCGAGGTGGATGATCCGACGGTCTATTCAACGACGTGGAAGGGCGAGATCCCGCTGAACCGGATCGAACAGCCGGTCTACGAGTTTGCATGCCACGAGGGCAATTACGGGATGTACAACATCCTGCTCGGCGGCCGCGAGAATGATCGCAAGGGCCGCGAGCAGACGGGCGGCGAGAGCCGGAGCGAGTAGGCTTTAGCCCTGCGCCCGGCGTAGTTTCGCGTTCTCGGCCTCGAAGATGGCGCGCACGCGTTCGCCATCGCTTGGGCTCTCTTCGAGCGTCTCTGGGTCCCACAGAGAGCGCTTTGTGTCGAAGAAATCGCCGCCATAGATGTGCAGGCCGGCGGTTAAGCGCGGCAGCGGATTGTTGACCGAGTGGATCACGTCGCGCGGCAGGCTGGCGACATCGCCGGGGAAGAGCGCGCTGGCGCCGCCTGCCCTCAGGCCCTGCGCGGTGCGCTTCCAGAAGATGCTGTCCTCGCGGCCGGAGTAGAGACCGATCAGCGCCCACATCTCATGATTGTGGGGCGACAGCGTCATGTTGGGCGCCCATTTCGCGGCGAAGATGGTGAGGCGGGGGCCGGCGATGAGGACATCGAGGCCGGCGCTGGTCGGCTCGCCGAGTTCGGCGAGGACCGCAGCATGGTCGGAGACGGCGCGGGCGAGGTGGTCCTGGATGGCGGCTTGCGGATCGCTCTCGTCGAGGGAGGCGGCGCAGTCGGCGACGAAGCGGTCACGGTCGAAGGGCATGGGAGAGGTTTAGGGCAGCGGCGCGGTTTGGGAAAGCGCGGTCGCGACGAGGCATTCTCAGCCGCGCGGGGGCGCTGAGGTATTGGGCGGCCGGCGATGGGAAGATGAAGAATGTGGGCGGACCGCGGGCGTGTGCGAGCCCGCCCTCGTCCTTCGACGGACGCTCCCTTTGGTCGTTGCTCAGGATTAGGGCTACGCGGGAATTGCTGGACGAGACTGTGGCGACACCCACCGCTTCATGGGTCGCTGCCCTACGCACGCCCGTACAACCATGGGCCGCGTGAGCCGATGCGCTCCAGCGGCGGCGCAGGATGTCGGTGTAGTGTGCTGAGGCGCGCGAAAGGCTCTGCACCTGGCTGGTCCATGTAGGAGCGGATGCGGGCCATGAGGGCGATGCTGTCGGTGGGGAGATCTGCGAGATCGAGCCTCACCAGCTTCGGATTGTAGCCGAGGCGGCGGTAGGCTTCGCGACAGAGGGCATAAGCCAGTGTCGCTTCAGCCGCGAGAAGCGGGTCCGCGAGCCTGTCGAACTTGTCCTGCGATGGCTTGCCGCCTCTGATGATGCGGAAGCCTTCGGTGATCAGCGGAATGACGAACAGCCAGAAGCACACGAACACTCCCGCGAGTGCGGGGAGGTCGCGCAACACCCAGGCGGGCATGCGGCGTTCGTGCTTCATGGGCGTGATTATACGGCCGCATTTTCCCCCGCCGGTCTGGCGCCACTGTTCCCCCCAACCGGAACAACGGTTTTCCCCCAGACCCGCCGCTAATGCGATCCTCACGGTCCTGTTTCGGCATGCACAAGGAGCGGCGACGCCAGTTGATTACGCAACCGCCCGGGCCTGATCGCGTTGTTCTGCGGAAGCATGTTGAAGGAGCAGCACATGACACGTGAACAGACGGACGGCAGGCCGCATCCGATTCACGACGAAATCTTCGGCAGCGACCCGGATGGTTTCGTCAACGACACGCCGCCGGGCGCAATCGGCGAGCGCGTCAACATCATCGGCATCGCGGCCCAGCCGGAGCGGAACCTGCCGATGCGTGGTGTTGGTGATACCGATCAGGGTGATCGCCAGCCGGAAGGCGATCGTCGCCGCTAACCTGAAGCAAGCCACTATTGTTCCCGCGAAACCGCAGGAACGGCAGCGGCCTGCGGACGTTTTTCTGATGCGCGTGGACGTGGGGAAATTCGTTTCGCGCACGACAACAGAAGAACAGGAAACGCCTCATGGCCAACAATCCCCACGACAACAATCAGAACCCGCAAGACCGCAAGGACAACGCCAACGTCAACGATCCGAGCCGCGATCGCAAGAATGACGGCGGACGTGACCAGCAGCAGGCCGAACAAGGCAAGCAGGGTCAGCAAGGCGGACAGGATGATCGCCCGGACCAGATGGGCCCGGACGACAAGCGCGACGATCACAAGCCGCAACAGCGCTAGAATTCGATCGCGGCTGCTTCTGCAGCACGGTTGAACGAAAAGCCCCGGACCTTTCGGTCCGGGGCTTTCTGTTTGCGAATCAGTAAAGTCCGATCAGATTGCCACGCCAGGTCCGCAGGATGACAGGGCGCGGGGCGCTGCTATAAGCCCCGCACATTCTCACCCGGGACAGCCATGTATCGCGTTCATTGCCTTCTGCCGCGCAGCGATGCGGAGCGTCTGTCGGACGTGCTGTCGGGGATGGACCCCTCACCCGCATCGGCGGTGTCGGTGGAAGAGGCTTCCAAGATTTCATGGAGCCTCGACGCCTTCTGCATCGCGGAGGACCAGGCGAACGAGGCGGCTGCGATCATCGAGCGCGAGGCGCCCGGGGCGCGCGCGTCGGTCGAGAAGCTGGACGACAAGGACTGGGTGGCGGTGTCACTGGCGGGATTGCCCGCTGTGCATGCGGGGCCGTTCGTGGTGGCGGGCTGGCATGAGCTTGCGCATCTCGAGGGTGGGAAGATTCCGGTCTGGATCGAGGCGGGGCCGGCGTTCGGCACGGGGCATCACGGGACGACCAAGGGCTGCCTGCAGTCACTGTCGGCCGAGATCCAGCGGAAGCGTCCGCAGCGCGTGCTGGATATCGGCACGGGGTCTGGCGTACTGGCGCTGGCGGCGGTGAAGACGGGGACGCAGTTCGCGCTGGGCACGGACATCGACAAGGAGTCGATCCGCATTGCACACGAGAACCGGAAGAACAATCGCGTTGGACGGCAGCTGAAGCTGATGCATGTGCGCGGATCGGGACATGCTGCGATCAGGACGCGCGCGCCGTATGATCTTGTGCTGGCGAACATCCTGGCGCGGCCGCTGGTGGGGCTTGCGCCGGAGATTGCGAGGCTGGTGAAGCCGGGCGGGCGGGTGATCCTGTCGGGCCTGCTGACGCATCAAGAGCCGCAGGTGCGGGCCGCCTATGCAGGGCGCGGACTCACGCTGGTGAACAGGCGGCGGCTTAATGGCTGGTCGACACTGACTTACAAACGGGCGGGCTGAGGCGGAGACTTACTCCGCCTCGTCCTCCGGCTCGCCCTTGCTCCATGCCAGCAACGCACCCGGGAGGGTGAGTGACGCGATTAGCAGGCCCCAGAAGATCGCGTTCCAGTGCTCGCCCGTTTCAGGCAGCCACACCAGCAGCTTCTGGTTCACGATCAGGTCGCGCCCGATCATCAGGTAGATGATGCCGAGCAGCACGAGGCCCGAGAAGATCGAGTGGGCGCCGAAGGCGGCGCGGTTGCGCTCGGCCAGCTCGCGTTCATCGAGGACGGACTCCGGCTCCTGGCTCTGCCGTTGCAGGCTGGAGCCGGCGAGGACCGCGAAGAGCGCCAGCGCGGAGGCGATCATCAGCAAGCCCACGACGTCGCCGGCGATGCCGAGGGTCTCTGCCGTCGAGACGAGCTGCAGGACGCAGCCCAGCGGATAGAGGACGTACACCCCCGCAAACATAGCGCGCAGCATGGAGCGCGGGAAGGACTTGCCGAGCGGGTATCGCTTCGAACGGACGAACATCTACGAACTCCTTTGTTCCTTGAGGGTGCGCCCGAGGGGGGCGAATGGCTTGAGCGAGAAGAGCGCTTCCACCGGCACCTTGAAGACGGCGGCGAGCTTGAGGGCCAGTTCGACCGAGGGCGCGTAATCGCCACGCTCAAGATAGCCGATGGTCTGCGGGTTGACGCCGACGAGATCGGCGAGGTCCTTGCGGCTCATCGACAGCTCGGCGCGGAAGACGGCGATCCTGTTGTGGACGACTGACATAGTAGACCTTTTACACAACGTAGTATTGTCTATACACAATATCCAAAGGCGTGACAAGGGGCGCTCAGCGCAGTTTTTCAGCGCATGAACGCTAACCAAAGAAACACGGGCCAGGTCAGGACGATGCCGGCGAAGCAGGCTGCGATTCCCGTTGGCAGGCGTCCTTTTTCGGTAGCCGTTGGCACAACGAAGGCGAGCAGCCAGGCGAGCTTGTAGACCACCTGCATCGCCAGCAGCGGGGCGAAGAGGCGCGGAAGGAACAGCCCGGCGACGGACGCTGCAAGGATCGAGAGCCAGAGGCTGCCGACCAGCAGTTCTAGCCCCCGGCTGGCGGAGACGGCGCCCTGGAAGACTGCGCCCTGCCCGCGGCCTGTGAACATGGCGAGGCAGGCGGGCACGAGTATCGCGATGTTGAGCGCGTAGGGAATTTGCAGCCAGATATCCATGTGTCCCGCCCGTTTCGGGAGTCTACGGCGTGGCGCAGCAGGTGGATCGCATGCGCCGCCGGCCGGGAATGACAGGCGGGGCTGAGAGGTCTAGAAAGAAGCACTCCATTTCGAGGCGAAGCATGAGACAGACCTACGAAGTCATTGGCGGACCCGATGTTGGCGCCGCGTCGTTGCCGCTGTTGCGGGCGGCGTTGAAGCGCGCGGGGCTGGATGGGGTCTACATTCCGCACGACGACGAGTACCAGAACGAATACCTGCCGGCTTGCTACGAGCGACTGGCGTGGGCGACGGGATTTACCGGGTCGGCGGGTTCGGCGTTTGTGTTTCTGGAGTCGGCGATCGTGTTCGTGGATGGGCGCTACACGCTGCAGGTGAAGCAGCAGCTGGCGCCGGGGCTGTTCAGCGTGGGCGACCTGGTTGATCCGGGCGCGTTCGGATGGCTGGCGAAGCAGGCGATGGCGGGGAAGCGGATCGGCTATGATCCGAAGCTGATGTCGCCTGATGCGCTGGACCGGCTGGTCGAGGCGGCGGCGAAGTCTGGTGGGCAGCTTGTGGCCACGGAGACGAACCCGATCGATACGGCATGGCAGGGGCGGCCGACAGAGCCGCTGCACGCGGTTGTGCCGCATGATGCGAAGTATGCCGGGGAGACCTCGTCGGCGAAGCGCGTGCGGCTGGGCAGGATGCTGGCCGAGCAGAGGGTGGATGCGGCGGTGATTACCTCGCCTGCTTCGCTGGCGTGGCTGTTCAATATTCGCGGCGGAGACGTGTCGCGTACGCCGCTGCCGCTTGGGCGGGCGTTCCTGTTTGCCGATGGTCAGGCTGAGCTGTTCATCAATCCGAAGAAGGTGGGACCGGAACTGGTCGCGCATCTTGGCAATGAGGTGACGCTGCATCCGGAAGACGCGGTGGAGACGCAGCTGGCGACGCTGGAGGGGAAGCGCGTGAGCGTGGACCCGTCGATGGCGTCGGCGTGGTTCTTCAACACGCTGGGCAAGGTTGGCGCGAACGTGGTGCGGGCGGCCGATCCGGTGATGCTGCCGCGCGCGAAGAAGAATGCGGTGGAGGTGGAAGGATCGCGGCAGGCGCATCGGCGCGATGGGGCGGCGCTGTCTCGCTTCCTGCGGTGGTTCGAGGAGCATGGACAGACGGGCGAGGTCACCGAGATCGACTGCGCCATGAAGGTGGAGGAGTTTCGCGAGAAGACGGGGGAGCTGAAGGACCTGTCGTTCAACTCGATCTCGAGCGCGGGGCCGAATGCGGCGATCAACCATTATCGGCCGGACACAAATACAAACCGCAAGCTGGAGCGTGGGTCGCTGTTCCTGCTCGATAGCGGCGGGCAGTATCTGGACGGCACGACCGACGTCACGCGCACGATGGCGATTGGCGAGCCGTCGGACGAGATGAAGGACCGCAACACGCGGGTGCTGAAGGGGCATATCGCGCTGTCGCGCGTGCGCTTTCCGAAAGGCACGTCGGGATCGGCGCTGGATGTGATGGCGCGGATGGCGCTGTGGGAGGCGGGGCTAGATTATGACCATGGCACGGGCCATGGGGTCGGCTCGTATCTCGGCGTGCATGAGGGGCCGCATCGCGTGGCGAAGGCGCCGAATGCCGTGCCGCTGGAGCCTGGCATGATCTTGTCGAATGAGCCGGGCTATTACAAAGCCAATGCGTGGGGCATCCGGATCGAGAACCTGCAGGTGGTGACGCCTGCCTCGGCAATTCCCGGCGGTGATCGCGAGATGCTGGGCTTCGAGACGCTGACGCTGGCGCCGCTGGACAGGCGGCTGCTCGCGCCGGGGTTGCTGACGGAGCAGGAGACGGCGTGGCTGGATGCGTACCATGCGCGCGTGCTGGCCGAAGTCGGGCCGCTGCTCTCGGGCGATGATCGCGCGTGGCTGACGGAGGCGTGCCGGCCGCTGTGACAGTGAAACTGTCGTGGCTGTGGGTTTGAAAGGGCGAAACATGAAGCTGGCTTATGCAATCATCGCCGGCGCGATTGCCGCCACAGGGTGCACGACCATGGGTAGCGCCGCGGGCGATAGCGCGTTTGCGTCGTGCGCCGCCTACAAGCCCGCCTATGATGTGACGGACGAGTTCATGCGCAGCTTCAACACGAAGGATGCGGAAGCCTGGGGCAAGACGTTCCATTTCCCCTCCGTGCGCATCGCCAGCGGGAATGTTCGGATCATCAACGGGCCGCAGGATCTTGAAAGCGGCTTCGCGACGCTAGGCGCGCAGGGTTGGGATCGCTCGGCCTGGGCGAAGCGCGAGGTCGTCCAGTGCGGACCGGAGAAGGCGCACATGCTGACGACGTTTGTGCGATATCGCGCGGATGGGTCTGTGCTGTCGCAGTTCAACTCTCTCTACATTGTCGAGTTCAAGAACGGGCGATGGGCGCTGACGGCGCGGTCGAGTTTTGCGCCCTGATGGCGTCGATCCACGCCTCTCCTGGCGCGACGAAATTCGGCGAAGACGCAGCGCTGTATGATTTTGCGCGCCCAGCCTATCCCGCCGAACTGTTTGCATGGCTGCAGGCGCGATGCGGCCTGAACGCGCAGAGCGGCTGTTTCGAGATCGGCGCGGGGACGGGCCATGCCACCCTGCCCGTTCTCGCTACGCCGGTGCGTTCGTTGGTTGCGATCGAACCGGATGTGAGGCTGGCGGAGCGGTTGCGCGAGAAGGCGGGCGGCGATGCGCGGCTGATGATCGAGATCGCGCGGTTCGAGGATGCGCGGCTGGAGGATGGCGCGTTCGACTTTGGCTTCGCGGCGATGTCGCTGCACTGGCTGGCGCGGATGAAGGCGCTGGCGCGGGTTCGCGCGGCGCTGAAGCCTGGCGGGCATTTTGCGATGTGGTGGAATGTCTATCACAACTCGGCGGCGCCTGATGCGTTCGGGCGCGCGACGGAGCACCTGTTCGCGGGCGTGGAGCAGGACCCGAATGCGACGGCTGGCAGGCCTGCGTTTGCGCTTGATGTGGCGGCGCGGTTGGGCGAGCTGCGGTCGGCCGGCCTCAAGGACATTGAGCATCGCCTCTTCGAGCAGGACGTGACGTTCACGCCCGATAGGCTCTCGGCACTCTACGGCACGTTTTCCCGCGTTCGCATGGCGCCGGAGGAGACACGCGCGCGGCTGCTCGGCGAGGCGGAGTGCGTGGTGCGCGAGACGTTCGGCGGCGCGGTGACGCGGGTGGTGACGTGCAGCGCGTTTGTGGGGCGGCGGCCCTAGCTACTTTTTCTCGGCGGCGGCCTGCAGGGCGCCAAGCATCGGGTAGAGCGTGCTCACATCGCGATTGTCCGGCCCCTGGAATACGCCAACGACGAGGGCTGATGCGCCAACGGCACGACACATTGTCAGCTCTGTCTCGCCTTCGACCTCGACGGCCGGCCCGCCAAGCCAGCCGTCTGGAAGCGCCAGCGGCCGATGTTCGTCACGGGCTTCTGGCCCGAGTGAGCTCAGTATGTTTGCGCAGCTGAAGTTGGGGACAAAGATTGTCTCAAGAGTCACCTCCGGGAAGGTGGGAAGGAGGCGATCGAAGAAGTCGGCGGCGTCACTGCTGTCGGGCAGCCAGAGATAGCCGTCGGGAGGAAGGTCCACCTCGAGGCCCGAGAGGGCGAGCGTCACGCGGCGCGCGGCAGGCTCGCTGCCCCGGTTGCGAACTTCGGTGCGGCGCGTGGGGAAGATGGGCTTTGCGCGAACCGCCGTGAACGACTTCGAGGCGGCGGCCAGCGGACCGGACTTGCCCACGCTTTCCATCACGGCCGCCTGCGGCAGGGTTTCGGGCTGGTTGGCGAGGAAGTGGTAGAGCAGAAGGGTTGGCCCCTCTTCCGTGCCGCGACACAGGACAACTGCGGGCCGGCGTCCGAGCGCGTTTTCGAACGTGAACACACCGCCCCGGGCGCTCCATGTCTCTCCCCACAGCTTCGCGTCCTGCGTCCAGGCGCCGTCGAGCTTGGCGGTGGCGAGCGTTTCGTTGCACCCGCCGGCTGTGAAATAGCCCGAGAGCACCCAGTTGCCGGTGGCGACATTGCCCGTGGCGGTTTCGATCTCGTCGACGATGTCACGCGTGTCGAA
>CAIMMO010000255.1 GCA_903842595.1 uncultured Alphaproteobacteria bacterium
CATCAATTGCCCCTGCAGCGACCTCGCCAATGCAGGATCTTCCCCAACGTCCATCGTCATCCAAACCTCCTCGCGTCCAATCGCCGAGGGGGTCAATTCCTCAGTTCGCTAGGGGGTCAATTTCTCACTTCGCCTGACAGCTCCGCGACGCCGCAGCCGATGCGCTCCATTCCGAGCGTCAGGCGGGGTCCCTATTGGACGCCTATACGGGGTCCCGTTCCGGTGCCGTTTGACAATGAAGACCGGAGCTCGGTAGGAAGCCTTCCGCGCAGGGTCTCCGTCAGATGTAACTGACCGATGGTGCCAGAATTCTCAGCGTCCTCATTCCTATCAGGCATCGCCGCATTCGGCATGTCGTAGGCAGGTGTCGCGCATTGCGTCGTCGGTCATCAGCTTCGATCCTCAGTTGGGGTTACGTCTCGCAACGCCGCCGTGCCGGGGGGCTCCGATGACCACTCCTCCCGCCTGCCGCGCCCCGGGCGCGCGTTGACCCTTGCGGTCCGCGCGCCCGAAGCGCTCCGTCAGTGAATGTACTCCACGTCGGTGGACGCTGCCATTGCGGTAGCTGCGACCGCACCATCAGATTCGGCGCTCCGGCAGACCACGCGAGGTTTCAAGCCGCTGGGAGTGTGTTACGAGCAACGCTCGAGCGGGGCGTAGATATGTGGTTCAGAGTTTTTCTCGCATGCGCAGTCGTAACGCTGCCGATTGCATTCGTTGCTACTCACGTTGCACGCGCGCAGACTGCGCCAGCGACGACTACATCGTTTGAGCTGCAGATCGATGAAGTCTATAACAAGCGCCGTGGCGGAGAGGTCGAGTTCTCGATCGTTTTCCGTGATCCACTGACACGCGAGTACAA
Source organism: uncultured Alphaproteobacteria bacterium (assembly GCA_903842595.1). GTDB lineage: Bacteria > Pseudomonadota > Alphaproteobacteria > Caulobacterales > Hyphomonadaceae > UBA7672. The sequence continues at coordinate 863 of CAIMMO010000255.1, forward strand.
TCCGACGCTTGAGGTGATTGAAGGCGAACGCGTGACGATCAAGCTGGTCAACCGTACGCATAGCCCGCGCTCGTTCGCCATCATGGGCGTAAAGGGGGCTGACACGCCGCCGGTGGCCGCAGGCGCCAGGACGACGCTGCAGTTTCAGGCCCCCGCGCGCGGCGCCTACATTTATCACGACCCTGGGCGCTCAAGCCTTGCCGACGCCCGTACCTTGTTTGGGGACTTCATCGTATCGCCAAGGCCTGGCCACTGAGCAGTCGGCGCCGGGGACTCTCAGCGATGATCCGCGCCGGAGTTGCTGGCCCGCTCGCTGATAGAAGATGTATCTGGCAGCGGCGTTGCTTCCCTGGAAAAGTGGGGTCACCCGTGTTGCACCTTTGTTGCAGTGTGTAGGCTGCATTCGAGTTGATCGTCAGCAGAGGCCAGCAGATGTCGCATATCCCTCAATTACTGGGCCTGATAGGCGCCTGGAAGGCCAAGGACATCGATGGCGTGTTGTCGTTCATGCACGACGACATCGTCTGGCACTTTGCAGCGGTCATCGCGCCCCCCCTCAAGGGCAAGGTCAAGGCACGGAAACTCCTTGAAGCGATGGCGCTGGAGGTGCGTGATGTGACGTGGCGCATCTTTGACTTTGCCGAGAAGGGAGAGCGGCTCTTTGTTGAAGGTGTCGATGAGTATGTGTCGATCGCTGGCCACCTCGTCTCGGCACCCTATGCGGGGGTTGTCGAGTTCCGCGACGGGAAGATCATTGGCCTGCGGGAATACTTCGACATGGCGTCCGTGAATGCACTCAAGTCAGGTGAGTCCATGAAGGAACACGTACGGGCCATGATCGCGCGTGAGGCTGTCAGCTAGAGCTCTGCCGAAGGGACCGGAACGCCAAGCAACGCGCGTCCTGTCAGCTCATAAGTTGCAGGCGCAATCATGATATGAGCGGTCATCGCCTGGGCGTCGGCGAGACGGCGGTTCAGCGAATCCGCTGTGAACACGCCCGCGCCGCCTCCAAGATCCTGCACGGTTCTCACGACTTCGGCCGCGGTGCGGGTCATGTGCGTCGCCGCCAGCCTGAGAGTGGCGCGTTGCTTCAGTGAAATGGTGGTAGAGCCCTGTGCCTGCGCCCACGCCGCGTCGATCTCTGCAAGCAGGAATGCGCGCGCCGCCTTCAACCGTGCGGTGGCGTCTCCATAGGCCGACTGAACTGTGCCGCGATCGCTTAGTGTTCGGCCGTTTGGTGTGCGCTTGGCAGAGGCAAGGGAGGCGAACTCCCGAAGCGCCGCAGTGGCGTTGCCGCTGGCCGCCGCAGCGATGCCGATTGCGAGAAGGCCAAAGATCGGAAAAGCGTACAGTGGGCTCTTGATCCTGGGCCTGTCCGTAATGAGGGAAACGGAGCGGGATCGCGGCACGATCACCTCGCGGACCGCCATGTCGCCGCTGCCAGTGCCACGAAGTCCAGAGGTGTGCCAGGTGTCGATGAATGTCACGTCGCTTGTCGGGAACAGCATCATCCGATGATCGGGGATCCTGTCCGTGAGCATGCGTGGCGAGCCATTCTCATGGACAACACAGCCGCCGCACAGCCATGTCGCATTCTGCCCGCCGCTGTTCCACTTCCATTGCCCCGACACGCGGTATGAATCGCCCTCGAGCGTCGCATGGCCCGTAGGCGCGTAGACGCCTGCGAAAATCAAGTCCGGGTCGGGGAAGATCGAAGCTGCGATATCTGGATCCAGATAGGCGCCGAACGCGCCGGTGGTGGCGCTGATGGTCACGCACCATGCAGCGGAAGCGTCCGCTTCAGCCAGAGCCTCAATTGTCTCAACGACGACGCGTGGCTCGGCTTCAAGGCCGCCGTGCTCACGCGGCATGCAGAGGCGATAGAACTGCGCTTCGCGAAAGCTGGTGGCCAACGAATCTGGAAGGCGGCGCAGGCTGTCCATCTCCGGGCGTGCGGCGATGATTCTTGTTTCCAGTGCGCGAGCCTGCGAGACGAGGTTGCTCATCCCTTGAGCCTCCAGAGCCCAGCGAGATTGTTGCGCTGCATGTCCGATGAGCCTCCGACGATCGGCATGCCGAGCAGGTCGCGCACATTGCGGTCGATGTCGTATGCATCGGACAGGGCGTAAGCGCCCATCACCTGCTGGCAGGCGAGGGCGATTTCGACGCCTGTGTCGGCGATGAACAGTTTCGCCATCGACGTTTCGACGCCGCACGGCTTGCCGTCATTCGCAAGATGGGCGGCGTGATAGAGCATGTGCCGGCACGCTTCGAGTTTCGTTCGCGCCGTGACGAGGCGATGCGCAACGACTTGGTGCCCTGCAATGGCCTTTCCAAACTGAACCCGCTCCTGCGCGTATGTCCATGCTTCGTCCAGCGCGGCCTGCGCGAACCCGAACGTGCACGCGGCCACCTCAAGCTTCTCGACATCAAGCGCCCGGCCGGCGAGCATGCTCCATGCCTTGTTCAGGTTGTTGGGGCCGCCGACAATCGCATCGAGGGGTACGCGAACATCGTCGAAATGAACGTCGCTGGAGGCTGTGTAGCGCAGGTTCACATGTTCGATCGGCGTCGTGGAGACGCCCTTTGCCTTGCCAGGGATCAGCACGAAGGTCAGGGCCTCGCGACGCGGGGCTTCAGACGCCGTGTTGATCAGGCAATAGATGTAGTCCGCCCAGTCCGCGCCGGTGCACCAGCGCTTGGCGCCGTTGATGACCAGCGAGTCTCCTTCGATGCGGCCGCGGGTCTTCACGCTGGAAAGGTCGCCGCCAACATCTGGTTCGGAGAGTCCATAGGCAAAGAGCAACTCGCCGTGTGCCAATTTCGGAAGCAATGTGTCCTTCTGCGCAGGCGAACCGTTCTCCGATATGTTCATGCCGCCATAAAAGGCGCAGTGGATGAAGGGACCGGCAAGGAATGGGCCGGCGCGCGCAAGCTCTTCAATCACTGCTACGGCGGCCACGATGTCCTGACCAAGCCCGCCATACTCCTCAGCAATGGTCAGGCCGCAGATGCCCATGTCGCAGAGCTCGCGAAAGAGGTCGCGCGGCCAGTCATGCGCCTTGTCCCACGCGCGGCGCTTCTCGCGCGGCGCCTTCTCGGCGACAAAGCGGCGGAGCTGGTTACGAAGGGTCGTGACATGGTCGGGTTCGGGAAGCGTGTTTGTGATCATCACTCACCGGTCAGGTTGGGCGGCCGCTTTTCGACAAAGGCTGCGACTGCTTCGCGGCGGTCGGCCAGCGAGTTGGACAGAAGTTCGTAAGCCATGGCCGCGTCGAGCAATTGGGCCGCCAGTGCGCGAAGCGGGATGTTTGCGGTTGTCTTTGTCCAGCGCACGGCCCATTTGGGGTTGGCGAGGATCCTGTCTGCAACTTCTGCCACCTTGTTGTCGAGTTGCTCGTGCGCGACCACGTGATTGATCAGGCCGAGGTGCAGGGCGCGTTCAGCTGTCAGCATTTCCCCGGTCATGAGCAGTTCCTTGGCCCGGGCAAAGCCGATCAGCTGCGGCCAGATGATGGCGCCGCCATCTCCGGCGACGAGCCCAACCTTGACGTGCGGGTCGCCGACGACCGCCTTTTCGGATGCGATGATGACATCGCACATCAGCGCGATCGTCGCGCCCAGTCCGGCCGCGGCGCCGTTGAGCCTGCACAGAATCGGCTTTTCGAGGTCCAGCAAGGACGTGATGATGCGCTTTGCTTCAGGACCCAGTGCACGGAATGACGCCGGGTTCTCGATGTGGGTCTTGAACCAGGCCGTGTCGCCCCCGGCGCAGAATGCGCGCCCCGCGCCAGTCAGTACGATAAGGTCGCTTGTGGTGTCATCCTGGGCGTCCAGAAAGATGCGTGACAACTCGTGATGCATTTCGCCATCCACAGCGTTGACCGGATTGGGCGCTGTCAGCGTCAATGTCAGAATGCAGTCGCTTCGTGTTGCGACGATGCGTTCGTAGCGGGAGAAGTCAGGCGCCATGGTGTAAGTCCGTCCTCAACCTGTTTCCCCGCCAATCTCGATGATACGCCGCCCGAAGCTATCGCTGGCAAACAGATCGATGAAGGCCTGCGGAGCCGATCCAAGTCCCTTGTAGCGATGTTCGCGCACCTTGACCTCACCGCGCTCGATCATGTCGCCCAGCTCCTCCTGCGCCGCCGGGAAGCCCTTGAGATCGTCGAATACGACAAGCCCCTCCATTCGCAACCTGCTTGCAATGAAATAGCGCGTATTGGTGATGCCTGGGACATCGGCGGCGGCCGCGTTGTAGTCAGCCAGCTGGCCAGAGATGACGATGCGGCCTCCCGGCCGCAGGAGAGGTATGACGCTGTCGATCATCGCATTGCCGACATTGTCGAAGAGGACATCATAGCCATCGGGGCTCGCCGCCTTCAGGTCGGCGATGAGATCGGTCGTTGTCTTGTAGTCTACGATCACATCTAGCCTAGCCTCATCGCGCAGCCATGCGGCCTTGTCTGCGCCGCTCGCTGTGCCCACCACGCGAGACGCGCCAAGGCTTCGCGCGATCTGCGCAGCAGTCGCGCCCACGGGTCCAGCCGCAGACGTGACCAGAACCCGATCTCCCGGCTTCATGGCGGCAACACGCTTCAGGCCGAACCATGCTGTCATTCCGGGGACGCCAAGCACGCCGATCCAGTATGAGAGCGGGAGGCGCTTGTGAGGAATCTTCTGGATGTAGCCGCGGCCCGGGAAGATCGCGTGCTCAGCCCAGCCGCCGCCGCTTGCGACGATATCGCCGATAACGAAACGGGGATTGGCGCTCTCGATGACCTCGCCAACGGCAAACCCATCGATCGGGTCGCCAATCCGCAGAGGTGGCGCGTAGCTGGCGCCAGAAGAAAGACGCGAGCGTGTTCCTGGGTCAGCCGAGCAGCAGAGCGTTCGCGTCAGGACATGTCCTTCCAGGAGAGGCGGTAGCGCAACTTCCTCGACGCGAAATGTTGCTTGCGTTGGCCTGCCGACGGCCTGGGCGGCGAGGACAACACGACGTGAAGTGCTTGGACGTTGTGTCATGCTTAGTCTCTGTCCTTGCCTCGAGAAGTTTGAGTAACCAGGCTGAACTCTCGTTGCTGCGAAGTCCACCCGCCGCGAAGCGCAGGCTGCCTTCTGCCCAGTCCTTCACATCGTAAGCCAGGGTAACACATGGGATGCCAGATCGTGAACCGGCGTTCGATTCTGCCGAGGGGTTTTCACGGCCGCATGCTCGCTGCCTGCGGCGATCAGTGTTCGGCCTCGAACGACCCTGCCGACGGTCATGCGACCACGAACGAGCCGCGGCCGGCGTCAAACGCATAGAAGAACGCGGCGTTGTCACGTTGAGTCCGAATACTGATCAAACGCGTCTTGGATTTGGCTTGCGGTGGCCGATTTCGTGCCGACTTGTGACTTCGCGACCAAACGGCGCTCGGCTCAAGATAACTCCAGCTTACCCAAATTTACAGTACCGACCTGACAGCTCCTCGCAACTGTCGGGTTGGGTTCTTGCTCATGCTGCAGATGCAGCCACCCATGCGGCTGCGACTCGCTGGATCAACCAGAACGCGCCAGCGGTTCCGATCAGATAACCTGCCGCAGTTGTCAGTTGCGGGCCAAGCGGCACCTCGCACTTTCGCATCCAGATCACCGGTAGCAGCAGCGCCGCCACGACCATCAGCTGACCGGCTTCCACCCCGACATTGAAAAGCAGCAAAGCTGGAATGCGCGCATCCTGGGGCAGGCCGATTTCGCTCAATGCTCCGGCAAAACCAAATCCGTGCAGTAGGCCAAAACCAAACGCCACCGCCCACGGCCACTGGCTCGTGAGTCCGCCATGTCCACGCGCATGGCGCACGATCTCGACACCGATCGCGACGATTGACAAGGCCACCACGGCTTCGACCGGCGCTGACGGGAGGCCGGCGACGCCCAGCGCGGCAACGCCTAGCGTGATCGAATGAGCGATGGTAAACGCGGTAAGCGCCTTGATCAGGCGCCATACGCCGCTCACCAGAACGATCAGTCCGGTGACGAAAAGAAGATGGTCCCATCCTGAGAGGATGTGCTCCACGCCGAGCAGGAAATAGCGCGGCACGGCAGGTGGCGCACCCTTGCCCACTGTCACCGCTGGCGTGTCAGGTCGCGCGATCGCAGAGGTGACGGTTCCGTCGATGAATGCGGCGCGCACGAACACCGATGTAATCGTGGTCTCCAGTCCTTCGATGCGCAGCTCGCGACCGTTGATCGGTTCGACGCAGGTCTCGGCCCATCGTTCGATCACCGCCGCGCCTGTGCGAGAAAGCTGGCTATTGCCCTGCCGTGAGCATCCGTCCGGAAGCACGGGCCGCAGCGCCAACTTGACCTCATTGGAAATCGGCATCTTCCAGGTCACAGCGTAGCGCGCCAAGTCCTCGTCCACGCGGATCTCTTCGACATCAAGATAGCCCGGCCGTACCTCGTGGGCCCAGGCGGGCATTGCTGTGAGGAAGGCCAGGACTGCTGGGACGGCCCACTTCATGGCTGCGGTACGCCCGCGTCGAACTCGATGCGATAGCGACGGCGGATCTCTTCGCGCATTTCCGAATTTCGCTTGTCGCGTTCCTCCGACAGCCAGGCTTCGCGTACTTGCTCGCGGACCGCGTCATAAGACGGCTCACTAGCTGGGATGCGGCTCTCCAGCCGGATCAGATGCGCGCCGAAGGGCGACATCACTGGACCGGTCCACTGGCTCTCCCTTGCCGACGCCAGAGCCTGGTAGAAGCTCTCACCAAACTCACCAGCGATCGCCTCGCGGGAGGCCTCGGAGAATGTGCCTGGCACCAGGCTGGGGTCACCTGCGGGATCCTCGCCTGTGGGCGCACTGCGTAGCGCCGCTTCCGCCGCTGATCGCTCGCTATCACCAGGTCGTTCGGCGCTGAAAACGACATGTCGCCATGTATAGCGCTCGGGCAGACGGAACCGGTCCTTGCGACCCTCGAAAAAGGCGAGGAGATCTTCCTCGGTTGCCGGCATCACGACCGCGACGTCGTCGCTGATGAAGGACATTTTTTGGGCGAGCCTACGGCGGATAACCACATCGTCCTCGTCGAGCCCGAGTCGGTGTGCCTCGCGAGCGAGGATCTCCTCGTCGATTCTTTCGCGCAGCAGGCCCCTCATCTCTTCCTCGGACGGCGGGTTCATTGTCATTGCCTGCCACGAAGCTGCGATCTGCTCTACATCGCCTTGGGTGATGCGAACCACGGGTTGGCTCATTGCGTCCAGCGCTGAGGCGCCAGCGAACAGGAGCCCGCCGAGCACCAGAAAATGCGCCAGCGGGTCACGAGCGAACGCCGTGATACCCGCCCGTGCCTTTGCAGAGGTTGAGACTTCAGGGCTGGGGGTCATACCAGATCGGCGAGCTCCATGCCCGTTCCTGAATGGTCGGCGACAGGCGCGGGCTCGGCGGCGATCCGTTGCGAAGCGCCTCCCAAGTCGACCAGCGGCATGACGGGTTTTCAAGCACGCGCACGAAGTAGAAGGCGTTCTGGCTTGGGTTGAACATCGGATCAGTCCAAGTCGCCTTGAGCTCCACGGCGCCCTTCTTCGAGTCGATGGCGCATGTCGAGAGGTCCACCTTGGCTCCGTTGTCCGGGCACCGATGGGTGCGCGGATCCGGTGTCAGCCCATCGGAGCAGGCAACGTCGAACACTTCCTCCTTTGCCTCGCCATTCTCGACCCAGCCCTTGACGATCTGTGCGCGCTGCAACCAGCCGGAGTTTGGATCGCGAACAGCCCAGACCAGGAAGCGTGGCGTCTTGCCTGGAGCTGGCAGGAGGTCTGCTCCCATCGGCACGCCACGGGCGTACGCCTGGGCGACCAGGTCGCTGCGGCTCGCGATGTCGGCCGGCAGATCGAAACCCGCAAACAGACGCACACGGATGCGTGGGCCTGAAGTAGCGAATGTCTCCTTCCTGCGAAGCGCGGAGTAGATTGCTTCGCGCGTGTTCTCCTCCGCCCAGACGCCAGTGAGACCAGAAGCGCCCCAGGTCTGGAAGCGGACAGCTGAGCCCGTGGGAGCATCGGCAGGGGTCCAGGCCTTGCGCCCCTCTTTAGGGATCGAGCCCCGCTGTACAGGCTGGCCGTCATTGCGACCTACCTTCGAGAAGTACGAGGACTCTTCTGAGCTACCGCCGGGGGTCGCGTTGTGGTTGTCAGTCGAGCCGATGAGGCCATACTTGTAGGGGTTGAAGCCTTGCGTCGCCTCAAACTCGATACCGCGCTTTAGGGCGTCGCGCACATAGCCGCCCGCCTGTTTGGTCACCGGCGTGTCGGATCCGACATACCAGTCCATGATCTCGAAATTCCCCCACTCGTCATTGGGCGAAAGCGCTGGATGCGTGTCGGACGTGCCCTTGATCTGAGTGATCTCGGCCAGCGGTTCGTTACGCGCGCGCGCTTCGGCCCAGGCGCGGTCGATCGGCTTGCCATCCCAAGTCACACGCTCGAACATGATGCCGTCAGAGCCGTTGGAATTGTGCGGGATGGCCAGCGATTCTATTCCCTGTCCGCGCTGCGCATCCATCCACGCCCACAGCTTCTCCGGGTTCTGGCTGTCGAAGGCGGAAAAGGGGGCGTCGGGAACCCGGGCAGTCGGATAGAAAATGTTCCGGTGGAGGTTCCGGCCGTCGCGGGAAGAGGTGAACTCATAAGCTACCAATGTTGTGAATTTGCCAGGCTCATTGTGCCGGGCCGCCGCATCCTGGATCACCTTCCAGGCGGAACCCATGGTGGCCCTGTCGTACATCTCCGCAGCTGGCGTGCCCGTCCGCAAAGCCGCGGTCACGCGGTTGAAAGCAGCTTGGATCTTAGGCTGGTCGGGGGAAAACAGGTCCGCCGCGTAAGGGATCTTTGACAACGGGCTGTTGGGGTCGTTCATCGCCGGCAACACGCCGACATATTCCGCGTGGTCGGTTACGGCGGCAAAGTCGAGCGGCGGTCCGTTGAGCCGGACCTGATAGCCTGACGCATGATCGAGCGTCGCCCCCTTCGCGTAGCGATACGCGTCATCGGGATCCCCGCGCACGTTGAAGATATAGGCGTCGAAAGAAAGCTTGGTGTGGACGTGCAGGTCACCGAAAAAAGCATCTCGCAGAGGATTCGGCTCGCGCATCGAATTCTCGATCGTCGAGGGAGCCTGCGCCTCAGAATCGCCGACGCTTTTAACTTGGGGTTGAGCGCAGCCCGCCACGAGCGCCAGGGCGCTGACTGCAATCGCCAACCTCTTCATGCTTTTTCCTTCGGAGAGGAGGACACGCGTCTCATTACTCGTTCCTCCCGTATGCCTCTTCGGTTCGAGCGGCACCGTCACATATGCAGCAGAATTGTCAACGAATGAGACCGTCTGGCCACATGTGAAAATGGCGTAGTCTCGGATCGGCGATCCGCAAATCTGCTGGGGAGGCCATATCTTTCACGCAACTGATTGGCTTGATCAACGAGCGCCTGTTTGCTGATAAGGAGCTGTCAGGCTAACGCTACCTTGTCGATGCCTCGCACAGCCTCGTCGACCCGCAGCAACGTAAGATACAGATATGTCCGTGCCCAGAGTTCGAAACTTTGATCGTTCCCCCGAAGGATCCGTCATGACACCTACGGGCGCGTGCGCCCATAGGCTGTTGGTCGATCACTCTGAGCGGCTCTCCCGAGAATTCTACGCGCCATCTCCGGGGGTCTGGTGTCTGGTCGGCAACGGTTTGTCGAACCAAACCTTCATCGAAGGGCCAGAAGGCGTCATCGCGATTGATACGGGCGAGTCGGTTGAGGAGATGCAAGCGGCTCTCAAACAACTCGCCACTGTCTGCGACAAGCCGGTAGTAGCGGTGATGTACACTCATTTCCACTATGTCGGGGGAACGCGGGCGGTTCTTGAAGCATTTGGCGCCGACGTTCCCATCTATGCTCATGATCGGGTCGTGGCGAACCTTAGGCGTACTTCGGACGATATTGCGCCGATGTATGGACGCGGCCTCGTCGAACAGTTTGGTCTCGCGCTCCCCGCGACGGGACTGGACTCAATGCCCAACGTCGGGCTCGGACTGACTTTCCGCCTTGCAGAACATGCGCCACACACGCCAGGGTTTGTACCTCCAACGATCACCACGGATCGGCCAACGGCATGGAGGATCGCAGGCCTTGATGTCCAGGTCATGCCCGCACCATCCGATGCCGACGACTCCGTGACGATCTGGTTTCCCAGCCTTAAAACTGCAGTTCAAAACCTCGTTTGGCCCGCGCTCTTCAACATCTTTCCTATCCGCGGCGAAGAATACCGTGATCCCCGCGTCTTGCTAGAAGGTCTCGATGATCTTCTCGCCTTGGAAGCTCAACACGTTCTTGGTACGCATGGGCCGCCAATTTCCGGCGCCGCCGCGATCGGAACGCGAGTGCGCGCGTATCGTGACGCGATCCAGTTTCTTTGGGATCAGACTGTCCGCGGCATGAACAAGGGCTGGACGACGGACGAGCTCGCCGCCCGCGTACGATTACCTCAAACCTGCGATGCCGACTACATCACGGCTGAGCGCTATGGAGTGGCGGAGCATCATGTTCGTCAAATCCACAACGGCATCAAAGGCTGGTTCGACGGTGATCCAGCCAGACTTTTTCCACTTGAGCCGGCCGAGCGCGCGTCGCGACTCATCGAAGGGTTTGGCGGGCGTTCGGTGGTCCGCGCGCAAGCGGCGGCGGCTATGCAGAATGACGATCTGCGCTGGGCAATCGAACTCGCCTCTTGGTTGGTAGCTGCGCCGGTGAGCGAAGGCGATGACCCGCAGCCCGATCGGAATCTCCTTGCTGGCGCCTTGCGCCTCTTGGGCCAGCGAACACCGGCAGCTAACATCCGCAGCTGGGCCCTCACCAGGGCGCGCGATCTCGAAGGCGTAGGGCCTCTCGAACGCTACCGCAAACACCGGTTCCGTCGCGATTCCATCCTCGCAGATCCGGCCGGGTCTGTCGCGATACTCCGCGTCCTGCTTGATCCCCATCGCGCTGACGGCCTTGACGTCCATGTCTGCTTTGATTTCGGGAACAACCGAGAGCGTGGCCTCCATGTCCGCAATCAGGTAGCGGTTCCTACGGATGGCTCGTCGTCGTCGATATCGCTGCGTGTCGACGCCGAGCTATGGGCAGCGTTCCTCACCGGGAAAATGTCGCTCGCCAGTCTCGTGGCCGACAAGGGTGCAACCGTCGTCGGGAACAGAGAAGATCTGATAGCAATGATGGCTTGTTTCGATATCTCCGCGCCGCGGTAAGCGGCTAGCGAAAATGGCGGAAGCAATCGCGGATCTCCCTGACGAACCCCTCGGGCTGCTCCCAGGCCGCGAAGTGCCCGCCTCGCTCCGCTTCCCTCCAATGGATGATGTTACTCATGACGCGTTCGGCCCAACGACGCGAGGGGCGAAAAATCTCCCGGGGGTAGATCGTAACCCCGGTCGGGATATCGAGCTTTGTTGTCTTGAAGCTGTCAAAACTCTCCCAATAAAGCCGCGCTGAGGACGCCGCTGTACCGGGAAGCCAGTAGAGCATTATGTTATCGAGCATCTCATCGAGGCTGAGCACGTCTTCGGGCTGGCCGCGATGATCGGTCCAGGCCCACATCTTCTCATAGATCCAGGCGGCTTGACCGACCGGAGAGTCAGCAAGTCCATAGGCCAGCGTTTGCGGCCGCGTGGATTGAAGCGTCGAGTACCCCATGCCGCTGTCACGATGCTCGGCGAGCGCCGCAACCGCCGCCTGTTCGGCTTGTGTCATCTCCTCCAGCTGTTCCCCACGCGGGTAGACCAGCGGCATGTTGACGTGGATCGCAGCCAGGGTGCTCGGGTGAGCTGCGCCGAGGGCTGACGTTACCGCCGAACCCCAATCACCACCCTGGGCGACCCATCGGGCATAACCGAGCCGGGACATCAGTTCGATCCAGGCGTGGGCAATGCGCGCCACACCCCAGCCTGTTCCCAACGGCTTATCCGAGAACCCGAACCCGGGCAGAGATGGGGCGATGACGTCAAATGCGTCGCTTGCCGCCCCGCCGTACGCGGGCGGATCCGTCAATGGCCCGATTACCTTCATGAATTCTGCAACGGAGCCGGGCCAGCCGTGTGTAATCAGAAGTGGCAGCGCCTTAGGATGTGGTGAGCGTACGTGAAGGTAGTGGATGTTCAGGCCATCGATTTCAGTTTTGTACTGACCTAGCGCATTCAGCCTTGCCTCGAACCGCCGCCAGTCATACCCGCTATGCCAATGGGCGCAGAGAGCCTGCACGTTCGCCAAGGGTGCTCCCTGCGACCAGTCCCCGACAGTCTCGCGGTCTGGCCAGCGCGTGCGCTCGATACGAAGCTTCAAATCATTCAAAGCTTCTTCTTCAATCGCGACACGAAATTCCTTGATCGTGCTGGTCATATGCGCCTCGTCAAATGCTGCCTCGCAGAGGATAGGCACAATCAGCGCCTTGAAACCAACGCCCACGCGTCCTTGTGAAGCCCGAGGGTACAAGTTGTGTACTGTCAGGCCAACGCATGCAGGTCTCGTGTAAGGCGGTAATCGTGGCCTCCAGGAGATGCCGAAAACTCGAATTTCCTGCAAACGTTACGGGTTCCCGGCGTCGGTCATCCATTACGCAATGTGGCTGCGCTTCTGCTTGACACTCAGCTTGCTCGATGCCGAAGAGATTATGGCGCGCCGCGGCGTCGATGTGAGCGACGAGACGATGCGTGCCTGGACCGTGAAGTTCGATCCGAAGATCGCGGCCAATCTTCGCCATCGTAAACTGCCGCCATCGCCGCGCTGGCGCCTGGGCGAGATGGTCGGCGGGAATGCACGCGAACGCGTGTTCCTATGGCGTGCAGTTGATGATGAGGGCGAGGGTCTCGACATCTTCGTTCAGAAGCGACGCGACACACGAGCAGCGCTGAAGCTGCTGCTCCGCAGCCAGCCAGTCGGGTCGGAGAGCATCGGAACGCTCGTGCTTGCATCGTACAGCTCGGCGCTTCGGGCGATCGGCGCAGAAGAAATCCATCGGTCTGGTCGTTTGCGCGAGAAAAAGGGGCTGAGAACTCGCAGCTGCCAATCCGAAGGCGCGAGCGGGAGATGCTCGGGTTCGAATCACGAACCTCAGCGCAGCGATTTCTGACAACGCATGCTGCTATCAAAAACGCGTTCGATTTGCCGCGACATCTGATCAGCCGACCGGCGCTCTGGATATTGCTTGCACGAGCGGACCCAGTCTGGGCGAGGGCGGTCGCTTTAGAATATTCTTGCATACTGCATGGAATTCTAGCTGTGACAGTGATCCTGACAGAGCCGGCGTCATGCAGAGATTGCCTGCTATGCCGCGCAACAATGGCTTGCCTTTACCTACGGGCATGACTTGCGCGGCGCCCTGCATCCGCGCAACCTTGCCGTCGCTTAAGTTCAGGCGGTCGGACATAATGCAATTGATCAGCGAGACAGCCGTGGAGGGGCGGCCCGGGCCGGTCTTTCCGGAGGCGTACCCGCGCACCGAAGGCCTGCAGCTTCACGACGGAAAGGTCTTTACTCACGGCCAGCCGTTCGACACTTTCGCCCGGCTTCGCGAAGCCTCACCCGTGTGCTGGCATCCCGAGCCAGGCGACTTGCCGGGTTTCTGGGTCGTTACCCGTCATGCCGATGTCATGCGTGTGAATGGCGATCCTGCAACGTTTTCTTCACAGCGTGGCGGCATCCTGATGATGACGCCCAAGCCGGGCATGGGGCACGTTCTGCTGCAGCGCGCCTCGCTCGACACCATGATCAATCTCGACGCGCCGCAGCACCTGCAGCTGCGTCGCGAGCATATGCCCTTCTTCACGCCGGGATATCTGAACCAGCTCAAGGCCAAGGTGGTCTCGGAAGTCACCCGCATGCTGGACGAGATGGCGCCGAAGGGCGGAGGCGACATGGTCGAGATGTTTTCCTCGCGCCTGCCGCTCTATACGCTCTGCGAGATTCTTGGCGTGCCGGAAGCCGACCGTCCGAAATTCCTGCACTGGATGCACTATCTGGAAATGGCGCAGAACCTGGCGGCTGAGCAGGCGGCAGCGCCAATGACGCCTAGCCTTGAGCTCATGCAGTTCGTGGCTGACTTCAATGCAAATGTCGAAGAGATGTTCGCCTACGGCCAGCACATGCTCCACAAGCGCAGGCTGGATCCCCAGAACGACCTTATGAGCGCGATTGCGCGCGCGCAGGTCGACGGCCAGCTGCTGAGCGATGAGTATCTAGACGGTTCCTGGCTGCTGATCATCTTCGCCGGGAACGACACGACCCGGAACACGCTCTCGGGCGCGATGAAGTTGCTTACGGAGTTTCCTGACCAGAAGGCGAAGCTGATTGCCAGGCTGGACCTGCTCGCCAATGCGGCGGACGAGTTCATCCGACTGGTCAGCCCGGTCATCTACATGCGCCGTACCGCCCTCCAGGACGCAGAAATCGCGGATCAGAAGATCGCGGCCGGCGAAAAGGTGATCATGTACTACGGCGCAGCCAATCGCGACCCGGCCATATTCGACAACCCGGACCAGCTGGATGTCGCTCGGGAGAATGCAAACAAGCATATTGCGTTCGGCTATGGTCCGCATGTCTGTCTGGGCAAGCGCGTTGCGCAGATCCAGCTCGAGGAGGCTTATCGCCAGATCCTCGGCCGGTTTCCGGACATCGAATGGACCGGCGAGATCGACATTGCCCCGAACAACTTCGTGCACGCCATCCGGAAGCTCGGGGTGCGCTACGCGCCGCGAAACTGAGAGCGTTCTGAGCCGCACCGGGAACACCGGGGCGTGGTCAAGGGAGAACCGCCTTGGGCGATATCATCAGCGGCAACCGCCGCATCGACACCGCGGCGCTGGATAAACGCGCCGCCCGGGCGGCCAGCGGCCTCGCCAGTCTCGGCGTTGTTCGCGGCGACATCATCGCGCTGTTCCTGCGTAACGACATCCCCTTCTTCGAGGCAAGCATCGCGGCGGGGTTGCTGGGAGCCTATCCAACGCCGGTGAACTGGCACGGCACGGCGGAAGAGGCGCGCTACATTTTCGAGAACTCGGGCGCGAAGGTGATCGTCGTTCACGCCGACCTTCTGGGGCCGATCCAGCGCGTGATCCCGGATGGCGTCGCCGTGCTGGTCGTGCCGACGCCGCCTGAACTTGCGGAGGCCTACGGCGCGAGCAAGGAGGCGAGCGCTGTTCCCACAGGCATGGTGGACTGGAGCAGCTGGGTCGACACCTTCGAGCCTTACGCCGCTCCACCCGCGCCATCGCCCGGCACGATCATCTATACCTCCGGCACGACGGGCCAGCCAAAGGGCGTGCGCCGCGCGCAACCGACGCAGGAACAGCATGAGTTCAGCATGCGCAACCTCGTCTACGTCTTCGGCTTCACGACACGTCCGCCGCCGCAGATCGTCGCTGCGATGGTGGGGCCGATGTATCATTCCGCACCGAACGCCTATGGTATGGTTGCGGCGCGGATAGGTGCGACCATCCTGCTCCAGCCCCGCTTCGATCCCGAAGACCTGTTGAGATTGATCGAAGAAAAGAAGGTCACGCACATCCACATGGTGCCGATCATGTTCAACCGGCTGCTGAAGCTGCCGGAAGAGGTGAGACGCAAGTACGACCTGTCCTCGCTTGAGTTCGTCGTCCATGCAGCCGCGCCGTGCCCGGCGCCGATCAAGCGCGCGATGATCGAATGGTGGGGGCCGGTGATAAACGAATACTACGGCTCGACCGAGGTCGGCAGCGTGACGTTCTGCAATTCGCAGGAGTGGCTGGCTCACCCCGGGACAGTCGGCAAGGCCATGCCGGGTGCCGATGTCAAGGTCATCGATGGCGAGGGAAAGTCGCTGCCTGTCGGTGAGATCGGCGAAGTCGTGGCGAAGTTCCCCGGCATTGCCGATTTCACCTATCACAAGGATCACGCCAAGCGCGTCGCGTCGGAGAAAGCCGGGCTCATCGCGCCCGGCGATGTGGGTTATCTCGACGCAGACGGCTTTCTCTATCTCTGCGATCGCGCCAAGGACATGATCATCTCGGGCGGAGTGAACATCTATCCCGCAGAAATCGAGTCCGTGCTTCACCGTATGCCTGGCGTGGCGGACTGCGCCGTCTTTGGCGTGCCTGACGACGAATACGGCGAGGCCGTGCACGCGTGCGTGCAGCTGCAGCCGGGAGCGTCGCTGTCGGATGCGGATGTGAAGGCGTTCCTGCGCCAGCACATCGCAGGCTTCAAGACGCCCAAGGCCGTCGACTTCCACGCCGAGCTTCCGCGTGAGGACTCTGGCAAGATCTTCAAGCGCAAGCTTCGCGAGCCCTTCTGGGCCGGTCGCGCAACACGCATCTAGTTATTTCGAGAGGCCGCACATGAATTTCGATTTTTCCGATGACCAGAAGATGCTGCGGGATCAGGCGCGCAAGTATCTCGATGACAGGTGCAGCCGGAAAGCTGTGCGCGAGGTCCTGAACGACGCGGGCAAGTCGCATGATGCTGCGCTGTGGACGGGTGTCGCGGAGCAGGGCTGGCTCGGGGTTGCGATACCGGAGGAGTTCGGCGGGCTTGGGCTGGGCGGGCTGGAGCTGTGTGTTCTGGCGGAGGAGGTTGGCCGCGCCGTTGCACCGATCCCGTTCTCGTCGACCGTCTACTTCTTTGCGGAGGCGGTGCTGGCATCCGGATCTGCGGCGCAGAAGCAGGCCCTGCTGCCGAAGCTTGTCAGCGGCGAACTGGTCGGCGCATTCGGAGTCTCGGAAGGGCCGGGTGCGCCATCGCCCGCCAGTATTGAGGCGAGTTTTGACGGAGTGCGGCTTTCCGGGGTGAAGATCCCAGTCACGGACGGCGACATCGCCACGCATGCCGTTGTGCTGGCGCGCGAAGGCCAGGGGCTGTCGCTGGTTGTTGTGGCCCTGGATCAGGCGGGGGTGAAGCGCGAGACACTGACAACGCTGGATCCAACGCGGGGACATGCGCGGCTCACGTTCGACAAGGCGAACGCGGAACGGCTGGGCAAGGCTGGGGAAGGCTGGTCGCTGACGGAGGCGGTGTTTGATCGCGCGGCCGTCCTGATCGCGTTCGAACAGCTTGGCGGGGCGCAGGCGTGTCTCGACATGGCGGTCGACTACGCAAAAGGGCGCTATGCGTTCTCGCGCCAGATCGGCTCGTTCCAGGCGATCAAGCACAAACTGGCCGACATGTATGTTGCGATCGAACTTGGGCGTTCGAATGCATACTATGGCGCGTGGGCGCTATCGACGGAGTCGTCGCAATTGCCACTGGCAGCAGCCGCAGCTCGGGTGGCTGCAAGCGAGGCCTACTATTTCGCAGCCAAGGAAAACATCCAGGCGCATGGCGGCATGGGATTCACGTGGGAAGTCGACTGCCACCTCTTCTACCGCCGCGCCAAGCTGCTGGCCGTGCAGGCCGGAGGGCCGGGCGTCTGGAAAGAGAAGCTCGTCCGTCGCCTTGAACTCAAGAACGCAGCCTAGGGAAACGACACATGGATTTCAACGACACTCCCGAAGAAGCCGCTTTCCGTGCTGAAGCGCGCAGCTGGCTCGAGAAGACGCTCGGTGCGCCAAATGCGAAGGCCAGCCTTCGCGTTGAAGGTCCAGAGGCGATGAAGGCCGCGAAGGCCTATCAGAAAAAGAAGGCCGAAGCCGGCTTTGCCGGACTGACGTGGCGCAAGGACGTCGGCGGCCGCGAATTGCCGCCGATCTTTTCCGTGATTTTCGGACAGGAAGAGCAGAAGTTCCAGGCTCCCACCGGGCCGTTCGCCATCGGCCTCGGCATGTGCATTCCAACTGTCATTGCCTTCCATTCGCCAGAGGGCGTCAACCGCTATGTCGCCCCAGCGCTGCGCGGGGAGGAAATATGGTGCCAGCTGTTCTCGGAGCCCAGCGCCGGTTCCGACGTCGCGGGACTCAAAACCCGCGCGGTGAAGGACGGCGAGGACTGGGTCATCAACGGCCAGAAGGTCTGGACCTCAGGCGCGCACTACTCCGATTATGGAATCCTGCTCGCCCGCACGAACCCGGAGAAGGAGAAGCACAAGGGCCTCACCATGTTCGTCGTGAACATGAAGGCGCCCGGCGTGGATGTCCGGCCGATCCATCAGATGTCAGGCGGATCGAACTTCAATGAGGTCTATTTCAACGACGTGCGCATCTCGGACTCCGAGCGGCTTGGGGAGGTCGGGAATGGCTGGAATGTCGCGCTTGTCACGCTGATGAATGAACGCTTGGCCGTGGGCGGATCGTCTGGCCCGGAGTACGCCGAAATTCTTGAGCTCGCGCGCAACACGCCCTCGCCCTCGGGCAAGGGCACGCTCCTGCAGGATCAGGCGTTCCGCGAGAAGCTGGCCAGCTGGTATGTCAGCGCCGAGGGCTACACGCTTGGCAAGTATCGTACGATGACCGCGCTTTCGAAGGGGCAGACGCCGGGGCCGGAGAGTTCGATCGGCAAGATCCTGAACGCCAACCGGATGCAGGATATCGGCAACGCAGCGATCGAGGCTGAGGATCATTTCGGCATCATCAGCGACCCTGCACTCGCGCCGATGCAAGGCGCATTCCACAACGCCTACATGTGGGCTCCGGGCCTGCGCATCGCTGGCGGCACTGACGAGATCCTGCGCAACATCATTGCTGAGCGGGTGCTCGGCCTGCCGCAGGATGTTCGTGTAGACAAAGGCGTGGCCTACAAGGACCTGCCAAGCGGGAGATAGACGCAGTTCTGCAATTGAGCTGCCTGTGAAGAACCTTTGGCTTGCGCGGGACTCACGATGCGTTAGTGAGGCGATCCTTCCAAAAGGGAATCGCCATGGCCGATGGGCCTGCCTCAAAGGCTCGAACTGGTGTTGCGCGTGCGGAATGCGCGATCGGCGTCGCCGCCGTGCGCATTGCAGAAGCGCTCAACAAGAAGAACGTGCTGGCGATCATTTCGAGCGACTATCGCGCGCGCGACATTCACGCGGCGCTGCAAGGCCTCGCGCCGAAGTCCGAGATCATGTTCTTCGATCCAAGCGACGCGCTGCCGGGCGACACACAGCCGCCGACGCCCGCAAACACTGGCGTGCGACTCGCCGCCTTGAGGCGTGCACGTGCTCTGGCGCGGGCAAAGGTGCGGCGCGTTGTCTGCGTGACCACGGCCGAAGCCGCGAGCGAGATGCTGCCGAAGCCGGCAACATTTGACGGGCCGCTTACGCGGTTCTCTGTCGGCGGCCGCATTGAAGCAGACGCTTTCCGAAAAGTTGTCGGCGGTATCGGCTATTTCGAGGATGACCGTGTGGACGAGCCGGCCGAATTCGCCATGCGCGGACGCGTCATCGACATATTTCCTGCCAATGCCGAGCGACCGGTGCGGATCGAACTCTCCGATGGAGTGATCCAGCGCATCCGCGAGTTCGACTCTGTCAGCCAGCGCGGAAAGCGCGACCTGCCGCACATCGATCTTGGCGGCGCGGCCTGGCCGCTCCTGCTTGGGCGGAGCAACTCGCTGTTCGACTACTTCCCCGACGCCCTCATCGCGCTCGATCCGGGCGCCGTTGCCGAGCGCACGCGCTATCTGAGCCTGGCTGCGGATTCAGTTCAGGGCGTTCGGAGGAAGAACTCGCCGGCCGTGCAGAACATCGTTCAGCAACCGGCATGGGATGCGGCCACGAAGAAGCGGAGTGCAATCGAGCTGGTTGCCGGTGCAGACGAACGTACGATCCGCTTCTCTGCCAACCCCGACCCCGTGAAGGCGATGAATGCGGAGATCGCAACGGCGCTCAAGGAGAAGGCCCGCGTTGTCATCGCGGGTTCCGAGCATGACCTTCGATTTATCAAGAAGCGATTGCCGAGAAAGCTCGCCCAGGGCGTGCGGCCAATACTCAGCTGGAACGAGGCTGACAGCGGCTGGCTTAACCGGGTTAAGCTGCTGGAAATGCGGCTCCAGCTGAGCTGGCGAGAGCAGAAGCGACTCGTCATCGCGGCTGCTGAAGTGCTCGGCAGCAATGCGGGTCTGGCGGCCGCCGGTGGCGACACTGGCGAGCATCTCCTGGAGATCGGTGACGTCTGTGTTGGCGACGTCGTCATCCATGAGGACCACGGCATCGCGGTCATAGCAGGCCTGAGCCGTCCGTCAGGATCGAGCGCTGTCGTTGAAGCGATCGAGCTGGAATATGCCGGCGGCGCGCGCCGCCTTGTACCAGTCGAGGAAGCAGATCGCATCTGGCGCTATGGCGCCGATCGCACGGCCGTGACGCTCGATGGTCTGGATGGCGTCAGCTGGCGCAAGCGCCGCCTCATAATCGACAAGGCCATGACGGATACGGCAGTCGACATGACACGGCTGGCGAAGGAGAATGCCAAGCGCAAGGCCGCGAAGATCGAGCCCGATCCCGGCGCCTATGCCGAGTTCGTGACAGGATTTCCGTTTTCCGAGACCCCCGATCAGACGCGCGCCATCAATGCCGTCCGTGAGGATCTGGGTTCAGGAAAGCCGATGGACCGGCTGGTTGTTGGCGATGTCGGCTATGGAAAGACCGAGGTTGCTTTGCGCGCTGCTGCCCTTGTCGCTCTGGCGGGGAGGCAGGTCGTGGTCTCTGCCCCCACCACGGTGCTGGTGCGCCAGCACTATGAGACATTCAAGCAGCGTTTCGAACGGACCGGCCTGAAGGTCGCAGCGCTGTCGCGTCTGTCGGACGCGGCGGACCGCAAGCGTGTGAAGGCCGGGCTGGCCGATGGGTCGATCTCTGTTGTGGTGGGAACCGGGGCTGTGGCCTCGGAGAATGTCGAGTACGCAAAACTCGCTCTGGTCGTGATCGACGAGGAGCAGCGTTTCGGCGCCGCCGACAAGACCAGACTGCGTGACCTTGCTGGCCCCAGTGGACACCTACTGAGCCTGACGGCGACCCCTATACCCCGCACGCTGCAGAATGCGCTTCTCGGCCTGAAGCAGATGTCCGTGATTGCAACGCCGCCCGCGCGCCGACAGCCTATCCGCACGCTCGCCGGGACGTTCGACGAACATCAGGTGCGGACGGCCCTGTTGCGCGAGAAGGACAGGGGCGGCCAGAGCTTTGTCGTTGTACCGCGTATCCAGGATATCGCGGCCATGGAAGCGACGTTGCAGCGGCTGACGCCGGACCTGTCGCTGCTGAAAGCGCATGGCGAGATGCCCGCGGCCGAAATCGACACGTCGATGGTGCGGTTCGCCGGCGGCCTGGGCGACGTGCTGCTTGCGACGAACATCATCGAGGCGGGTCTCGACGTGCCGCGTGCCAACACCATGGTGGTATGGCGCGCGGACCGATTTGGTCTTGCCCAGCTGCACCAGCTGCGCGGGCGTGTAGGCCGCGGCAACCGGCGTGGGCATATCCTGCTGACGACCGAAGCGGGGGCGTCGCTGACGGAAGCCACGCGGAAGCGCTTGCGGACGCTGGAATCTCTCGATCGGCTCGGAGCCGGCTTTGCGATCAGTGCGCGCGATCTCGACATTCGTGGTGCAGGCGATCTGGTTGGCGATGCGCAAAGCGGACACATGAAGCTGATCGGCATCGATCTCTACCAGCATCTGCTTGAGCGGGCCGTGCGAGAGGCGCAGGGCGAAACGCTGGAGCGATGGACGCCGGTGATCAACCTCGGGATCAATGGCCGTATTCCGGCAGACTGGATTCCCGAAGCAGACTCGCGGCTGTCCCTCTACTTACGTCTTGCGCGCCTGACGTCTCGTGAAGAGCAGAGTGCATTCGAGGAAGAACTGATCGATCGGTTTGGCGAAGAGCCCGCGGAGGCCGCAACGTTGCTGCGGATAGCCAATGTGCGTACGCTCGCGCGGGTTGCGAATATCGCGAAGGTGGATGGCGGCCCGGCTGCGATCGCGTTCACGCCGCGTGTCGAGCCGACGAAGAAGGCGATAGCCGAAGCAGGGCTGGTGGCGCGCAATGGCCGGTTGATCCTGGAAGAAGCGATCGCAACCCCGCTGGAGCGCCTCGCGCGTGTCGAGAAGGTGTTGGGCCAGCTGGCGGGCGGACGCAAGCGGGCGTGATCATGGCCGCGGTTGGCTGGATTGGAAACACTTGTCGGCAACGCGCGCGCGAGCCCTATATTGATCAATCAAGGCACGACCGCCTGTTTTCACAACTTCTGTCGGGACACGTTCCGTCGGCCGCCAACGGCTTGGACATACTCACAAGGCCTTTCACGCTCGACGTCCTGACGGGCAAGGTCCAGCAGATGATCTATGCGGACGCGGTCGACCAAGGCGCCTGAACGATTCAGGTCCGCTCTGCTTCGTGGCGCATGCGCGCCAGGCGGATGCCGCCATCCATTGCATCAGCCGCTGGATCGGTCAGGCGGGTGCCTGTGCTCTCCGGGATGTAAGGACGGATGAATCTCACCAGTCCCCCGACGAGCGCCACGCGCGGGGCCCCGCGATCAAGCACTGCTTCGGCAAGGCCTGCGATGTG
This sequence comes from uncultured Alphaproteobacteria bacterium, assembly GCA_903842595.1. GTDB lineage: Bacteria > Pseudomonadota > Alphaproteobacteria > Caulobacterales > Hyphomonadaceae > UBA7672. The sequence continues at coordinate 23,334 of CAIMMO010000255.1, forward strand.
CACAGCGGCATCGCGCAGGAGATTGCTGGCAGCCGGTTCGCCTGACGCGGCGTGCTTGATTACGACCGCCGCGAAGGCTGCGTAGTCTGTGGCGTTCGCCGTTTCTGACCATCGGATGACAATGGCGGGGTCGGACGAGAAGCGCTCGAGAATTTCTTCGGCAAATGCGGTCGGCCTTGCTCGTCCGTCGAGCGTGCGAAGCGAGTAACGGATGGCGTTGAGGCCGATATGTGCGCCGCTGCCTTCATCCGACACCGGGAAACCATAGCCGCCGACGCGGATGGTCTTGCCCTTGTAGGTGATGCCAATGCTGCCCGTGCCGCAGACGACGATGCCGCCTTCATCGCCGCCGAAGGCGCCGAGCCAGGCGAGATAGCCATCCCCCTCGAACCAGGCTGCGGCGAACGGATGCTGCCATGACTCCAGCGCCTGGCGGGCGCCGAGATGGCCCGTGCCGGCGAGGCCTATCCCGGCAAAGGTACGTGCGAGCGCCTCTTCGCCAAGGCTCGCCTGCGCAAGCGCCTGTGCCGTGGCGGCGAGAATCGACGCGCTGGCGGCCTGTATGCCGAAGCGCATGCTGGCAGGCCCGGAGACGCCTTCGCCTAGCGTACGGCCATCGGCCGACGCCAGACGCGCGCGGCATCGCGTTCCGCCACCATCCACGCCGAGAAAAAGCGCTTCTGTCATTGCGGATGTCTAGCGTGCTTCGCGCGGCATTCAATGCTGGCCGTTTCCGTGAGATACCCGCCGCATGAGCACCGAAGACGCAAGCGCCCGCTATCTCGACCTCGACCGTCTTCCTGCCATCGGGCAGGTCTGCTTGCTTCACGAGAGTCAGGCAGAGGCGGTCGCGGCGGTCCAACCGGCTCTTCCATCAATTGCGGCGGCGGTGGAGGCTGCGGCCGAGCGGCTGCGGCGGGGAGGGCGGCTGGTGTATTGCGGCGCTGGGACTTCGGCGCGGATCGGAGTGCAGGACGGAGCGGAATTGCTGCCGACGTTCAACTGGCCGGGCGATAAGGTGGCGTTCGTCATCGCGGGCGGCGAGAAGGCCCTGCTGCGGGCGGTCGAGAATGCAGAAGACTCTACCGAGGATGGATGCAATCAGATCACGGAACTCGGAGTCGGACCGGATGACGTTGTGCTGGGGATCGCTGCGAGCGGCAATACTCCGTTCACGGTCGCGGCCGTCGAGGCGGCGCGGGGGCAAGGCGCATTGACGATCGGGATCGCGAACAATTCGGGCTCGCGCCTTCTGTCTGCCTCTGATCATCCGATCCTGATTGAGACGGGCGCTGAAGCTGTCGCAGGTTCGACGCGGCTGAAGGCGGGGACCGCGCAGAAGATCGTGTTGAACCTGTTCTCGACAGCCGTAATGATTCAGCTCGGCCGGGTGTATCGCGGCCTGATGGTAGACATGCGACCAACCAACGCCAAGTTGCGGCAACGCGCGGAACAGATGGTGGTGAAGCTGACGGGGTGCGAATCCGGCGTCGCTGCGGATGCGCTGTTAAGGGCAGGACGTGATGTGAAGCTGGCGGTCCTGGTGGTGCAAGGCATGAGCGTGGACGACGCACGCGCGCTGATCGGCCAGTCGCGTGGAAATCTGCGCGCTGCGCTGGATGCTGCGCGAAAAAGCTAGGCTATGGTCCTAACGGGCGGACCTCGGCGCCCGCTATCCAGACGTTCCGGACATTCAACGCGTCGCTGAATAGCACAAGATCGGCGCGGGCGCCGGGTGCGATGCGGCCGTGTAGATGGTCAACGCCGAGAAACGCCGCGGGCGTTAGGCTGGTCATCCGCAGTGCTTCCTCGGTCGTGACGCTCAGCATAGCGAGTGCGTTGCGGGCGGCTGTTGCCAGATCCAGATGCGCGCCAGCGAGCGTGCCCGCTTCTGTCCTGAGCGCGCCGCAGGCGAGCGCGATACGTTCGCCGAAGAGAGTCATCGACGTGTCGGTCGCGCCGACCGTCGCCATCGCGTCTGAAACGAGGGCGAGCTTGTCAGCGGACTTCGCCGCGAAGGCGGCTTTTGCTGAAACAGGATGCACATGGATGCCATCGAGGATGAGTCCGGCCCAGGTCTTGCGCTCCGCCAGCGCAACGCCCACCGCGCCCGGGTTACGCCCCTCCATCGGCGGCATGGCGTTGAATAGGTGAGTGAAACCCGTAGCGCCCGCCGCGATCAGCGCCTCAACTTGCTTGTGGGGCGCCGCAGTATGGCCGATGCTGACAGTCACGCCGGCCGACGTCAGTCTGTGGACGTCGTCCGGCGAGGCCTGTTCGGGCGAGAGAGTCACAAGAACTGGAAACGGATGTTTCCTGGCTAACATGTCGAGGTCAGCAGCGTCGAGTGAGCGCAGATAACGCTGCGGATGCACGCCACGGCGCGGTTCCGACAGCCAGGGGCCTTCGAGGTGTAGGCCAAGCAAACCCGGCATTCTCTCGCGAACGCCTTCAGCAACAGCGTCTATCGCGGCAGCGATCTTGTCGCGCTCGTCCGAGATCAGTGTCGCCATCAGGGCGGTGACGCCAAGGTGAGCATGCGCCTGCGTGATCGTGCGGAGCGACTGCACGTTCGGAGCTTCGTTGAACAGAACGCCGCCGCCGCCATTGACTTGAACATCTACCAGCCCGGGTGCGAGTAGCCCGTCCAGCTGCGGTACGCCCGGCCGGATACCGGGAGTCACGCGTACGATCACGCCGCTGTCGATCTCAACTGTTGCGCCATCAAGGATCTCGGTTCCATTGAACGCGCGGGTCGCGGCAAGCGTCAGCACGTCAGCGCGTCTCCGTGATCTTGCTCAGCATCGGCGGGCGATCCGGCGAGCACCCACGGCGCAGGGCGGCGGTGTTGGCAAAAATATAGAAGCGCGCGAGCATGGCGATCAGTTCGAGCACGGGCTCTTCATCAGCAGGCGTATGTACGCCGGGCAGGGTGCTGTCTGGCGATATCAGCAGGACATCTGCGCCCTGCTGCACGAGGTCGGCGGCGAGCGTTCTGAGCCCTGTGAAGGCCGCGTCGCGCTGGGCGAAGATGATCACGCGAAGCGACGGTCCGGCAAGGGCGTAGGGACCGTGACGGATTTCGGCGGCGCTTATCGACTCCGCGTGCAGGCCGCTGGTCTCCTTCAGCTTGAGCGCAGCTTCCGCTGCGATCGCCAGCCCGGGCCCGCGGCCGACCACATAGACCGGCCCGTCGCCATCCAGGAACGCATCAGCGCCGGACCAGTCAGCGGCGATCGATTTCTCGAGCACGGACGCTGCGCGGCCAAAGGCTGCAGTCATGCCCGACTCTGGGCGCCAGTGGCCGGCGAGGCCGAGCACCAGCGTCATTGCAGCGATGCAGGACTTGGTTGCCGCGACGCTGGTCTCCGGTCCGGCCATTAGCGGGAGCGTCACGTCCACGGCTGTCGTTAGCGGCGAAGCCGCATCATTGACCATGGCGATGCGCAGCACGTCTGGCCCCGTGGCGGCGCGGCAGAATTCGACGAGGTCTGGGCTGCGACCCGACTGGGAGATGGCAAGCACGAGCGCCTTTTCAAGCGTGAGCTTCGCGCCGTAGATCGAGTGTACGGACGGCGCGACAGATACCGTTGGCAGGCCGAGCCGTGTCTCGAAGACATACTTGGCCAGCAGGGCCGCTGCGTCGGAGCTGCCGCGGCCGGCTGCCAGGATCAGGCGCGGTTCTAGGGTACGGAGGCGGGCGCCGACTTCCGCAAGCTGCGCGCTGCAGAGCTCCACCAGCCGCATCGCCACGGCCGGCGACTCCCGCGTTTCGCGCTCCATGAGGGTCATGTCGTTCATCACGCGAGATAATGGACCAATCCGGCCGAGGCGACAAATCTTCGTCCGCGCGCGCCGTCCAGCTAGAGCGAGAACTGTTCGCGAAGAATCCGTTCGTCGAGGGCGTGGCCTTCATCGAAGAGCATGGTCATCGGCTTGCTGCGGTCCTCGCGGATGACCACATGGGCGACGTTGCGCACTTCCTGCGTGTCGGCTGAGGCGGAGACGGGGCGGCGTTCCGCTTCCAGCACCTCTATCTCGACGCGTGCATCCGCGCTCACCAGCGCGCCGCGCCAGCGCCTGGGACGGAAGGGAGAGATTGGCGTCAGCGCCATCACATTCGCGCCGATCGGCAGGATCGGGCCGTGCGCCGAGAGATTGTAGGCGGTCGATCCGGCAGGTGTGGCGACCAAGGCGCCGTCGGCCGACAGCTCCGCAAGTCGTTCCTTCCCGTCGACCATGATCCGCAGTTTTGCGGTTTGTGGGCTCTGGCGCAGCAGTGAGACCTCGTTGATCGCCAGCTTGATCGTCGTGGTTCCATCGACGCCTGTGGCGCTCATTTCGAGCGGGTGGATCACCTGCTTCACAGCCGCGTTCAGCCGTTCGGGTAGGCCGTCCTCCATGTATTCGTTCATCAGGAAGCCCACCGTTCCGCGGTGCATCCCGTAAACGGGCAGACGATCCGAGAAGCGTTCCCGCAGCGTGTCCAGCATCCAGCCATCGCCGCCCAGGGCAACAACAACGTCAGCCCCGTCGAGCGGGGCCTGGCCATAACGCCGGGTCATGGTCTCGACTGCTGTCCGGGCCTCCGGTTTGCCTGAGGCGGCGAAGTGAATTCTGGGGTCGGCGCTCATGCAGGCTCCCGTTGGGCAGAACAGCTATATGCCCGATTTCCCAAAGGCGACAGAATGACTTTCTGCCTGAACCGGTCTAGGTTTCCCGCCACAGGAGACAACGCATGGCAGACGATCTGAGAGCCGTGAGCATCAAGAACAGATGCAGCGCTGAAGAATGGCAGGCCCGGGTGGAGCTTGCCGCCCTTTACCGGCTGGTCGCCCTCTATGGCTGGGACGACATGATCTTCACCCATATCTCGGCCCGCGTGCCGGGTCCGGAGCATCACTTCCTTATCAATCCGTACGGCTATTTCTTCAACGAGATCACAGCATCCTCGCTGGTGAAGATCGATCTGGACGGGAATGTCGTCGAGCCGACGGAGCACATGATCAATCCGGCGGGCTTCACGATCCACTCGGCGATCCACGCAGCGCGCGAGGATGCGAAGTTCGTGCTGCATGTCCATACTGACGCGGGCATCGCCGTGGCTTCCACAAAGGAGGGCCTGCTTCCGATCAGCCAGCATGCGCTTATCGTTCTGCCGAACCTTGCCTATCATGATTATGAGGGCATCGCGCTAGATCTTGATGAGCGTGAGCGGCTCGTTGCCGACCTTGGCGACAAGAGCGCGATGATGCTGTGGAACCACGGCACGCTGGCCGTGGGGTCGACGGCCGCGCAATGCTGGACGCAGATCTTCTTCCTTGAGCGCGCGTGTCAGATCCAGGTCATGGCTTCTGCGCAGGGGCGCGAGCATCTGCGTATCGCACCGGACCATGCGATCGAAACTGTGAAGCAGCAGCAGGCGATGGCTTCTGGTATGGGCGCGATGCTCGCCTGGCCGGGCTGCCTTCGGAAGCTTGATCGCGAGTCACCGGGGTACGACAGCTAAGAGAGACGGGCCGGGGGGCATGTTTTCAAGGCGCGCGCGGTGTCGCGGTGTTTTGGTTGTTGCTGCGGGTGGCACGGTTGCTCCGAACGCTCATGCCGGAGCTTGGACGCTCGCCGGGGACATGCGGAAATGGTTCGCGACGATCTCGCGCGAGAACGACGAATTCGGGCATGCGTGGCGCATTGATGGTTTCAGCGATCGGGACCTCATTCAATGCGTGGGGTCACGAGGGGATCGTGAACTTCCAAGCTGGCCGGAGATCACGCGCGGTTGTGACCGATCTGTATTCGCGTTCTCCAGCAGCTATGAAATTGCGCCCTACTGCATGCTCGGGTTCACGTCGTGGAGCGAAGGAGGGGCGGGAACCGGCAGCGCCAAGCCCGAAATCATGCTGGGCTACGACTTCGGTTCAGCCGACTTCTGATGGCGCAAGGGAATATCGGGGAATTTCGACGAAAAGGTCTGGGTTTGGGGGGGCCAGCGGTTCGTTCTGAAGATCCCGCCAATGCCGACTTTGGAGACTTGCCGCCACACAGCCGTTTGTTAACATGCCTCCCGAAGGATGCGAATCTTTCGAGAGATGATGCAAACTGTGCATGAACGGGTGGGACATGACCAGACAGAAGCCCATCGAAGTCATCACGCCCCCCAACGTGCTGAAAACGAAAATCGGCGGTGCCTTGCCTGCGCTGGACCAGAAAGCTATCGCCCGCGCCGAAGCTGCGCTTGAGAAAATGTCCTCGCAATTTGCCGAGTGGATCAAGGAAGAACTTGAGCGTTTGCTGGAAGCCTGGGGCGCATATGAAGCGGCGCCAGGAACACCGGTCTCGCGCAATGAGCTGCACCGCCGCGCGCATGATCTCAAGGGCCTGGCTCCGACCTATGGCTATCCGCTGGTCGGCCGCATTTGCTCATCGCTGTGCAAGCTGACGGGCGACGAGCACGGCGAGATCCATGCGCCCGAGAAGCTGCTGAAGGCGCATGTGGATGCGGTGAAGGCGGCGGTGCTCGGCAAGATCATGGGCGCTGATCATCCGGTCGGCCTTGCACTTGCTGCCGAGCTTGAGGCGCAGAGCAAGGCTCTGATCGCTTCGCAGATCGAGCAGCAGGGCTGAACTCAGCCCGCAACGTCCTTCATCCGTTCTTCGGTCAGCCCGTAGCCCGCCTCGGCGGGGATCACGAGGACCTTTCCGTCTGCGCGGTCTTGTACCTGCGGTTCGACTGTGACGACCGTGCGTGAGCGCGCCTGAGACTCGGCGTCGGCTGCGCTGGAAGCGCGGCCGAGGACTTCGAGATTCAGGCGGGTCGGGAACATCAGCTTGGCCTGGCCTTCGCGGCGGCGGGCGAGCAGGACGTCGGGCGACACCCATTCATGATCAACGGCCTCGCGGCCATCGTGGCGGACGATCTGAGCTGCGGGGCAACGAACGAGAAAGAAGTGCGTGTCGAAGCGGCGGGGTTCGAAGCTGGGCGTGATCCAGTGGGCGAAGGGGACGAGGCGGTCCAGGATCAGGCGCAGGCCGGCGTCGCGGGCCAGAGAAAGAAAGCGTGCAGGGTCTGCCTCCACGTCGGCGCGAAGTGAATCAAAGGTTGAGAAGGCTTCCGCGTCGAGTTCGTTACCGGCCATTGTCGCCAGCAGGAGACCGGACTCCTCGAACACCTCGCGCGCCGCTGCGATACGTAGCGAGCGCTGGTAATGATCGTAGCTGCCGTCTGACAGCTCATCCCAGAGCGGATCGGCGTCTGCGGGGGCGACCTTTCCGCCGGGAAACACCCAGGCGCTTGCGCCAAACGCCATCCCTGCGCTGCGGCGGACCATCAGCACTTCCAGATCGGGCGCGTCCCGGACGATCAGCACGGTGGCGGCGGGTTTGGGGCGGTCGGCGCTGTCGCTCATCAAGACTCCGTAAATCCTCGAGACTGCCGAACGATTTGATGAAAATTCACCGATCGCGTTTCGGCGGACCTTCAGGCTGGTCTGTTATCTATCGGGACAACTCAGCACCTCCAGCGAGACCCCGCAATGACCACTGCACGCGCATCCCACCTGCGGCTTGTCGTGACCGAACCGGTTGCTCCGGTCGAGCGCCAGCCCCGGCTGCGCTTCCGTCAGGTCGTTCGCCTTGCCGATGGCGAGGCGTTCGGCATGCAGGCCGAGGCTGACATCAGTTTCGAGGACACATTCCGGCCTCGCCACCTGTCGGATGCTGCTCATCCGTCGGCGGCCGGCTGGCTCGGCGACCTGATCGAGCGCGCCGGACGTCTGGCTCAGGCGACCGGGGCCTATCAACGCCCGCTGTCGATCTCGGCGCCGATGGCGGCGCTGGCCGACAAGGATGCGCCGATGGCGGCTGAAGCGGGGGCTGCCCGCGCTGGCATCCTGCCGCAGGAGATCCGGATCGATTTCTGCGATGCATCCGTGTCGGCGCTCGACGATCTCGCGCTGGACCGGGTGGACGCTTTCCGCCGCAGGGGATTCCGTGTTGGCCTGGATGCTCGCAAATCGTGGCGGACGCCGATGGGTGCCCGCGCTCGGATGACGTTCGAAGCCGTTCGCCTCGATCCGTCGCGCTGCGAGGCGCTCGACATTCCGATGTCGCGGCTGGAAGTGGCCGCGGCGGATGGCATCGCGCTGATCGCAGAGAATGTCCGCTGGCGCGACACCGACAAGCTCGCCGAACTGGGCGTCAGCTTCGCGCTTGCGCCGCGCGCCGACAGCTAGGCGCGGCGACGCTATTCCTGCCGCGGAGCAGCGGGGTTAGTGTGGCGGGTGTGCATGCGCCGATCTGGCGGCCGCAGAGTTTGTCCTTCCCTGTGCGGGCTGCTGGATCACACATTTTGAACGAGGCTCTCGCACAGGATCAGAACCGCTTCGATCCAGAGATCGAGAGGCGGCGAGGTCACAACTGCGCATGATGCGGGGCGTGCTCGTGTCATGCGGCCGATAACGCTGCTGTGCGCAACAGTCCTGGACAGAGTGTTCTTCGCGTACTCAGTCTCATTCACTTTCTTGGCGTAGGGCTTTGAAGTGTCTTGAGAGACCTGGGTTCTTTCCCCAAAAAACGTGCCCGGTTCCGGGAGAATTACGGTTTCTTCAGAAGTGTTGCCTTGCAGACAAATCCTCTTCGCCATGTTGCCTGGCGCGCGCGCAGCCTCTCCCGATCGCGTGGTGATCGAGAGAGACAAGCACGTAGGTGTGGCGAACTCAGGCTATGGCCTCGCGGCGGCTTCCTGCGCGGCCTTCTCGTCGTTGGCGCGCTTGATGACGTAGGCGAGGATGGCGTCGGTCTGTTCCTCGGTAAGCGTCGCCTTGAAGCCAGGCATGCCGCGCTGGGCGCGGTCGCCCTCGCGCACTGCGCCGTTCCAGCCCCCGCGTGCGTTGAGCAGCGCGGAGTAGCGGAGGTCAGGCGCGATTGATCCCGCGGCGGGCACGGATTGGGCGCCGTGGCAGACGGCGCAGTTGGCGCCGAACAGCATCTCGCCGGACGCGACGGTCTCATTGCTGGCGGTGAGCAGGGGTGGGTCGATCTTCACCTGAACGGGTGCGCCCGATGCTGTTGTCGTCGGCATGTCGGTGGGCAGGGTCGCTGCGCCGCCGATGCGGTAGACGAGGATACGGGAGTTGTTAGCGCTACTTGGGACAGTGCGCTTCTGGCCGACGGGGAGGCCGCGGGCGCCGACGAGGATGGCGACCTGCTGCTGTCCATCGACGGTAAAGGTTGCAGGCGCGGCGACGACTTTCGCCTGCGTTGAAGCGCCCCAGAGTTTCTTGCCGGTGCGGGCGTCGTAGGCGCTGAACTCGCCGGCGTGATTGCCGGAGAAGACGAGATTGCCCGATGTGGCCATCACGCCGGTGCCGCCGCGCGGGTCAGTGTTCTGGACGCGCCAGACTTCCTTGGCCGCAATCGGATCCCACGCGATGAGATAGCCTTCTGTGGTCGGCGCCTTGCCTGTGGCGATGACGGGGGTGACGCCAGAGGCGGCGTTGAAGCCGATGCCGGTGTTCCAGCCCTTGAGGTTCACTTCGAACTTATCGGGCGAGGCATAGGTGGACGACGAGACGTGCACCGACAGGTAGACATAGCCCGTCTCCGGGCTGAACGAGATCGGGTGCCAGTTGTGCATGCCGAGGGCGGCTGGCGCGACGATGGCTGGCTTGCCGGTGATGTCGAAGCGGGCTTCGGGGACCTCAACCGGGCGGCCGGTCTTCATGTCGACATGCGTCGCCCAGGTGAGTGGCGCGAACTTTTCGGCGCTGAGCAGTTTGCCCGTCTTGGCGTCGAGGACGTAGAAGAAGCCGTTCTTCGGGGCTTGCATCACGACGCGGCGCTTGCCTTCCGGATAGTTCAGGTCGGCGACCATGATCGGCTGCGTGGCCGTGTAGTCCCAGGTCTCGCCGGGGGTGGTCTGATAGTGCCACTTGTACTTGCCGGTGTTCGGGTCGAGCGCGACGATCGAGGAGAGGAACAGGTTGTCGCCACCGCCGGGCGAGCGATACTTCTGGTTCCACGGCGTGCCGTTGCCTGTGCCGACATATATGGTGTCGAGATCGGGATCGTAGGCCATGCCGTCCCACAACGTGCCGCCGCCGCCGAGCTTCCAGAATTCGCCGTTCCAGGTCTTGCGGGCTTCGGCGAGTTCGGGCTGTTCGTCGCCATTGGCAGGATCGCCGGGCACCGAATACCAGCGCCACGCCTGCTCGCCGGTCTCTGCGTCGTAGGCGGTGATATAGCCGCGCACTCGGTACTCGGCGCCGCCATTGCCGATGATGACCTTGCCCTTTACCACGCGCGGTACGCCTGTGATCGTGTAGGGAAGCGAGGTGTCGGTGGTTTGCTTCTCCCAAACCACTTTGCCGGTCTTGCCATCAAGCGCGATCAGGCGGCCGTCGAGAACGCCGACATAGATCTTGCCGTTCCAAGCCGCGACGCCGCGATTGACAACATCGCAGCAGGCATCAGCGCCCTTGGCGCGGTCGATCTTCGGATCGTAGGCCCAGAGCAGCGAGCCGGTGCGAATGTCGTAGGCCTTCACCATCGACCATGCGGTGGTGAGGTACATCACGCCGTCGACGACGACAGGGGTGGATTCCTGCCCGCGCTCAGTGTCGACGTCGGCATACCAGGCGAGGCCAAGTTTCGAGACGTTGGTGTCGTTGATCTGGTCGAGCGGGCTGAAACGCTGTTCGCGATAGTCGCGCCCGGCCGCCAGCCACGAGCCGGGCTCGTTGTCGGCGTTGATCAGGCGCTGCGCAGTCACGGCGGCGGCGCCCATCTGGTTGACAGTGGCGGCTGATTCCATCGACCCGGATGGCGGGTTGGTGCAGCCAGCAAGGCCCAGCAGCAGGGCGGGCGCGGCGACAGCCAGCGACAACAAGTGAGCGCGCATTCGGGAAATCTCCTCCGCGGGCCTGTTTCGGCCCTTTTTGTTCTGCCAGAACGAGGCATCTCGTGGACACCCGACCCCGACCGGCTACCGCAAACTAGAAGGGCGCGCCGGATGCGGCAATACGCTAGAGTTTCCACGATGCCGCAGCGCAGCGGGCGGGCGCGGGCGAGGGGTACAGGATGACCGGCCGTCTTGAGGCAATTGCGACTAAGGCGGCCAGGCGCGCGCCAATCTTCCATGCGGATCGCGCAAACGTGTCCATCGCCACGGGCGTGGAGGGGGATTTCCGCGGCAGACAGAAGGCCCGACAGGTGACGGTGCTGTTCGCGGAGGATTGGGCGGCGGCCGTGGCGGGGCTGGATCCTGCCGCGCCGTGGACGGTCAGGCGGGCGACCCTGCTGGTGGCTGGGGTGCGCAATCCGCAGCGTGTCGGAGATGTGCTGGCGGTCGGCGATGTCCGTCTGGTGGTCACAGGCGAGACTCAGCCCTGCGTTCGCATGGACGAGCAGATGCCCGGCCTGCGGGATGCGCTGCGCCCGGACTGGTGCGGCGGCGTGACGGCGCGGGTAATCGCTGGCGGTGAGATCAGCGTCGGAGATTTGGCGAGGTGGATGGAGAGGTGAGGCGCGGAGGCCTTACGGCGTCAGGAACAGCGTCCTCTCTCGTGCGCGCCGGTTGGCCAGCGCTTTCATCACCACGCCGTTCATCCTGTTCCACAGCAGGAAGGCGTTTGCTGCGCCCGGGCGGTCGTCGCCATTGACGCGCTTCACGATGGATGAGCCGCGGGTCTTGCCTGAGCCGACATTGTAGCAGAACGCGACCATCGCGCTGAATTCGTTGAGCGTGACGGGGACTTTCACGTACCGCTCGATCGCTTCCTCGCACCAGTGCAGGTCATCGCGCAGGAAGGCGTCGGCTTCTTCCTCGGTGATCACATCCTTCTCGCCCTCGAGCATCAGGTGACCATAGCCGATCAGCCACAAGCCGCCGAGCTCGTAAGCCTCGAGCTGCAGCGTCTCTTCTTCCTTGATGATCTGCACGGCCGTGTGGTTCGTGTTGTAGAAGTGCGGCATGTTGTGAACGGGCTGGGGGTCCAGCGCATCGAGGAAGTTAACCTCGCCCGTCAGCGGTACAAGCGGTATGCCGCCTGCTGTTGGAATCGTGTCGCTCTCGACATCCGGCACGAGTGTTTCCGGCGCTGGCGCAGCGCCGGCTTCTGCGGGTGCGGCTTCCGCGCCTGCGCTGCGCGTTGACGGCGAGCATGATGCGGTGAGACCCGCGCCCAGGATCGCGGCCAGCAGTCCCCTTGTGATCCCCACGTGTGCGTCCTCCGTCCCGGCCGCCCGGCGGCAGACAAGCACAGGCGACGGCCAAGTAAAGCGCGCGGCGCCGTAGGCAGATCGGCAGGGTATACGGACGGTGCGAAGCAGCAATTCGAATGCTTCGTGTTTACTTCCTGATTACCGGTGTAAACAGAGTAAACTCGCACGAATACGAATAGAAAATTGCATCAAACTCGTTCGATTTAGCGATTGCTTAGTCAAGCGCGTGTATCTTCACACCATAAGCCGAGCAAATCGGCAAACAGACAAAAACAACGATGGTGGTGGTGATGACGAACGCAATGGTCCGCGATATCGCGGCTGACGAGAACGTTGAGCAGTCTTTCCTGAAAGCGCTTTCGTTGCTGGAGCAGGCCCATCGCCGCCTCCACGACGTCGTGAAGGACAACCTGGAACGCAATGGCGAGCGCTCGCTAACCGGCGTTCAGGCTCTCCTGCTGTACGAGATCGGCGAGAGCGAAACGCCTGCAAGCGCCCTGCGCGCCCGCGGCTCCTTCGCTGGCACGTCGATGTCGTACAATGTGAAGAAGCTCCAGGAAGGCGGCTATCTGGTCCAGTCGCGCTCCAGCGACGACCGCCGCACCGTTCGTCTCAAGCTGACGCCGTCGGGCAAGGCTGTCCGCAACCGCGTCTCCTCCCTCTTCGAGAAGCAGTCCGCCTCGCTTGAACCGACCGCCTCGGTCCGCTCGGACGACCTGGACCAGCTCAATAAGTCGCTAGCCCGCCTTGAGCGCTTCTGGTCCGACCAGATCCGCTACCAGCTCTGAGTTTTGTGGGTGTGCGGACCCTGGCCTGATAGTTCGGGGCTGACAAACTAAGGGCGATGACGGCGGACTTGCCTTCAACTGGCAACCCTACCTGACAATCCGACGCCGCCGGCCTCGCAAGAGGCCGGCGGTTATGTTGTCAGGGTTTCAGCTTGGATGTCTCGGTAGTCTCCGTCAGCCGTGCGCCAAGCGTCATGTGCAGGATCGAGTAGTTGCCCTCGTGGCACGCGGACTCAAGTACGGTGTGGTTCGTGCGGACGAGCGTGTACCGCACGCGCATCGGCGCGCTCAGCATCGCGCTGTCTTCCAGCACGTAGTCGAAGCTTATCTGGTTGGGTGCGATCAGGCTGAAGCGTTCCGTGACGCGCCGCTTCTGGTCGAAGGGCGGCGCGCCGGGCGGGGCAAGCTGGGAACGAATCTGATCCGTCATGACGACCAGCGTGTCACCGTCCCAGCTCGCAATCGAGTCGCCTGCCGGGGAGGGCAGGCCTGCGGGCCGCGGCCCGGCGCCGATCCCGATCTCGCGGGTCACCATCTGGTCGTCAGTGTAGATCATCATGTGTCCCGTTGTCTGAACGATCTTGCGGTACATGCTGCCGGGACTTATCCCGAGGGGCGCGCGGCCGTTCGCGCTCAGGCAGCGTTCGTCGTTCGAGAGGCCTTCCGGGTTTTCGGCTGCCTTGCGGATGCCGCGGAGCGTGGGGCCAAGATCCTTCGCGAGCTGGGTCTGAGGGCGTTTGCCGGTATCCGGCTCAACGATGAGTGACGTACGGTAGGCGCCATCGCCTGCTGGAAGTAGGCCTGCGAAATCGAAATCAACCTCTGGGTGCAGGGCGACGCCTTCGCCTTGCAGCGACTTGTTGCGGGCGGCGACATAGGCGGTCGCAGCATCGCCGGAGACCGTGGGCTCTGTCGTTCCGTCCATCCGCTCCAGCGGCGTGAGCCAGCGGCTTTCCCATACCCCATGAAAATCAGGATGTCCCTCGGCCGTGCGGGGGATGTCCGGGGTCTGTGCGTGTGCCGAAGCGCACGACCCGACCAACGCAGCAAGGGCAAGCAGCCTCATCAACATTGTCCTGTCCCCGCCCGATGAGGGCGTCGGGACCATGAAGGAATTGCTGCAGTGCGTCGATGGCCGGCTGCCTTCTGCTCAGGCCCAACCAACCCCTGGGAGCGACTACAGGGGCACGCACTCGCGCGTACGGCGCACCAATACAGCCAGTCCCACCGCAGCGCGCCTCTTCACTTGAGAGCCAGTCGCAAAAAGGCCTGCGGTACAACGCTCAACACTGCGGGAGCGATTTGATCTGGGACTAGGAAACCGCCAATTAGGGCTCTAACAAAGTCTGGGGCGCCGAAGAAGCGCACGCGGACAAGAGAAAACGCCGATGAAACACCTCGCTGCTTTCGAGAACGCTCTTGAGGAAATCCGGTCCGAAGGCCGCTACCGCGTCTTCATCGATCTCAAGCGCTATCGCGGCGAGTTTCCCAAAGCGTCCGTCCGCCACAATGATGGCAGCGAACAGGATGTCACGGTCTGGTGCTCCAACGACTATCTCGGCATGGGTCAGGACCCGGACGTGATCGCCACGATGAAAGAGGCGGTCGATACCTTCGGCGCTGGCTCCGGTGGTACGCGCAATATCTCGGGCACGACGCGCTATCACGTGGAGCTGGAGAAAGAGCTGGCCTCGCTGCACGGCAAGGAAGCGGCGCTGCTGTTCACGTCCGGCTATGTGTCGAACGAGGCGACGCTGTCGACGCTCGCCAAGATCATGCCGAACGTCATCATCTATTCGGACGAGCTTAACCACGCCTCGATGATCGAGGGGATCAAGCGCGCCAATTGCGCCAAGCGCATCTTCCGCCACAACGACCTCGGCCATCTGCGTGCGTTGCTGGAAAACGATCCGGCCGATGCGCCGAAAGTGATCGCCTTCGAGTCTGTCTACTCGATGGATGGCGACGTGGCGCCGATGGAAGCCATGTGCGACCTCGCCGAAGAGTTCGACGCGATGACCTATCTCGACGAAGTCCACGCTGTCGGCATGTATGGCCATGAAGGCGCGGGCGTCGCCCAGCGCGACAATGTCATGCACCGCATCACGATCTGCGAAGGCACGCTGGCCAAGGCGTTCGGCGTCATGGGCGGCTACATCGCCTCGAAGACCGCGATCTGCGACGCCATTCGTTCGATGGCGCCTGGCTTCATCTTTTCGACCTCGACATGCCCGGTGCTGGCCGCCGGTGCGTTGACCTCGATCCGAAAGCTGCGTTCCGACTACGGTCGCGACCTGCGCAAAATTCACCAGGAAAAGGCGGAGCTTCTGCGCCAGAAGCTCATCGCCGCTAAACTGCCGGTGATGATGGCGGACACGCACATCGTCCCTCTGCTCGTCGGCGATCCGGAGCGCTGCAAGGCGCTGTCCGACACACTGCTGTTCGACTTCGGCATCTATGTGCAGCCGATCAACTACCCGACTGTGCCAAAGGGTACGGAGCGCCTTCGCTTCACGCCATCGCCGCAGCACACCGAAGCGATGATGGACGAGCTGGTCTCGGCGTTGCTCGCGATCTGGAAGCAGCTCGGCCTCGACCAGCGCGCTGCCTGATCGTACTCGCCCGGCCCGGCACTAGGCCTTGTCTTCCTGCAGGCCGAACAGCGCTGTCATCAGGCTGGACGTCATCGCCACCATGCCCATCTGCGCCTGCATAAGCGCGTCCGCATTCGTCACGGCCGGCGTTGCGCCGAACGAGGCCGGCGCAATCTTGGCGGCGTCTGCATCCGCGATCGTCGCGCCGGTCAGCTTCACATAGAGCTGCGCAACGGTAAGGTCCGCGCCATCCTTGCCGCGGAAAACGTTCTGGTTGGCGAGCGCGGCCCTCGGGAACATGTCGGCGGCATCGCCGGCCTTGTTGGCGCGGGCCGCCTGGATCAGCCGCCCCGCGTCCGATGGTCCCATGAAGTGTGCTGCATAGAGCTCAGCCGACGTCGCCGGACGCCCCAGCTTGTTCTCAAGAATCTTCGCGTTCTCGCCCGCCAGTTCGCCAGCCATCAGCGACGACAGTTTCGCGTCCTTACGTAGCGCCAGCAGCTCTGTCCGCGATTGCTCCTCGACGCTTAGGCCATGCTTCGCGCCATAGCGCTCCAGCATGCTCATCCATGTCGCATCGGTGAACTGGAACAGTCCCGCGGCGGAGGAGGTGCCTGCCTTCGCGTTGGGATCGAAATTGCTCTCGCGCTGCGCTGTCTTCACAAGATAGTCGAACCCGACGCCGGTCGACCGCGCGGCGGCCTTCAGCGCTGCCATGACTTCAGCGCGCTGTACGGCTTGCGGGGAGGCGCCGATCGAATCGGTCAAGGGCAGGATCCTGCTAGTTCAGAGCCCACCACGCCGCGTTATGGTTAGCGAAAGATTAACGCGCATGTTTCAGTCCCATAGCCAGCGGTGTACCGTATGGCCCTTCCACCCGACCTTCTTGAGCACAGCGCCGAGATATAGATCGACATACAGGTCGTTCGCATCGCCATGGCCATCGAGCGCGCGACCCGCCGGGATCAGCTCATCCCGCTTGCGCTCCGCCCAGGTGGCCTTGGCGCGCATCACACGTTCGTCGAGACCCATCGTCTGTGGCCGCAGGCCCAGCAGCTGGAAATAGGTGTCGAAGATCCGGTCCGGCAACCGCTCGGGTTCGGCCATGAACTTGTCCGTCATCGCGACCAACGCTTCGCTCGGAGGAGCATCGTGAAGCGCATGAACCAGCCGCGCCTGATAGCAGTCCCAGCGTGACGCCTTGTAGGCGGCCTCGTTGCCAAACTCGATCCTCGCGCGACGATCGACCAGGAACATCGCTGCATAGACAAGCGGTATCTCGAAACTGCTTTTCAGCAGTTTGTGCTGCTGCACGATCTCGTTCAGCTTCTGATAGGCGCGCGCAGCGCACGCGAAGTCCTCGCGCGGGTCAACGCCGCGCCGCCAGTGCAGCAGGCCTAGATCGACATATGCCTCGGCTGTGACCCTGCAATTCTGTGCCGCCCACTCGAAATTACTGTTGGCCAGCAACTCGGTGATCACATCCGGCCCGCGGGCGGTCAGGGCCTCGGCTTGCGCTACGCGGCTTTCGTATTGTTCGAGCCCGCCCACACTGCCTCGCGAGTCAGTTACCAGTCCCACCTACAACTCGATAATCTTCACGCCCTTCGGGCTCGCCGCCAAGGCCAGCTTGCCGCTCTTCAGCTTCAGCGCCTTTTCCCCGAACAGCTCGCGCCGCCAGCCCTTCAGCGCCGCGATATCCGGCTCCTTCTCGCGCGCCAGCGATTCCACGTCCGCCGCATTCGCAATCAGCCGCGTCGCGACGCCAGCGTCATCCGACACCTGCTTTAGCAACACTTTCAACAGCTCAACCATGGCGCCCGGAGGCGGTCCGGAGCGCTCGGGTTCGTCCACCTTCGGCGCATATGCATCGGGATCGTCCAGCGCCTGGTTGATCGCCTGCAGCAGGCCCGCGCCATGCCGCGACTTGCCGAACCCCTGCTGCACCGCCCGCATCCGCTCCAGCGCCTCCAGCGTGCGCGGCTTCTGCTGCGCGATCTCCTGGATCGCGTCATCCTTCAGAATGCGCCCGCGTGGCTTGTCCGTCTCTTGCGCCACGCGCTCACGCCAACCTGCCACATTGGCCAGCACGGCCAGATAGTCGTTGCGGTACTTCCGGATCTTCAGACGCTTCCACGCCGTCGCCGGGTCGAACTGGTAGATCTCGGGATCGAGCAGGGCCGCATGCTCGTCCTCGATCCACTCCATGCGGTTCTGCTTCTCCAGCTTCCCGCGCAGGATCTTGTAGATCTCGCGCAGATAGAGGACGTCGCCGCGCGCGTAAGTCAGCTGCTTCTCGGTGAGCGGGCGCCGCACCCAGTCTGTAAACTGCGAGGACTTGTCGACCGTCCCGCGCACCACTTTCGAGACGAGATTCTCGTACGAAATCGAATCTCCCAGCCCGCACGCCATCGCCGCGATCTGGGTATCGAACACCGGCCCGGGCACATGCCCGATCAGCCGCGAGAAGATTTCGAGATCCTGCCGCGCTGCGTGGAAAACCTTTGTCCGCGACGGGTCTGCCAGCAGCTTGTTAAGCGGGGCGAGGTCGATGCCCTTGGCCAGCGGATCCACGAGCACATCATGGTCCGACGACGCCACCTGAATCAGGCATACCTGCGGCCAATACGTCGTCTCGCGGTGAAACTCTGTGTCGACGGCCAGGAAGTCATCGCCCGAAAGCCGCTCGCACGCCTCTTCCAGCCCCGCCGTGTCAGTAATCAGGCGGATTTCGCCAGCCTCAGCGTCCTTCAAATCCGTGATCTCCCGGATCGGGCCCAGCCCAGCACAGAATCAGACTAAGGGCGGATATTGACAATCTTGACGGCGACATGCGCTTGTCCGCCCGTTCGATCAAGCCAAATCCCCCGGATTCTGCGGGAAAAGCAGGAGTTTTGCCCCGATGCATGCCTACAGGACGCATACCTGCGGCCAGCTGCGCGCGGAGCATGTCGGGAATACCGTCAAGCTGTCCGGCTGGGTCCACCGCAAAC
>CAIMMO010000256.1 GCA_903842595.1 uncultured Alphaproteobacteria bacterium
CGAACGGGCCGGTGTCTCCTATCCCGACGCCATCGAAGGGCCGCCCGGCGAGATTCGGCTCATCTACGACTACAACCGTAAAACCAGCGGAAAGCAGATACTCCTGAGCCATTTCCATGAGGAGGACATTCGGCGCGGCAGTTTCGACGGGCAGGCGCGGCAGCGCGTCGTCGTGAACCAGGCCGCCGGGCGCAATCCGCTCGCCGAATCGTATGATGTGGCGGTTTTCGGCGCCACCCCCGCCGGTATCGCTGCGGCCATCTCGGCGCGGCGGGCGGGCAGCGCGCATGTGGTCCTAGCAGATTCGTCCCTGCATGTGGGTGGTCGTTTTGCGGAAACCATTGGCTTCGGGGAGATCCGGCTCATGCGTCCGGATACCGTTGGGGGCTTGTGGACGGAGCTACGTGCCAAAGTGGACGCACACTACGGCAAGCCCACTGCCACGCCGGAGCCCCATATGCTGGAGCAAATCCTGCGCACCTGGCTGGACGACGAGGGCGTGGTCTTTGTCGATCGGTTTACGCCCACTCGTGCTGACAAAAAAGGTCAGCATCTAGTGCGGGTCTATGCGAACTGGCGTGGCCGCATCGAAGCTCCCGTCTTTATTGACGCCAGCTACCACGGCGATCTTCTGCCACATGCAGGGGTAGGCTTTACCATTGGGCGCGAGTCACGCGCGCAGTATGGCGAGTCGCTCGCAGGAGTGCTCCTGAAGCTCGTGAATCCGCCCGGTGCCATTCATCTTCCCGTGATGAGCAGCCCCATCAGCGGCTTCGCAGCAGATGGAAAGACCCTGCTCCCGCATGTCCACGGGCTCACCACAGACGTACGAGAAGGCGATGGCGACGCGCACCTGCAATGCGCCAATCTTTACGCCTGTCTCACCAAGAATCCCGCAAACCGGCTCGAACTGACCGAACCGAAGAACTACGATCCTGCAGAGTTCGAACTACTGCGCAGAGAGATTCTCCGGCTTGGCAAAGACGCGCGTTTCGGCTTCGGCGGGTCCGTCCCAGGCGACAAAGCCGCGATGAACGACGGCGTGAACTACCTTCTTCACTGGGGCCTCGCGGGGGGTGCGGATGGCTATCCCGCCGCCACACCGAAGGAGCGCCGGCAGATCTGGGAGACGCATCGCGACTACACCCATCGCCTGCTGTGGTTCCTGCGCTCTGATGCTGCGGTGCCTGAGGCCATCAAGCAGAATCTTCAGGAGTGGGGCCTGCCAAAGGATGAGTTCACCGACAACGGCCACTGGCCCTACGATCTCTACGCTCGTGAAGGTCGCCGCATGATCGGCGACTTTATCCTCACGCAGCGCGACCTCTTTGACGACCTCACCAAGCCCGATGCGATCGCCCTCGGCAGCTTTCCAGTGGACTCGCACGTCGTACGGCGCCTCGCCACGCCCGATGGTCAGGAAATAATCAATGAAGGCGGCTATCTCGTAATCCCGCCCGTTTACGAGATCCCGTATCGCGCCCTCACGCCCAAGGCTGCGGAGTGTGACAATCTCCTGGTCACCTGCGCCCTCAGCAGTTCCCGCGTGGCCTTCAACTCGCTGCGCGTCGAACCTATATGGATGATGCTCGGTCAGGCCGCCGGCAACGCGGCCGCGCTGGCGCAGAAAGACAAATCGACCGTCCAAGAGGTGAATGGAACGGAACTCCAGAAGCGTTTGCGCGAAGCCGCAGTTCCCTTCAAAAAACCCTGAGATGCCAATGCACACAGCGCTCCTGCATGCC
>CAIMMO010000257.1 GCA_903842595.1 uncultured Alphaproteobacteria bacterium
CGGAATTGGTAGACGCACTACCTTGAGGTGGTAGCGCCGCAAGGCGTGGAAGTTCGAGTCTTCTCGACCGCACCAGCAACTTCACGAGAGAGAACGCCGTTCGGAGCAGGGAGGTCGCCATGAATGACACCCGCGACCCCGGCGCGCCCGAATCTCTCGTCGAAGCCAACGAAGTCGAAGCCGTAGACGCCGCCGGCGTGATCTCGCCAGCCTTCGTCGCGCAGATGGTGGGCGCCGTTGGCGATGGCGACAAGCCTTTCCTGTGGCGAACCGCCAAGGACCTGCACCCAGCCGACCTTGCCGACTTGCTGGAACAACTGCCGCCGGAGGCGTTCCGCAAGGCGATCCACCTGCTGGGCAAGCACCTGCCGGCCGAAGCCGTGGCCGAACTTTCGGACAGTGCGCGTCTCGAAGCGCTGCGCGAACTGACCGATGCAGCCGTCACGGCGATGATCGGTCATCTCGATTCAGACGACGCGTCGTTCCTGCTGAACGACCTCGAGGACGATCGGCGCGAACGCATCCTGAATCGGGTGTCGGCGACGGATCGCGCCGCCATCGAAAGCGCGCTGGCGTTCGACGAGGAGTCCGCGGGCCGCCTGATGCAGCGCGCCTTCGTGGCGGCGCCAGTGTTCTGGACGGTTGGGCAGGCGATCGACCACATGCGCAGCGTGCCGGAAGACGACCTGCCGGAGACATTCTTCGAGATCTACATCGTCGATCCGGCATTTCGGCTGCAGGGTAGCGTGCCGGTGTCGCGTCTCTTGCGGCATGGACGCGACAGGCCGCTGAGCGAGATCATGCGGGAGATCCCGGTCCACGTCCGCCCGGAGATGGACCAGGAGGAAGTCGCCTACATCTTCCGTCAGTACAACCTTGCGTCCGCTCCCGTGGTCGACGACGCGGGCCGGTTGACCGGCATGATCACCATCGACGACGTCGTCGACGTTATCCGCGAAGAGGCCGAGGAAGACATCCTCGCCCTGTCCGGTGTGAGTGAGGCGGGCGTCAACCAATCGGTGTTTTCCGCCGTGAAGGCGCGCATGCCCTGGCTGTTACTCAACCTTGTGACGGCGTTCCTTGGCTCGCTTCTGGTGTCTTTCTTTGCGCCCGTGCTGGAGGCTGTGGTGGCGCTGGCCTTCCTGATGCCGGTAGTCGCGGGGCTCGGCGGAAACGCCGGATCGCAGTCGCTGGCGGTCGCCGTGCGCGCCATCGCCGAGCGTGACCTGGAAGGCCAGCTGGCGCGCCGCGCCATTCGCCGCGAGGCTCTGACCGCGCTGGTAAACGGCGCGATGATCGCGAGTGCCGCGGCCCTCATTGTGCTGGCCTGGTTCCAGGATACGAGGCTGAGCCTCCTCGTTCTCGTGGCGATGAGCGCGACCTTCATGTGGGCGGGGCTGGCGGGGATCCTCGCGCCGTTAACCCTGAAGCGCCTGGGGCAGGACCCAGCGGTGGCGTCGTCGGTCTTTGTGCTGACGACCATTGATCTGATGGGGTTTTTCGTCTTCCTAGGACTGGCCAGCCTCACGCTGCTCTAACGGAAAGGCCGCTTTTCACCCAACTGGCGTCCACTTTGCACCGGACAGGCGAATTACTTGGCGATTGTGCCGGGCCGGGACGATGACTGACCGCATGCGTATCTCAGCCGCTGGCCTCGAACTGATCAAGACGTTCGAGGGATTGCGCGAAACGGCTGTCCGGCTTCCGGACGGCCGTTGGACGATCGGCTATGGCCATGTCCGCACGGCGCGCGAGGGCCTGACGATCACAGGCAAGGATGCGCAGGACCTGCTTGTCCACGATCTTCGCCCCATCGAGTCCGCCGTGTCCTCGCTTATCTATGCGCCGCTGTTGCAGAGCCAGTTCGACGCTCTGGTGTCGTTCGCGTTCAACATTTCGCTTGGCCAATTCCGCGAAAGCGAGGTCGTGCGGCATCTCAACGCCGGCGACTATCTCGCTGCAGCCAGCGGCTTCGACCTCTGGCGCAAGGCGCGTATCAATGGCCGCGTCATGGTCGTGGATGCGCTCGTCCGGCGCCGCGCGGCCGAGAAGTCGATGTTCCTCGAGCATCCAAGCGGACCTTCGCCTGCGCCGACGCCGATGGTGATACCTGAGCTGGACTTCAACAGCGACGCCCCTGCGCGCCGCGAGCCCTCGCGTGGGCACATGGCCGATGAGTTCGAGCAGAACGACAACACGCGATCCGGCCCAGCGCCCGCCAATGATATCGCCGAAGCTGTTCGCCGCCTGGCTGAACGTACACATGAGGCAGTGACACCTGTGCGAGAGCTTGCCTTGCCACCCGGCGCCAGCGTCGCGCCGCCTGAGCCTCCGCCGGTTCCGAGGGAGCCGTCCCCGCCTGCTCAGGATGTTGTTCTCGGTCCGCCAAAGCCAGCGGCGCCGATGACGGCAGAAGAACTAGCACATGCGAGCCGTACGGTTGCCGAGCGGGTCTCGCGCATCCTGCATGGCGTCCAGAAAAAGATCGACACTGCTGAGTCCGTTCAGAAGTCAACGCCAGTCGGCCCGGAAAGGCCCGCGCCGCGCACCGCTGCCGACCATGTCCGCGAGGGCCTGCCAGACTTCGATCTGCCCGGGGAGCGCATGCAGCGCGACGCCGAAGCCCACGCGCGCAAGCTGATCGACGATACCGAGGTTGTCGAACTCGACCGCGATCCGGCCGAAGCGTTTGCCGAAGCCGAACGCAAGGCGAAACTCGTCAATGGTCAGGCAAAACGCGTTGGACCGATATCGGGGGGCGTGCTGGTAATGGCGCCCTGGATCGTCGTGCTGGCGCTGTCGGTGCTCGGCTTCCTGATCGGTGCAGTGGACGCCTTCAAGGACGATGGCCTTGAGATGGGCGTGCCGCGTCTGGCGGGCACATTACTGGCCGTGTTCGGGGTCATGATGGTGATGAGCCTCTATTTCATCTTCTGGAAGCGTTCGTCCGACTAAGTTTGAGCCGGCGCAAACACTGAACTGGCGTTCCCTGACAGGGTCGCTAGATTGCTCCGATGATCCCCAACGCACCCCGATCCCTCGACTTTGACCTTGGCGAAACCGCGGACATGATCCGCGATACCGTTGCCGGTTTCGCGCAGGCGGAAATAGCCCCGCGCGCCGCCGAGATTGACCGCACGGACGAGTTCCCCCGTGACCTCTGGCCACGTATGGGCGAACTCGGCCTGCTGGGAATCACGGTGGAGGAAGAGTGGGGCGGTTCCGGCCTCGGCTATCTCGAGCACGCCGTGGCGATGGAAGAGATCAGCCGGGCATCCGCCTCTGTGGGACTGTCCTATGGCGCCCATTCGAATCTCTGCGTCAACCAGATGCGGCGCTGGGGCTCGGACGAGCAGAAGCGGCGCTACCTCACAAAACTCATGACCGGCGAGCATCTCGGGTCACTTGCCATGTCGGAACCGGGCGCCGGGTCGGACGTGGTGTCGATGAAGCTTTCGGCCGTGAAGAAGGGTGACCGCTACATCCTCAACGGCTCGAAGATGTGGATCACCAATGGACCGAGCGCTGACACGCTGATCGTTTACGCGAAGACGGCGCCGGAGAAGAACTCCCGCGGCATTTCGGCCTTCATCATCGAGAAGGGCTTCAAGGGTTTTTCGGTGGCGCAGAAGCTCGACAAGCTGGGCATGCGCGGATCGGAAACCGGCGAGCTGGTTTTCGAGGATTGCGAAGTTCCGGAAGAAAATGTGATGGGCCCGCTGAACAGCGGCGTCGAAATTCTGATGTCGGGTCTCGACTATGAGCGCACGGTTCTGGCGGCGGGCTCAACCGGCATCATGCAGGCGTGCATGGACGTGGTGCTGCCCTACATCCACGACCGCAAGCAGTTCGGAAAGTCCATCGGCGAGTTCCAGCTCATCCAGGGCAAGGTCGCCGATATGTATGTGAAGATGAATGCCGCAAAGGCCTATGTGTACGCCGTCGCGAAGGCGTGCGATCGCGGCCAGACGGCGCGCAAGGATGCGGCGGGCGCGATCCTGTATGCCGCAGAGACCGCAACACAACTGGCGCTTGACGCAATCCAGATTCTCGGCGGCAATGGCTATATCAACGACTATCCTACGGGTCGCCTGCTGCGCGATGCGAAGCTCTACGAGATCGGCGCGGGTACGTCAGAGATCAGGCGTTGGCTGATCGGGCGGGAGCTGTTTGCGGAGTCGGCGTAAGGCATGTCGACCAAACCTGTCATTCCAGCGCTTCGCTCTTCAGGTTTCAGCCGGAACGACAGTTTGGTGGGGTGACCAATGAATCGCATTGCCGTGGGTGTGTTGTCGTTGCTGCTTGTTTATCCGGTATTCGGGCAAACGCCGATCCCGGTTGCCGACCCCGATCCGCCACTCAGCGGCTATCCGCGCAAGGCGCTCGGCCTGCCTACCGCCGCCGAACTCACCACCGCCATCTACGTCCGCGATGTCATCTACGGTCATCGCGACGGGATGGCGCTGACCTACGACGTGTTCAAGCCCAAGAAGGCGAACGGTGCGCTGGTGGTGAACATGGTATCGGCAGGCTGGCGCTCCTCGTGGGGACCACCGGAGGAGCGGCAGGCGCGTTATCAATGGCTGATCGACAAGGGCTTCACCGTTGTTGCTTTATACCACTCTTCGGCGCCGCGCTTTCAGGTGCCGGACGCAGTCAAGGATGTGCGGCGGGGTCTGCGCCATATCAAGTTGCACGCAGCCGAATACGGCGCCGATCCCGCCCGGATCGGCGTGTGGGGCGCTAGTGCTGGCGGGCATCTATCGCTGGTAGCGGGCGTGATGGCGGATGATGGCGACCCAGGTGCGATCGACCCGCTGGAGCGGCTTGGCAATCGTGTGGCTGCAGTGGTTGCATACTTTCCGCCGACAGATCTGGATGTTCTCCTGCGCGGCCGCGCCAGGCAGGGAGCGATCGATTTCGACGAAAGCCTACGCGCGCCGAACTCGCCGATCCACTTCGTTGATGCGCGTGATCCCCCGACCCTGATCATCTCGGGTGGAGCTGACAGGGGTGTTCCGATCGCGCAGTCAGAAATGATGAAGGCGTCGCTCGACAAGGCAGGTGTACTGAACGCGCTCAAGGTCTTCCCGGACGCAGATCATGATTTCTATGTCAAAGGTGATCCTGCGAAGACCGATGCCTATGCTATCGACGCCATGAACTCCATGGTTGCCTGGTTCGAGCAGCGTCTGAACTGAAGAAGGCGCAACAGGGCAGCTTCCCGTTCATGGGGCTGAAGTTCGCGTGACGACACTTTTTGTAAGCTGATGAGACTGGTCGCAGCCTGATATCGAGGCGCAAACCAGGGAGATGGGGAAGTCTGCATGAACCGCCGCGAGTTACTGGTCGGGATGGGCGCGATATCTGCCAGCGCCTGCGCTGCTACAGAGACTGCTCGGCAGATTGCGGATCCGAGGCCTGCAACCCAATGGAAGAAGCTGACCACAGAGCCATATCGGGGAAAGCAGGACGACATTCATTTCATCTCTCGCCCTGTCGGCTGGTATGGCAACGGAGAAGGCAAGTTGTACCGCACCGCCGATGCTGGTGAGACATGGTCGACAGTGTGGGAACGGCCGGGCACGTTCATTCGTGCCCTTGGCTTCATCGACGCGGCCAACGGTTTTCTCGGTAATGTCGGCGTCGATTACTACCCAAATGTCACGGACACCCAACCGCTGCATCGCACACGTGATGGAGGCGCCTCATGGGTGCCTGTCGAAGTCGAAGGCGCGGGGTGGGTGAAGGGGATCTGCGGAATCGATATCCTGCAGCGGCGCGCAATTTTCCAGGGCGAGCTCAAGTCTACGCCGATTATTCACGCAGCCGGGCGCGTTGGCGGTCCTCCAGCAATCCTGCGATCGACGGATGGCGGAGAGACATGGCGTGTGATCGACATGCGGCCTCACTGCGGAATGATCCTGGATGTGAAGTTCTTCGATGAGGAAAACGGGCTTGTCTGTGCTGCGAGTTCCGACGACCTTGAGCAATCAAACGCGTTGATGCTGCAGACGCGCGATGGCGGCTCAACCTGGCGCGAAGCCTATCGGTCTGCCCGGCGGTTCGAGAATTGCTGGAAGATGAGTTTTCCCTCGCGCTCCGTCGGCTATGCCACGGTGCAGACCTATGATGCGGCTGGCGACCCACAACGGCGCATCGTGAAGACGACAGATGGGGGGACAAGCTGGCGGGAGGTGCCTCTCGTCGTTGATGGTACCCTGCAGCAGTTTGGGGTCGGTTTCGTGAATGAAACGTGGGGCTGGGTCGGCGGCTCGACCTCCGGGTTCGAGACACGTGACGGAGGCGCGACATGGGCACCCGTTGCAATGGGGCGGGCGGTAAACAAGGTTCGCATCATCTCCAATTCAAGTGGGGTGACAGCCTATGCGATCGGGGTCGATGTCTACCGGCTGGACATCTAAGGTTGCGAGGCCTTTAGGCCGCCCGTCGAGTGCTCCGACGCGGCACACGGAGGCGAGATAGCTTCGTCATAGATCTTGTCTGCGCGCATTCGCCTTGGCTGCTTGATGAAGCGCCAGCTGATCGCGGCGTGTTCTGCTTTCTTCAAGCACTCGAGCGCTCGCGAATGCCAAACAGGCTGGGGCGTATAGACGAGGCGATCCAGGACGATCCGTTGATCTTCACGGGTTACGCGGCATCCGGGCACCGCCCGGAACGCTTTCGACAATTCCCCGGGGAGAGTGGGCTAGTTTGCAGCCACGATGGTGGGCATCGGTTGGACGTCGACGAACAGATCTTTCTCGCCTTTCAGAGCGAGTGGGGTCAGTCCGATGGCGAGTGCGGCGAAAGCAGCTAAGATAAGGCGTTTGGCGAGCATGGGAAAAGCTCGTTCTCTTTTTCTGTTCTGGCCGGGGTTCTTCCCCGGTCTTCTATGGTTCGACAGATGGCTCCGAACTGCGTTCCAGAAAAGGCGCCCCCATCCAACTTTTTTTCAGCTGATTTAACCACGAAGATTCAGGGGGCTATCGTGCGCTGGGTAGGCCAGCGTGTCCGGCCGGCCACAGATCTCTAGGCGTGCCCGGTCGCAATCCATGTTCGGCCGGGCAGGAAAACCGATCCGTCAGTGGCGGCGTACGGCGCCAGCGCGGCCTCGATCGCCTGAACGATGGCGGGCAGGTGGGCAGGGCCAGCATCCAGAGCGATGCGAGACGCCGGACCGATACGCGTCACACCCTCGGCGGCGCTGCGGGGCGAACTTCCCAAGTACATCGGAGCCTCGAATCCTTCGATGAGCAGGTCGGCAAAGCCGGCGGTGCGGAGGATTGTCTTCAACCCTTCGCGGTCGCCGAACGCGAAGGGGCCCGGGGCATGCGGGTCCGCTGGGGTCGGGTCTGCGCCGATGGCTTTCCGGGCTGCTTGAGCGGGCAGGTATGCCCACGGGTTCTCCGCTGCCGTTTGCCAGCAGACGAAGGCGAAACGCCCGCCGTTCTTCAGCGCGCTTCGCAGATGGATGAAAGCCGCAACGGGGTCGTCGAAGAACATCACCCCGAAGCGCGAGATCAGCGCATCGAATAGGCCAGGCAGGGCCGCGGTGGAGGCGTCAGCCTGAAGAAATGTCACATTTCTGAGACTTGCTGCCCGCTTTCGGGCGACCTCCAGCATCGGTGCTGACACGTCGACCCCGAGGACCTTGCCGTGAGCGCCGACGATGGCGGCGACTGCCAGAGACGTGTCGCCACAGCCACAGCCGATATCCAGTACGGTTTCCCCGGGCAGGACGTTGGCGGCGGCGATCGCCGCGTCGCCATACGGCCGTGTGAAACTGTCCGTCCGTTCCTGGTCGGCGGCCCACCGTTCGCCGACAGACCCGTTCCAGTCGGCCACCTGCTTCGTGTTGTCGCCCGCCATGCAATCCTCGACCTGCCTCGCCCAACCCTACCACACGCGCGTCTGAGCCTGTCTGCACAGAAATGCGTGTGGGCTGTTGGCGGGGCAAGTTACCGGGGCTATAGGGGCCGTCCAAACCCGATTCAGACCTTTCAGGACGCCGACATGCCGGTTCAACGCACGTTTTCCATCATCAAGCCGGACGCCACGGCCCGTAACCTGACAGGCTCCGTAAACGCGGTGTTCGAGAAGGCCGGTCTGCGCATCGTCGCCCAGAAGCGCGTACGCCTCACCCGCGCACAGGCGGAAGGCTTTTATGCCGAGCACAAGGCCCGTGGCTTCTTCGGCGAACTCGTTGATTTCATGACGTCGGGCCCGGTCGTGCTGCAGGTTCTCGAAGGTGAGAACGCTGTCGCCCACCACCGCGAAGTCATGGGCGCAACCGACCCGGCCAAGGCCGCTGACGGTACTGTGCGCAAGCTGTTCGCCAAGTCGATCGGCGAAAACTCGGTCCACGGTTCGGACAGCGAAGCGTCGGCCGAGCGCGAGATCAACTTTTTCTTCCGTCTCGACGAAATCGTGGGGTAGGCCATCTCCCGCCAGTTCCGCCCCGCGCGTCCAGCCGACCGCCAGGCGCTGATAGACCTGCAGCGGCGGGCCTCGCTCAAGTGGGACGCTGCGCGTCCCGAACAGCTTCAGCATCCCGGGGCGATGACGCTTCCGGCGGATCACATCGCCGCGGGGCTCGTCATCGTATTTGAGCACTGGGGCGAGGCCGCGGGCTTTGTCGTGGTTGTTCCGCGCGAGGACGGCAAGGCTGATCTCGACGGCCCCTTCGTCGAGCCGGATCTCTGGCGCAGCGGCATCGGGCGCAAGCTGGTTGACGAGGCAGTGCAGTTCGCGATGGCGCTGGAAGCCGCCGAATTGCTTGCCTCAGCCTCGCCGCGCGCAGAGCCCTTCTACGCAAAGTGCGGCTTCGTGCCCATGGAAAAGCTGGACACAACGCACGGCCCCGTCGCCGTGATGTCCCGCACCTTGATTTACTGAGGACTCTGCATGCGCCTGATCGTTCTGATCGCAGCCGCCTTTGCGCTCGCCGCGTGTGGGGGACCGGCGCCGTCCGCACCCGCGGAAGCAAAGCGGGCGGATGCGCCTGCCGCCGCTGCGGCTGATCGCGCGCGCGCGGCCACGACGGAGATCACAGACGCAAACGAGATGACCGTCGAGCAGATCAGCGCGCGCCTCGTTGGGACGTGGCGATCGACGCAGGATGATAAATCGAGCCTCACCATCACCGCGGATGGCAAATGGTCGGGCGGCTATGAGGGCGAAGTGGATTCTGTATCCGGATGGGCTATCTTTTCTGGAGACCAGCCGCCCGCAGGTGCCGCTGGACCATTCACCCCGGCGTCGCGCTACCTGCAAGTGAAGGATGCGGACGGCGCATTCTACTACGAGTTGGGCCACATCACCGCCGACGCCTTCGACATGTTCTATACAGCTCGCGGCAACAACCTGGGCTATGTGCGCGTCGAGTAGGCGCTCCGGTATTCTGCTGCCGCCGGACGTAACGGATGCAAGGGACGACATGACCGACGCTGCGCAGACTGACCTCGTGAAGATCAACGTCGCCGACGGAGTGATGGAGATCGTCTGGAACCGTCCGGACAAGAAGAACGCCCTTTCAAACGTCATGTATCGGGCCGCGACGGCCGCGCTCGCGCGCGCGATGGAAGACAAGTCGATCCGGGTGGTGTTGCTCACGTCTGAGGGCGATAGCTTTACATCGGGGAATGACCTCGCCGATTTTGCCGCCGCGTCGGCTGGTGGTGAAACACCAGCCGCTGGCGGCTTCATCGAGGCGATTGCACAGTTTCCCAAACCGCTTGTCGCCGCTGTTACGGGTCTCGCTGTCGGCGTCGGTACGACCATGCTGTTTCACTGCGATCTGGTTTTCGTCGCGAACGAAGCGAAATTGACCACGCCGTTCGTGAATCTGGGGCTCGTCCCCGAGGCCGCCTCGTCCATGCTGATCCCGGCGCGGATCGGCTACACGCGAGCCTTTGCTATGTTTGCGCTGGGTGATGGAGTGACCGGCGCGCAGGCAGCTCAGCTGGGCGTGGCGAATATCGCGTTGCCCGCTGGTGAGGTAATCGACGCCGCGCGCGAAGCGGCCCGCAAACTGGCTCAGCGCCCACCGGGCGCGGTGATGGCGACCAAGAAGTTGATGCGCGATAGCGAGACAATTCTCGCCCAGTTGCGCACTGAGGGTAAAGTCTTCGGCGAGCGATTGAAAACTGCAGAGGCCATGGAGGCCTTCATGGCGTTCCAGCAGAAGCGGACGCCGGACTTCAGCAAGTTCTGAGACGAACAAATTCTCCGGCGATTTCCCGCCGCGGCTTGATATCGTGACGAAGGGGCGAAGGATCAGTCCTTCGCCCGCTCCACGTAGGAACCGTCTTCCGTCGAGACGATCACGCGTGTGCCGGTGCCGATGTGCGGCGGGACCATGATGCGAACACCATTAGACAGAACTGCCGGCTTGTAGGAGCCCGACGCGGTCTGGCCCTTCACGACCGGCTCGGTCTCGACGATCTCGAGCGTCACGCGCTGGGGCAGGGAAATGGCGACCGGGCTGCCGTCGAACATCAGCAGGTGACACTGCATGTTCTCGTCGAGATAGTTGGCGTCGTCTCCGAGCATGGCGGCAGGCACAGTGATCTGCTCGTAGTTTTCGGGGTTCATGAAGACGTAGTTGGGGTCGTCCTTGAACAGGTAGGTGTGCATCACCTCCTCGACAAAGGCGCGCTCCAGCTGGTCGGTTGTCTTGTACGTCTCCACGACTTTCACGCCGTCCGAAATGCGGCGCATCTCGATCGTGGCGGTGGGCGTGCCCTTGCCCGGGCGATAGGTTTCGGCCTTGAGCACCGTGTAGAGCTTGCCATCCTCGTTCTCTAGGACATTGCCCTTACGGACGTCGCTGGCGATGACTTTGACCACGGGAAAAGCCTTTGTCTTGCGGCCGGCGGCGGGATTCGGTGCGCCGACCTGAACCTGATGAAGCGGCGCGGTCATACAATGCCAAGCCCCGCGGGCCAAGCCCGGCCTTCTGCGGCTTTTGGAGCCTGGATCAGGGGTTTGCGCACTTGCGCCGCGCAAGTGATAGGGT
Source organism: uncultured Alphaproteobacteria bacterium (assembly GCA_903842595.1). Lineage (GTDB taxonomy): Bacteria > Pseudomonadota > Alphaproteobacteria > Caulobacterales > Hyphomonadaceae > UBA7672. The sequence continues at coordinate 11,021 of CAIMMO010000257.1, forward strand.
CTGGCAACGCCTGTCCGGAGACGGTTGCTATGCCCTGGTGGTCCCCCGAAACCCACGCCGACCGCCGACCCTTCCTGCAGGCGCGGGGCCGCATCCGGGATGCTGCGCGGAACTGGTTCCTAGGCGAAGGCTTTACCGAGGTCGAGTGCGGCGCGCTCCAGGTCTCGCCCGGGAATGAGGCGCACCTGCACGCCTTTGCAACACAACAGTCGGGCGAGGCGGGGCCTCGGCCGCTCTACCTGCACACCTCGCCGGAATTCTCCTGCAAGAAGCTGCTGGCGGCGGGCGAGACTAAGATTTTCGACTACGCCCGCGTTTACCGCAGGGGCGAGACCGGGCCGCTGCACTCAGGCGAGTTTACCATGCTGGAATGGTATCGCGCCGGCGAGCCGTATGCGGCAGTGATGGCCGATTGCGTTGCGCTGTGCCGCCTTGCGGCCCGCGAGACGGAGGCCGGTGAATTGCGTTGGCGCGACAGCGTGTGTGATCCCGAAGGCGAGCCTGAGCGCCTCACTCTGATCGACGCCTTTGCCTTGCATGCAGGGATCGACCTGGAGGCTGCCCTGGGCAAGCGCGACGCACTGGCGGAAGCCGCACTGTTCATTGGTGTGCGCGTCGCGATCGACGACTCATGGTCCGACCTCTTCAGCCGCATTCTGGTCCAGCATGTCGAACCGAAACTGGGGCGGGGGCGCCTCACGGCGCTGTGCGAATATCCCGCCGAAGAAGCCGCGCTCGCGCGCCCGTTGGACCGCGATCCGCGCTTTGCCGAACGCTTCGAACTCTATGCCTGCGGCGTCGAAATCGCCAACGGCTTTGGCGAACTGACGGACGCCGCCGAACAGCGCCGACGCTTCGAAGCGGAGATGAATTTGAAACAGGCCACCTACGGTGAGCGCTATCCGCTCGATGAGGATTTCCTTGACGCGCTCGGTCATATGCCCCCGGCCAGCGGCGTCGCGATGGGATTCGACCGCCTTGTCATGCTGGCGACAGGCGCCCGCCGTATCGCAGACGTCCTCTGGACGCCGCCGGTCTAACGGTCTCCAATGCCGCAAAAGAGGCGCGCCATGTTCCGATCACTTGCAGCAGCCCTCCTGATGTTGCCTGTGATATCGGCGTGCACAACCACGCCCGAGCCTTGCACCGCGGAGTGGATCGACTGGAAAACCGAGCGTATCCTGGGCGAGTTCGTCTACGACCACCGCAAGCAGATCGATGACCTGCGCGAACAGGCGCCGCGGATGTTTGGCCCCGAAGGTGACCTTGAGCGGATTGCTCCGACCTCGTTGCTCGTTCTGACAGCGATCGGCGCCCTCCAGCTGGTGGTGGATTTTGCCGATGACGCCTGGCCGGAGGTCGCCGACGCGGTCTCCGAATGCTCCAGGCCCCCGGACGCGAGCCGTCTGTTCGCGGACATGCTGCGGCGCGAGGGTGTCGATGACCGGGCCGTCCACGCGATCGAGGATCTGGGCGGGCTGGTGGACTTGACCCGCAGTCGGCGCTAGACGCCCGGCAACCGTGACCCGCTTGCTCGACATACCGCCCGCGCGCACCCTGCGCACCGCCGACGAACTCGTCGCCGCGGGCCTGGCTCGCGATGCTCGCGAGCTGGTGCAGGTGACAGCCGCGTACGCTACCGCCATCACCCCCGCCATGGCATCGCTGATCGATCGCGAAGATCCTGCCGATCCGATAGCGCTGCAATTCGTCCCCACGCCCGCCGAGCTCGACATCCTTCCTGAAGAGCTGCCCGATCCGATCGGCGACAAGACCCATGAGCCAGTCGAAGGGATCGTCCACCGCTATCCCGATCGCGTGCTCCTGAAGATCGTTTCAGTCTGTCCTGTCTATTGCCGCTTCTGTTTCCGGCGCGAGATGGTCGGGCCGGACAAGGATGGCAATCTTTCGCCAGCGGAGATGGAAGCGGCGCTTTGCTACATCCGCGCCAATCCGGAAATCCGGGAAGTCATCCTCACGGGCGGCGACCCCTTCATGCTCTCGGCCCGTCGCGCCGAAGTGCTCACGCGCGCGCTTGAGTCGATTGGGCATGTGAAGGTAATCCGCTGGCACACGCGAATGCCGGTCGCCGACCCGGAGCGTGTGTCGGAAGCGTTTATCGACGCGATTCGCAGCCGGTCGAAGGCGGTCTTCGTTGCGGTTCACTGCAACCACGCGCGTGAGCTGACGCAGCAGGCGCGCGCCGCCCTTGGGCGCCTCGCGGACGCGGGTATCCAGCTGCTTGGGCAGTCTGTGCTTCTGGAGGGCGTCAATGCAGACATCGATACATTGACCGAGCTGATGGGCGCGCTCGTCGAGTCACGCGTGCGCCCGTACTATCTGCATCACCCGGATCTGGCACAGGGCACGTCGCACTTCCGGCTCGGCGTCGAGCAAGGGCAAACCCTGGTTCGCGAGTTGCGAGACCGCATCTCCGGCCTGGCGCAGCCGCACTACGTCATCGACATCCCCGGCGGCGTCTCGAAGGCGCTCGCCAGCCCGTCTGATGTGGAGATAGCGCAGGATCACGTCCGGTTGCGGGGCAGGGACGGTCATTGGTACGAACAATAAAGCGGGCGCTTTGCTACCTCAATACAAGCAGAAATTAACGGTCGCGAAACGAGGGTGAGCTAGGCTTGGAACAAAGAAAGTCCGGTCCGCCCACGCATGTCCTCCGTCAAGCCTCCAAAGGCGCTGCTGAACCTGCAGCGGACGTCGATACTGCTCGCCGACGCCGACATGATGGGCCAGAGCATCGTGGTCCAGATGCTGATCGGGTTCGGAGCCCGAGCGGTGGCGCGTTGCGATGATGTCCTGGAGGTCCGCCGCCAGCTGGCGAACCAGCCCTATGACCTCATCATAACCGACCCGGCCGGCTTTGGCCCGGATGGCTACGATCTCATCAGTTGGATACGCCGCGAATTGGCTCCGCCGAACCGCCATGCGCCGGTGCTGGTCGTGACCGGCCATACTGAAAGCAGCAGGATCGGACAGCTTCGCGATTGCGGCGCCAATTTCGTCGTCTCACGGCCGCTCTCGGCCACTGTTCTGCTGGAGCGGATTCTCTGGATGTCGCGCGAGAAGCGGCCGTATGTCGAGACCGAGCACTATGTCGGCCCCGACCGTCGATGGCGCGACGAGGCGCTTCCGGCGGGCGCGCCGGGCCGCCGGCAAAAGGATCGTGATGTCGCTGCGCGCATTGCGGCGGGGGGTGACATGAGCCAGGAGGAGATCGACATGGTCATGAACGCGGCGGCTTCGTCATGAAGATCACCTACGCCAAGAACCGGCTGCGTGCTGCGCTCGACAATGCCCCGCCAATGATGGCCTCCATGGCTGTCAAGCAAGCGGAAGCGCTTCTGAACGAAATGGAGAACGAGTGTCTGGCGCGGCTCGATGTATTGCTCGCCGCATTTCCGGCGGGGCTCTCGGGGGACGACGACGCACGGCGCGTGCAGTTGCGCGAGGTCTACGAAACATCACGGCGGATGATCGGTGTCGCGACAGTCGCGGGAATCCCCGAGATGGACATCGCAGCGCAAAGCCTCTGCGAAGTTGCGGACGCTCTTCTTGTCCGCCAGAAGTCAGATTGGGAGCCACTGCGCGTCCACATCAGCACGATGCACCTGTTGCGCCGCTCGGATATTTCCGAAGCCGCCAAGGGGCAGTTGCTCGTCGCTCTTGAAAGTCTGCGCGCGAAGATTGCTCCCGCGGCATCGCGACAGGCGGCGACCTCGTAGCTGCATTCCGCTCTCAGCTCCCGCCGTCCAGCAACTCCCGCAGGTAGGCGACATGCCTTTCGAACGCCTTTCGACCGACGCGTGTGAGCGAAACACGTGTGCGCGGCTTCTTGCCCACGAAGTCCTTTTGCACGGCGATGTAGCCCGCCTTCTCCAGGGCGGCGAGATGCGTCGCCATGTTCCCGTCTGTGGCCCCGAGCACCGCCTTCAGCTTGTTGAATTCGAGCTGCTCTCCGTGAGCCAGTGCGTTGAGGGTTGCGGCGATGCGCAGCCGCATCGACTGATGGATGATCTCGTCCGGCCCGTCCATGCTCAGGCGCTCCTGAGCCAGAGGCCGCCCGCGATGAGGGAGTCGCCGCCAAAGAGGCCCATCCACAGCGGATAGTATTCATCGATCCAGATGAAGCCCGCCATGATCCCCGCCGCGGTGACGAAGCCGATGGCGAACAGGCGCCGCCGGGCCCAGATGCCCGACCCCATGTACATGAAGGGGAAGAAAATCGAGATCATCGCGTTGGCGTCCCGCGACGTCTCTGGCCGAGAGATGAAGATCAGGCATGCGATGAACATGAGTGAGACCAGAGACGTCAGGCCTATCCGCTGCGCCGTGGTTGCGTTCCGGCGCAACGCTTTTGAAGGTAATTGTCGTCAAGCGCGCTTGTGACTGCAGAGGCCCCGGGGCTGTACCGCCTGCCGTAACGCCGCCCCATGACGCAGAAGGGCCCCGGAAACCTTTCGGTCGCCGAGGCCCTTGAGTGCGTCATCGATAGCGACTTCGCGATCAGTGTTCGACGTTCCGCCACAGGCGCTTGTACGACAGGAACACGAGCAGGGAGAGGAGGAGCAGGTAGGGGATCACAGCAGCGCCCATCTGCTTGCGCGCTACAGCTTTCGGGTCACCTGCCCAGGCGAGGAAGACCGATACGTCATGCGCCATCTGTTCCTGCGTGCTCGCCGTGCCATCGTCGAAAGTGACTTCGGCGTACTCGAGCGGCCATGCCATGGCGAGGAAGCCACCCGGAGGCTTGTGGCGCGGATCGCCCGCCCAGCTCGCGCTGGTGTCGCCGGGCATATAGGCATTGTAGTGCTGCCCTGGTGCGACGGTGAGGCCTGCAGGCGGCGGCGTGTAACCCATCAGAAGCGAGTAGATGTAGCCAGCCCCGCCATGGCGGGCCTTGGTGATAACGGACAGGTCCGGCGGAAGGGCTCCGCCATTGCCGGCACGCGCCGCGATGTCATTCGCGAACGGCCCGAGGATCCTGTCAGACGTCTTGGCTGGCGACGCAATCATGTCGCCGGAGTCCGGGTCGACCGTAGGAATCTGGTTCGTGAATGTCGCCGCGATCTGTTTCACGACCGGGTTGTCGTTAGGGTTAGGGTAGCGCGGGTCGTAGAACGGTCCGCCCTGTTCGCCGAGGTTGCGGAATGAAAGCAGTTTCATGCCGTGGCAGACGGAGCAGACCTCGGAATAGACCTTGAAGCCACGCTGGAGCTGGTTCTGGTCGAACGTCCCGAAATACCCCTCATGCGGCCAGCCACCAACAGGCTCGAGCAGGTCATGACCGCCCGCCGCATGGGCTTCGCCGCCTGCAGCCTCCTCGCCGCCGTGGCCACCGGAAGCGTCGGCAGCCGGAGCAATCACGGCAGATTGTGCGGGCACAGTCTCCGTCGTCGGAGCGGGTACCGCCATTGTCGGCGTGTCTGTCGGCGCAGGCTGAGCGTCAGCGGGCGGCGTAGGTTGTTCTGCAGCCGGGCTCGTTGCGGGCTGCTGCGCGATGGCAGAAATCCCAAAGGCTGCGAGCGAAGTGGCGAGGAGGCCGGCGAGGGCGAGTTTGGCGAAGCGCATGTGTCTCTCCCTATTCCGCGGCCACAGAGGCAGCGCCGCCGACCGGCGTAGCGGATGCAGACGAACCGCCGCTCTTCTTGCCACGCACGCTGTCCGCGATTGACGGCGGCCGCGCCTTCGGCTTCTCGACAATGCCGAGGACCGGCAGGATCAGGATGAAATACAGGAAATAGTAGGCCCCGAGTATCTGCGACAGCCACAGCCATTTGAAGCCGTCTTCCTGGATCGCGATGCTCGCTCCGGCGGACGCGGGCAGGCTCGCCTGGAACGCGGTAGCGTCGGCGTACTCGGCGTATTTCTGCGAGACTTTGGCCGCGCCGTTGGTGTCGACATAGTTCACCACCAGGCCGTCAGACCATTTGAAGACCAGCTTGTCGGGGTCATTCGCGCCGCAGAAGCCAAGGCCAACTGCAGCCAGGACAAACAGCACGAAGAACTGCTGCGCCATCGGCCTATAGCGCATCGAGCGCACCTTCGAGGTGTCCAACCAGGGAACCACGAAGAGGATCAGGATAGAGCCGAACATCGCAAATACGCCAAGAAGCTTGGCTTCGATCGGTCCGATGTCGAACGTGATGGCGCGCAGGATCGCGTAGAATGGCAGCAGGTACCATTCCGGTACGATGTGCGCCGGCGTTACCAGCGGGTTGGCCTCGATCGAGTTGTCGGCATGACCAAGCGCGTTCGGCGCGAAGAAGACGAAATAGGCGAAGACCAGGAGGAACAGCAGGATCGCGAAGCCGTCCTTCACCGTGTAGTACGGGTGGAACGGGAGGGTGTCTTTCTTAACGTCCTTGACCGACACGCCGGTCGGGTTGTTGTTGCCCGGCACGTGCAGGGCCCAGATGTGCAACACAACGATGCCTGCAATCACGAACGGCAGCAGGTAGTGCAGCGAGAAGAACCTGTTGAGTGTCGCCTCGCCGATCGCCGGGCCGCCCATCAGGTAGGTTTTCACGGTATCGCCGACCAGCGGGATCGCGCCGATCAGGTTGGTGATGACTGCCGATCCGTGGAATGACATCTGGCCCCAGGGCAGCACATAGCCCATGAACGCGGTCGCCATCATCAGCAGGTAGATCACCACGCCGAGGATCCAAATCACCTCGCGAGGAGCCTTGTATGAACCGTAATAGAGCCCACGGAACATGTGGATGTAGACGGCGAGGAAGAACATCGAGGCGCCGTTGGCGTGGATGTTCCGGATCAGCCAGCCATAATCCACGTCGCGCATGATGCGCTCGACCGACGCAAACGCGCCCTGCGTTGTGGCCACATAGTGCATCGCCAGCACGATGCCGGTAGCGATCTGCACCATCAAGCAAACCGCCAGGATGCCGCCGAAGGTCCACCAGTAGTTGAGGTTCTTCGGTGTCGGGAAGTCCATCAGGTCCGCGCCGAAGCGGATGATTGGGAGACGGGTATCGAGCCACTTCTCGAAGCCGGTCTTTGGTTCGTAGATCGACGGTCCGCTCATGGGCCTCTGCCTTCGACTACAGCGAAATCTTGATCATTGTCGGCGAGATGTACGCATATTCCGGGATCGCCAGGTTCTTTGGCGCCGGACCTTTGCGGATACGTCCCGATGTATCGTAGTGCGAGCCGTGGCACGGGCAGTACCAGCCGCCAAACTCGCCGACTGACCCCTGCGCCGGACCTACAGGCACGCAGCCGAGGTGCGTGCAGGCACCGGACGTAATGAGGAATGCCGCATTGTAAGAGCCGTCCGCCATCTTCACGAGGCGCGATTCATCCGTCGCGGGGTCGCGCATCGTGGCGGTATCGTCAGCCTTGGCGCGTGCAATCTCCGCCGCCGTGCGGTGCCGCACGAAGAAGGGCAGGCCGCCGATGCCAACGCGAATCTCGCTGCCCTCCGGCACTTTCGACAGGTCCACCTCCGCGGCTGAGGCCGCCTTGGTATCGCCCGCCGGGCCGAGTTGCTGAACAAATGGCCAGGCAACCATCGCGACGCCGCCGGCTGCCGCCACGCCCGCTGCGATGTGGATGAAATCCCTGCGGGTTTCTCCAGCGTGAGCAGTGTCTGCCGTTGCGGCCTTGGATCCGTGTTCCGACACACGAGTCTCCCATGCTATCCGGAGCTTTGGACGCCTTATCACCGCGGCGGGGTCAGGCCCCCACGTGGCGTGGTGTCGCAAGAAAGCCTCTTCGTTATCGGAGTCGTCTAAATTGCGCCTCGCACTCTTTCAACCTGACATCCCCCAGAATCTGGGTGCAAATCTCCGGCTTGCGGCGTGCCTTGGCGTCGCAGTCGACATCATCGAGCCGTGCGGCTTCCCGCTCACCGACCGCGCGTTGAAGCGCACAGCCATGGACTATGGGGAAAACGTTGCGATTTCCCGTCATTCCGGCTGGTCGGCGTTTCGTGGGGCGCAGGTAGAATCGGGAGCCCGACTGATCCTGTTCACGACCCGCGGCAGCGTTCGTCTCGAAATGCATGCCTTCCAACCCGGCGATATCCTTCTCTTTGGCAGGGAATCAGCCGGGGTCCCGGACGCGGTCCACGCCGCCGCCGACTCACGCGTCGCGATACCACTGGCGGGCGGCGCGCGCTCACTGAATGTCTCGGTGTCTGCCGGCATAGCCCTGTGGGAGGCGCTTCGACAAACACGCCAGTTGCCAGCTGGCTGACCCGGACATGGCCAGGGACAAAGCCCGCCTCGACGATGCAATCGTGCCATGTCATCGTCATTACTGCATTGCCGTTAGTGGATGAACGCGCGGGCTCATGGCGTCACCGGACCTTCAGTTGAAATTTCATAAGGACCGCGACCGCCTCCTCGCTGAGGCGCATGCAAGGCCATCAACGCCCCTGGCGGCGCCGGCGCTTTCGACTCGCATCGTCTCCTTGTCAGGAGAAGCTGGGTCTGAGGGCGATCGTCTTCATATGGCCGCGCTCTGCCGCAAGTTCGCAGCTCCGGAGCCGGGCGTCGGCGCCAGATGGTGCCTGCTTGAGGCGGGGTCGTGGTCGCTGCGTTGGGAGCGTCACACCGAAGCCTCCACATGGACTGTCTTCCGCCCCGGTGTCGAACCTGACGTCGCCAATTTCGGCGTCACCGCACTCGATGTCGTCCCGCTTGACTGGCTGTCAAACATGCCGGGGGAAATACTCGTCGCAGCTCATGCCGCAATCGTCGCAGCCAGGCCGTCGCGTTTTCCCTTTGCCCCGGACGAACTGGTTGCCGCCCGCATCGCCTCCGGTGCGATTGAGGTGTTTACCGATTTTCGCGCAGGTCCTGATTCCTTTACCCGCTTCGTTCTGGTGGATGGCGGCGTCGGCGAAGCGCTTGTTGGGCGCACGCTGCAACAGCTGTTTGAAGTTGAAACCTACCGCCTGCTGGCCTTGCTCACTTACCCGCTGGCGCTTCAGGCAACGGCGGCGCTGACGGAGCTCGAGAGCGAGATCGACGCCGCGGCAGCTCAGGTGGTCAATGAGAACGGCGTGGAATCGGACCGAACTCTCGTGAACAAGCTTGCGGCCCTTGCCGGCCAGGCAGAGCGTCTGGCGGGCCAGACGAACTTCCGCGTCGCCGCCTCGCGTGCCTATTACGGCCTGGTCGGCGCCCGCATCACGAGCTGGAACGAGCTGGCCATCGACGGCCGTCCGACCCTGGGAGAGTTCATGGAACGCCGGCTCGCGCCGGCGATGCGTACATGTGTGTCCGTCGCCGAGCGCCAGCAGGGCGCCATTGAGCGGATCGCCCGCACCGTGCAGATCCTCAACACGCGCGTCGAAGTCGCCTCGGAGATGGTTAACGTCAACCTTCTGGCGTCGATGGACAGCCGATCGCGCGTGCAGCTCCGCCTGCAGGAGACAGTCGAGGGCCTGTCGATCGTCGCGGTCTCCTATTATGCGCTGTCGCTTCTGAAGGTGGCTTTCGACGGTGTCGCAGTCGCGGCGCCCTGGCTGGACCCCACAGTTGCAACCGCACTGTCCGTGCCGGTGGTGCTCTATCTGGTCTGGCGCTTCCTGCGCGGCGTCAAGAAAAGCGTGTCGAGCAAGTGAGCGTCGAAAAGTCTGCGCTCTTGTGCGGTTGACCCTCTTGCGGCAGGCGTCATCCTTGAGCACGGTCAAATTGTGATGCGCACTGTTTTCCCCTTTTCGGCGATCGTTGGCCAGGACGCGATGAAGCGTGCCCTGCTGATCGCTGCCGTCGATCCAGGCATCGGCGGCGTGATGGTGTTCGGCGATCGCGGCACCGGAAAGTCCACGGCCGTCCGCGCGCTCGCGGCGCTGTTGCCAGCCATGCGCGCCGTGAAGGACTGCCCCTACCATTGCGATCCCGAGGCCGACGCTGGCCGCTGCACGCCAGATTGCCCCTCGCGCACGGCCAAGGGAGCGGTGAAGACAGAATTACGGGCGACGCCTGTCGTTGACCTGCCGCTAGGCGCCACGGAAGACCGCGTCGTCGGCGCGCTCGACCTCGAGCAGGCGCTGACGCGCGGCGAAAAGCGCTTCGAGCCAGGCCTGCTTGCGAAAGCCCATCGCGGCTTCCTCTACATCGACGAAGTCAACCTGCTTGAAGACCATCTCGTCGACCTGTTGCTTGACGTTGCGGCCTCAGGCGAGAACGTTGTCGAACGCGAAGGGTTGAGCGTTCGTCATCCCGCGCGCTTCGTGCTGATTGGGACCGGTAACCCGGAGGAGGGCGAACTCCGCCCCCAACTCCTCGATCGCTTCGGACTGTCCGTCGACGTGAAGACGCCCACCGTGCTTGCAGACCGCGTTGCCGTCGTGCGCCAGCGTGATGCATTCGACCGGGACCCGGAAACCTTCGCCGCGGCATGGACGAAGAAAGACGCACAGGTCCGCGACCGCATCGTCAAAGCACGCGCCTTGCATGGCAATCTCGCTCTGCCGGACGAGGTGGTTGAATGCGCCGCAGCGCTCTGCATGAAGATCGGTTCGGACGGTTTGCGTGGTGAACTCACATTGATACGGGCAGCCCGCGCGCTCGCCGCCCTCGAAGGCGCCAAGTCCGTCGCGACATCTCATCTGCGCGAGATTGCGGTGATGTCGCTTCAGCATCGCCTGCGCCGCAACCCTCTGGACGATGTAGGTTCAGCATCGCGGATCGAGCGCGCGCTGGGCGAAATCTTCGACGCATGACGGCCGGCGCGCCAGCGCAGTTTGACCCATGGGCGGATGCCCTGGCCGCTGCTGGGCTGCTTGCTGTTGATCCCGCCGGATTAGGCGGCGCAATCATTCGTGGCTTTCCGGGGCCGGCGCGCGATTCCTGGTTGGGTGCGTTGAAAGCGGCGCTTCCCGCCGACGCGCCCATCCGCCGCGCGCCGTCTCATATCGACGACGAACGCCTTCTTGGCGGACTGGACCTCTCTGCAACGCTGGCTGCCGGCCGGCCGGTCGCAAGCCGTGGACTCCTGAGCGAGAGCGACGGCGGCGCGGTGATCCTGTCCATGGCCGAGCGGTGTTCGGCGGCGACGGGCGCGCGCATCGCTGCGGTGATCGATGCGGGACAGGTTTCACACGATCGCAATGCGCACGAGGCGGAAGGCTCCGGGTTCATCCTCGTCGCTCTGGAAGAGGGTATCGAACCTGACGAACGCGCTCCGGACGTGCTCGCGGAGCGAGTCGCTTTTCATCTTGATGTCAGCAGAATCCGTGCGGGCGTGCTTGCGGCGCCAGCGCGCGAAAGCATCCTGGCCGCCCGCGCGGCCCTCGCGCGAATGAAGCCCTGCGAGGATAAGCTCATTGAGACGATCTGCTCGGCAGCTTCGGTCTTCGGCGTCTCATCGACGCGCGCGGCAATCTTCATGCTCCGCGCCGCGAGAGCGTCAGCGGCGGTTGCAGGTCGCGTGGTGGTAACGCAGGAAGATCTTGAGCTTGCAGCTCGTCTGGTGCTGGCGCCCCGTGCACAGGTGGCGCCGGCTGAAGCGCCGCCTCAGCAAGCTCCACCACCTCCGGATGATGCCGGCGAGGATGGCGCGCCACCCGAACAGCCAACCGCAGATGAAGCGGCCGACCGCGTTGTTGCCGCCGTCCAATCCGCCCTGCCGCCCGAGTTTCTCTCGCAGTTCCTCGAAGTCCGTGCCGAGCGCCGCGCCGTTGCACGTTCAGGTGGAGCAGGGGCTGCTGCCAAATCCGCGCGCCGCGGACGGCCGCTGGGCGCGCGCTCCGGCACACTGCGCACAGGCGACAGACTCGACCTCGTCGCCACGCTTCGTGCAGCAGCGCCATGGCAGAAGCTGCGCCGCCAGGAGGCGACAGCCTCAGGCGCGGCGCGCGTGCTGGTGCGCAAGAGTGATTTCCGCATTCGTCGCTTTGTGCAGCGGCTGGAGTCGACGACAATCTTCGTGGTCGACGCCTCCGGCTCGACCGCCGCGCAGCGTCTCGCAGAGGCAAAGGGTGCAGTCGAGAATCTGCTGGCCGAAGCTTACGTCACCCGCACACGCGTCGCCTTGATTGTGTTCCGGGACAAGGCCGCAGAACTTCTGCTGCCGCCGACGCGCTCACTTTCACGGGCGAAGCGGTCCTTGGCGGACCTGCCCGGTGGCGGCGCAACGCCGCTGGCCACCGCAATCGATGTGGCGTCGCTTCTGGGCCAGGCTGAACGCGCCAAGGGACGTACGCCGCTTATCGTGTTTCTCACGGATGGCCGCGGAAATGTCGGCCGCGACGGGGAACCCGGACGCCCACGGGCAGAGCAGGACGCGCGCGACGCGGCGAGGGGCTTGCGAGCCACAGGGCTTCCGGCGGTCTTCATCGATACATCTCCACGTTCACGTCCGGGAGCGGGCGAGCTTGCGACTGAAATGGGTGCCGCTTACGCGCAGCTGCCTTTTGTCGACAGTGGAGCAGTCGCCGCCGTTGTGCGCGCGAACGCCCCGTCGCGCAGATGACACGCGCGCTCGACTGGAATGTGCAGGGCCGCGACTGGCCCAACCGCGAGGCAAGCCGCTTCATCGAGGTTCGTGGCCTGCGCTGGCATGTGCAAGTCATGGGCGTTGGGCCGACGCTCGTCCTCCTGCATGGCACAGGCGCGGCCACACACTCCTGGCGCGATGTCACGCCGCTGCTTGCGCGAACCCATCAGGTTGTGGCTCTGGACTTGCCGGGACATGGCTTCACCGCGACGCCGCGCAGCAATAACGACTTCACGCTCCCGAATGTGGCGCGGGCCGTGGGTTATCTTCTGAAGACGCTGGATGTTTCACCTGCCGCGGTTGTCGGACACTCCGCTGGCGCGGCCATCGCTGTCCGAATGGCGCTCGATCGCGTGTGTTCCCCTGCTGCGATTGTGGGGATCAACGCTGCACTGCTTCCCTTCCCCGGACCGCTTGGTCCGCTCGCGCCCTTGCTCGCGCGAACACTGTTCTACAACCCGCTCTCGCTTGGCCTGTTCGCCCATCGCGCAGAGCAGCGCAACGCGATCAGCGACCTCATGCGCAGCACAGGTTCGGCGCTCGATGAGCGGGGGCTAGATTTTTACGGACGCCTGTTTCGCAGCCGCGATCATCTCAAGGCCACCGTCGCCCTGATGGCGCACTGGGATCTTGAAACGCTGCGGCGCGACCTGCCGAGGCTTGCGTCCCCATTAACGCTCATCGTCGGCGCCAGGGATCGCGCGGTGCCGCCGACCACAGCTGACAGCGTTGTGCGGCTGGCTAAGCGCGCGCGGATTGTGCTGGCGCCGGGGCTGGGCCATCTCGCCCATGAGGAGGCCCCCGGTGTTGTCGTCGACATGATCCTCGCCGCGCTGCGTCACGCGTAGCAAGACAATCGCCTTGCGCGGGTGCGCATGACGACCTTAGTGTTATTCCATGTTGACACCCAATCCTGCTCAGCCCGCCGCCCGGCCCGATCGCGATGACCGACGGCATGCCATCGTCATCGGCAGCGGCTTTGGTGGCCTCGCTGCGGCCGTGAGGCTGGGGGCGAGGGGCTATCGCGTCACCGTTCTGGAGCGCCTCGATGCCCCTGGCGGCCGCGCCTACGTGTATCGACAGGACGGGTTCACCTTCGATGCTGGGCCTACCATCATAACCGCGCCCTACCTCCTCGAGGAGCTCTGGACACTGTGCGGCCGACGAATGTCAGACGACATCGATCTTCGCCGGATTGACCCATTTTATAAAATTCGCTTCGACGACGGCAGTGTCTTCAGCGCCAGCAGCGACCATGCTGCAATGCGTGAAGAAGTTGCCCGCTTCGATCCTGGCGACGTTGCCGGCTTTGAACGCTTTCTGCGCGACAGCAAGAAAATCTACGAAACAGCTTTCGAAAAACTCGCCGATCAGCCGTTTCACCGTATCGGGACCTTGTTGAAAAGCGCGCCAGATCTCATCCGGCTTGGCGGCTACCGCTCAGTCTTCAGCCACGTGTCGCGCTATTTCCGAAACGACAAGCTCCGGATAGCCTTCAGCTTCCACCCGCTTCTGATCGGCGGCAATCCGCTGTCCACTACGGCCTATTACAGCCTTGTCGGACATCTGGAGCGGACGCACGGCGTACACTACGCCATGGGCGGCACAGGCGCACTCGTCACCGGCCTGGTCCGGCTGATCGAGAGGCAGGGCGGTGCTCTGCGGCTGAATGCCGAAGTCGCCCAGATTACCGTCTCCTCCCGCCGTGCGACCGGCGTGCGGCTCGCTTCAGGGGAGCACATCGCCGGTGATGTCGTAGTTTCGAACGCCGATGCTGGCTGGACCTACACCCAGCTGCTTTCGGAGCACAAGCGGCGCCGCTGGACCGACCGGAAGTTTGCCGGCAAGCGCTTCTCGATGAGCCTTCTGGTCTGGTACTTCGGCACCAACCGCAGGTTCGACGATGTCTATCACCACACGATGGTGCTGGGTCCCCGCTATGAAGGGCTTCTGCGGGACATCTTCTACCGCAAGATCCTGGCGAGAGACCTGAGTCTCTATCTGCATAGGCCGACCGCAAACGATCCGTCGCTTGCCCCAGCTGGTTGCGACGCCTTCTATGTCCTTGCGCCGGTACCTCACCTGGGCAGTGGTACCGATTGGGGCGAGGAAGGAGAGCGGTGTCGCGCGATGATCCAGGCGCGCCTCGAGGAGACGCTGCTACCCGGTCTCGGCGAAAGCATCGTGACCTCCCGCATCCTCACGCCTCAGGACTTTCGCGATCGTCTGCTATCGCTCAATGGCAGCGCCTTCTCGCTGGAGCCACGCCTTTTCCAGAGCGCCTGGTTCAGGCCACACAATGTCAGCGAAGAGATAGCCGGCCTCTACATGGTGGGCGCC
>CAIMMO010000258.1 GCA_903842595.1 uncultured Alphaproteobacteria bacterium
GGTTCCTTTCGACGATCTGGCCGTGGATGAAGGTAACGTTCGGGTGGTAAGGGAATGACCGCAACTGGTAGAGTCGGGATGTGGCGCGGTAGCAGTAGGTTTTGCATAGCGGTTGCCGTCCCTTTCGTCTGACGGTGCCTCAATAGCCAACCATAACCCCGTTTCCACATCCCTCTCATCGAACCGGACTTGCAGATCTCCCGCATCCGGCTCTCGGACAAGAGCTCACGCCTACGCCCACGCCACGCTGCGCCCTCGTGCTGCCAGACGTACGAGACCGTAGTACCCGTAAAGGTGCGAGAGTGGATACGTCCCGCCCTTGCGTCGCCTGACCTTGTACTTGCTGCGCAACCACCGACGCAACCGTGTCGCCGTGTAGTTGTCGAGCGCTCGATAAGCGCGGCTGACCGTCCCTACACTGAAGTAGTTCGCCCAGCCGCCTAGCGTGCGGTTCAACTTCCTCACCAGCTCCTCGGTATGCTGCCAGCCCCTGTTCAGCTCGGTCAGCGCATGGACCTTCTCGACCATGCGCCGGATGCTTTTCTTCGACGGCCACTGAGCCACGCGTGGCTTTCCTGTCGTCGCCGAATACCGCCTGCCAAACGTGTATCCCAGAAAGTCGAACGTCTCTTCCGGTACCTTACAGAGTCGTGTCTTGTCCTCATTCACCGTCAGCTTCAGTTTCCCCATGATCGCCCGCATCCATTGCAGGGCTTCTTCCGCCTTGCCGTGTTTGCACAAAATCACTAGGTCGTCCGCGTAGGTGACGATACAACTGCCCAGACGTCGCTCCAGCCCCAGCTTCTTCCACATCAACACAAACCGTCGCATATACAAATTCGACAGCAGTGGCGAGATGGGGGAGCCTTGCGGAATACCCCGACCCTTGTCCTTGGCCTCAGTGGTTCGTGTCTTCCGCCCGCGCTGGTCGGTTTCTTCAACAGCGCACACAAGCCACATCTTGATCAGATGCAGCACACGCCGATCCACAATGCGTCGCGCAAGCGACTGCATCAGTTCGGCGTGCGGAATGCTGCCAAAGTAGTCCGCGAGGTCGGCGTCCACGACTTCCGTCTGGCCGCGGTGCAGCCGTTCTCCCACGTCGTTGACTGCCTGCTGGGCATTGCGGCCCGGCCGGTAGGCATACTGCTCGGCGGGAAGGTCGGCTTCGAAGATCGGCTCCAGCACAAGCATTGCTGCTGTCATGCAGGTGCGATCCTTCAGGGTCGAGATACCCAGCGGCCGAAGCTTGCCATTGGGTTTCGGTATAAACACTCTTCGTATTGGTTCCGGTCGATAGCGCTCCTCCCGGAGGGCCTGCGCCAGTTCCGCCAACCATCGCTCGACGCCATACGCTTCGACATCCGCAAAGTCCTGTCCATCCAAACCCGGTGCACCCTTGTTCGAGCGGCACTGGGCGTAGGCATGAGCCAGAATGTCCTTGCGGTAAATCTTGTCGTACAGCGCGTAGAAACGATAGTCGGCTTCTGACTTCGCTTTCGCGTGTAACGCCATCTGCAGTTTCTGAACACCAATCGGAGTTGATAGGTTACCCAATCTCCACGTCCTCGCTACGTCTTGCGTCTGTCTTGAACCAAGGCCCCTTCCCTCCACCGGCATTACTCGGCTTCAACGGTACTACGGGCCTCTCCGCCACCCCACCGCGCCCGAACCTGCTCTCACGAGCGTTCGGTTGGCCATCCCTGGCCACGACGTGGGGTTTCCCGTGTTGCGCGCGCTTTCCTTGTGTACATGCTGTTGCCACTACCCCGGCGCAGCGACTGGGCCTACTACCTTGCTCATTGACACCCACTCGTATCAGCCTTCCCCGAAAGGGTCGTCGGGTCGGCCTGCA
>CAIMMO010000259.1 GCA_903842595.1 uncultured Alphaproteobacteria bacterium
ATGCCTCGCCGGGGATCAGATTGAGTTCGTAGAGGCGCTGGGGCGAATAGCCGGTGAGCACCCAAGAATAGTGCCAGCCTAGCCCTGCAACTTTAGCAAGCTCGTTTGTGCAGTTCGAGGTGATCGTGTTGTAGAAGCGCGCCTGCGTCGCGACATCGCGTGTGCCTTCGAGGAGCAGGCGGAGGAAGTTGCGCTTCTGGATTTCGTTCAGCTGCAGCGGATAGACGTAGACGTCCTTGTCGAGAAACGTGACGCGGCGCGTTAGGAGCTCGCGCGCGGTGGCCCAGATGTAGGACAGCTCGTATCGGTTGAAGACGCCAGCGACGGCGTCGTAGGTTTCGCCCTGCTCCAGCCTTGCTTCGACGGTAAGGCCGACCATGCGTTCGCCGCCGAACTCGAAGAGGATGAGCGTGTGCGCTGCGTATTCGCCGCCGGGCTGGGGTTCGACCATGAACCAGACGTTTCGCAGGTCATCGAACGTGTTGGCGAAGGTGATGACATCGCGCTTCGTAGGGCCTTGGGACGTGTACGACCAGTCCGCCACGTGATCGAGCGCGAACGCGCCGGGCGACAGCCGCACGTTCGGCATGCGCGCGAGGTTATCGACCCATTTGCGATCGAGCCGCGGCTCGGCGAGCAGGACGGGTGTCGCGAGAATTGCGAGCAGCGCAGCAACGCTGATGCCTGCGCTTCTCCACGGCTGCGTCCCGATCCAGTCCCAGATTCGCATATGGCCCGTTTCCCTGAGAGGACAAAAGCATGTGTGTGGCCACCTCGCAAAGTTTCGATTCCAGTTGCTGTGTGGCGCGGCGGCACACAAGACTGCGGTAGGCTCACACGTGGGGATAGCGTGCCGAGAAACGTCGATCAGGGAAACATGTATGAATAGGAAATTGCTGATCGCGGCGGCAGGATCCGTCGCGCTGATTTCGCCAGCAGCTGGCGCTCAGGAAGCCGGGCAGTACGTGCGCCCTTACTGGTGGGACAAGCCGGTGGTCGAGGGGTTGGGCCGCGCCATCATCGAAGTGTCGCCCAACCGCGCGCGATTCGATCTCGCCTTCGTGGAGACGGACGCAAAGTCCGATGAAGCGATGAAGAAGGCCGTTCAGCGTTCGAAGATCGCATACGACGCGATCAAGAAAGTCGCCGGCGACAAGGCACGCGTCACAACCAGCGTTAACGTGAACGCCTACTACAAGCAGTACCGCGACAAGGAGGGGCTGGTTCAGACCAACCAGCGCGCCGACCAGGTGGAGGGATACGAAGCGCGCGTGTCGATGACCTTGCTGCTGACCGATCCTGCACTCGCAGGGCGCGCGCGGGCCGCAGCGCTGGCGTTGGGACCACAGGACATGAACCCGATCTACATCTACCTCGAGCAGACAACCGAGATGCAACGCCGGGCACTCGATGAAGCTGCAAAAGATGCGCGGGCGCGCGCACAACTTGCGGCCACGGCCGCGGGCGCACGCCTCGGAGATCTTCTTGTCGTTCAGGAAGGAAACGACAGCTGCATGGGGGGCTGGTCCAGCGGGCAGGTGGCCCGCGTTCTTGGTGGCGACAACTACAGCTACAGCGCGAGCGCTCCGTATGCCCCGCCTCCGCCACCCCCACCGCCTTCACCACCGCCTGTCGCTTCAGGCCAGGTCGGGCGGCAACAGATCACGATCTCGGAGCGCGACCTTGCAGGGCTCGACCTGCCAAGCGATGCGAGTCCGCAGACGCTGCAGGCAAGCGTCTGCATGATCTGGACGCTGGCGAAGTGATCGGAAGCCGCCAGCCCTTGCGCGCAATCGCTGGGCTGGCGGCCTTCCTGGCTATTGGCCTGATGTCTGCCTGCTCGCTTGAACCGACCTTCCGGGACAGGCCTCAGCGTGAAAAGATTCCCTGCTACACCGAGGAGCCAGTCACCTATCTCCACATCGCGTTCGATGGCCATAGGGCAATCGTCGTCGATAAGGGCGAACAGATCACCTTGAACTTCGTGCCTTCCATTTGGCCACGGATTGAGGACGTTTACGAAGGTGAAGGCTACATCCTCACCATAGACCCAGAGGCCGGTCTGCTTCGACCAGACGGCTCCGGTGTTGGGCCGTGTCACTAGCGAGGCGCCTTGACCGCGCCGCATTCTTCGATCAAAAGCCTGGCCCTCGGACCAACCTCTGCTTCGTGAGAGAGCCATGAAACGGCACTGCGAAAATCAGACCGCGATGACTGACCAGCTGACGCTGGTCGATCGCATCTGCATGGAGGGATAGGAGCCGAGCCGGTCTTGCCGGATCAAACCGAACCCTCCGCGCTTCTGCCGGAGGGTTTTTTGTTGTCCGCATGGATGACAAGCCGCCGGGGAGCGCGGAGGGTCTGCGAACAAGGAAACGCAGACATGAGCACGTTTGAAGTGTTCGAAACGGCGGCCGGTGGCCGCATCAAGGCCTGGGTGAAAGGCGTGCCCGTCGAGGACGCCGCCCGGGAGCAGCTGGAAAACGTGGCGGGGTTGCCGTTTGTGCACTCCCACCTCGCCGTCATGCCCGACGTCCACTTTGGACGCGGCGCGACCGTTGGCTCGGTGATCCCGACCAAGGGTGCGATCATCCCGGCCGCTGTCGGCGTCGACATCGGCTGCGGAATGATGGCGGTGGAAACCACGCTGCGCGCAGAACACCTGCCGGACTCGCTGGCGAAGCTGCGCTCGGAAATCGAGCGAAAGGCGCCGGCGGGGTTCGGCCGCAACGGGGAATGGAGCATGATCCCGGACTCCGTGGCGTCCCGTCTGCGCAATTCCGACCTGAACGAGCGTCTTGATCGCATCCGCGACAAGCACCGCAAGGTTCCGAACCACAAGGTGGGCTCGCAGCTCGGCACGCTGGGCTCGGGCAACCACTTCATCGAGGTCTGCATCGATGAGCGTGGGTTTGTGTGGGTGATGCTGCACTCGGGATCGCGCGGCACGGGCAACCAGATCGGGCAATACTTCATCGAGCAGGCGCGTCGCATGCTCGAGACGCGTGTGCTCAGCTATCGTGTGCCGGATCAGGATCTCGCTTTCTTCGTCGAGGGCGAGTCGATGTTCGACGACTACATCGAAGCGGTCGACTGGGCGCAGGACTACGCGCGCGCCAACCGCGAAGCGATGATGGAGCGGACGCTTCAGGCGATGCGCGAGCATCTGCCGAAGTTCAAGCTCGGCAAGCACGCGGTGAACTGCCACCACAACTATGTGGAGAAGGAACACCACTTCGGCGCCGACGTGTGGGTAACCCGCAAGGGCGCCGTGCGTGCAGGCGACGGAGAGCTTGGCATCATCCCGGGCTCGATGGGCGCGAAATCCTTCATCGTGCGTGGCAAAGGCAACACGGACTCGTTCTGCTCGTGCTCGCACGGCGCAGGCCGGGCGATGTCGCGGACGAAGGCGAAGGAGACGTTCACGCTGAAGGATCACCGCGAGGCGACCGAAGGCGTGGAGTGCCGCAAAGACCAGGGTGTGATCGACGAAACGCCGATGGCTTACAAGGACATCGACGCAGTCATCGCGGCGCAGTCCGACCTGATCGACGTGGTTCACACGTTGAAGCAGGTGGTGTGCGTGAAGGGTTGAGATAGGGCGCCGCGCGGCACACGCCTGTCGCGCGGCGCGACCCGTCTGACCAGCATCTGGAAATCTATTGGTTGGCCCACCGCGTGTTGGCAACGACCGCCACGACGAACACCTTGGACTTGAAGCGCCAGGCCTTCACGCCATACGTGGAGAATCCATCGTGGGCGACGTATTCGCCCTGAATGTTCACCTTCAGAAACTTCGCGATGAAATAGGCAAGCGCCTGAGCTTCATCCGCAAACCTGATTTCGATCTCGGTCAGGCAGTCGCAGGCCGGACTGTTGAAGAAGTACACAGTTTCAGTGAATGGGGCGCCGGCTACGCCGACGGCGAAGACGTTGGCGTCCCCGTTGGCGCGATGGTTCAGCTTTCTGGCGGCGAGGAGGTCTATAAACCCCTGCCTTGGAAACTCGAACCCGATCCCGGCGATCTCGGCCGGAAACAGCTCAGTGTAGGTATAGGCATGACCTGACGGCTGAGTGGGCGTCTGCGCGGCTGCCAGCGACGCTCCGAGCAGCACAGCCACGCCCAGCAGTGTGGAAAGCATGCGGCTCATGACCTTCGATTCGCCTCCCCGCGTAGAGTTTCTACCCTCTCCTATGCTGGCAGGCTGTCGGAAAATCACGTCGGCGGATCAGTCCACGGTCAGGCGCGTTGCGGGATCAATTCAGTTTTATGCCGCCATTCTCCGGTCGTGTTCGCGTGGTTCGGTCTTGGCAATGCTTGCCGAGTTGCGGCAGAGCTAGAAGCTTCGGATACGAGGATTCATGCGCCAGCTCGTCCTGCTTCGCCACGCCAAGGCCACTCCCGGCTCCAACACGGGCGAGGACTTCGATCGCCCGCTGGCGCAGCGCGGACGCGACGATGCGCCAGTTGTTGGACGCGCCCTGGCCGAGGCCGGGGCGGCGCCGCAGGTTGTGCTCGTGTCAGCGGCGCGGCGGACGCGGGAGACGTGGGAGCTCGTGGCAGCGTCATTCCAGATGGCGACGGTGCGGTTTGTTGACAAGCTCTACCTTGCGCCGGGCGACTTGATCATGCGCGAAGCGGAGGAATCGGGCGTCGCGAATGTGATGGTCATTGCTCACAACCCGGGCCTGCATGAACTGGCTAGCCGGCTGGCGCACCGGTTGAACGCGATGGAGTCGCGGGTGCGCGCAAAGTTTCCGACCGCGGCAGCGGCTTTCTTCACGCGTAAGGACGATCACTCGTCGTGGAAACTGCAGGACTACATCACGCCGAAGGATGCGACGGACTGATCAGTCCGCAGTCTGGACCGCAGGCTGGACGATGAGATCACCAAGCCCTTCGAGCGACCAGTTGGCCCAGAGCCCGTACAGATAGACTGCATAGCCGGTCAGCAGGATCACACCCGTCAGCGCGCCGACGCGGCGGTGCATGAAGATGATAATCGTGATCAGCACCGCAGCCGCCAGCATGGCCCAGTGGCTGAAAGCCGTGAACTCAGGGCTCAGCTGAGCGCGCGGTGCAAGTACGGCGACCACGCCGCCAGCGCCGAGGATGTTGAAGATGTTGGAACCGAGGACGTTGCCCATCGCGACGTCCGACTGCTTGCGGACGGCGGCTGCGATGGTCGCGCTGAGTTCCGGTAGCGACGATCCAACGGCCAGGATGGTGAGGCCGACGATGGTAGAGCTGGCGCCGAGTTCGTCGCCCAGCGAGATGCCGCCATCGACAAGCATTTGGGAGCCGAGCGGCATGCCGACAAGGCCGATGAGGATCAGCATCGCCATGCGCCACGCAGGCGTCGCCATGATGACGAGTTCTTCCTTGGTGTCTTCGCTCGTGTCTTTTCGCGCGATCGACCAGGCGATGATCACATAGGCGATGAGGATCGCGACGAAGGCCATGCCGACGATCTGCGTCAGGCCGAAATACATCGTCACGCCGATCCAGCCTGCCGTGCATGCCAGCATGAAGAGAGCGGTGGCCCGCATGCGCGGGGCGTCTGTGGTTATCGGGAAGATGAGCGCAGGGAGCGCGAGCACCAGAAGGATGTTCGCGATGTTGGAGCCGATGATGTTTCCGTGCGCCAAGCCGGCGCTGTCGTTCATGGCGGCCTGAGCCGAGATAAGGAATTCCGGCAGCGAGGTGCCGAAGCCCACGATGACAATTCCGACAAGAAGCGGAGACACGTTCGACTTGTAGGCAGCTGCGAGGGCGCCGCGGACCAGGCAATCCGCAGAATAGATCAGGACGGCAAAGCCCATGATCAGAAAGACGATCGCGCCAACCAGCATGGCGGCTCCCCCGCTTCAGGTTTTCCCGCGGGACAACCTAGTCAATGCGGCGGTATTCGATGAGATTGAGCAGCGCGAAAGCTGCAACCACTGCAAGAATCGCCCAGACAGCCGCCATGAGTTACGCCTTTCAGACTCGGGTGCGACAGGCCGTGTCCTGCCACCTTCTTTCGATATCCTCCACTTATAGGGCTAAGTCCACGTGAGAAAGCCTCGGCTTCGCGATCGCGTCTTTCAGTCCTGGTTCCGGTTCCGCCGCTCGATGACGCTGGGGGTGCGGGGGATTGTGGTCGATGGCGAGGGGCGGGTGCTGCTGGTGCGGCATACCTATACGCCGGGGTGGCATTTTCCGGGTGGCGGGGTGGAAAAGGGCGAAACGGCGGCGCTTTCGATGCAGCGGGAGCTGAAGGAGGAAGCGGGGATCGAGGCGGCGACAGGCGCCATTCGGCTGCTGTCGGTGCACGCCAATCACGGCTTTTTCCCCAATGATCATGTGCTGGTTTACCGGATCGACACATGGACGCAGGGCGAGGCGACCAGCCGGGGCGAGATCGCGGGGGTGCAGTTTGTCGATCCGCTGATGCCGCCGGAGGGCGTCTCGCCGGCCACGCGGCGACGGCTTGACGAGATATTCGCCGGCGCGGACACGAGTGAACTCTGGTGATAGAGATTCGCCGGGGGTCGTTGACCGCGTTTTGATCGCGCCTTGGCCATTGATTTGCGGTAATGTTTGGTCATCACTGCCGCCGGACTGCGGAGCCAGACTGCGGAGATATTGGGATGCGGCTTGCCTTGATGATTGCTGGCGCGGCGATGCTGGTGGCGAGCTGCGGGCCGGAGGAGGCTTTTGCGCCGAACGCCGTCGGCGCCGTGTCGCTGGAAGGCGATGGCGCACTTATCACGGCGGCGCAGAAGGTCAGCGACACGATCGGCGGCTGCGAGAAGCCGGCGGATGCGCTGCTGGAGTCCAAGGTAGTCGGGCTCGAGAGCGGGTCGATCGTCATGCTTGGCTGCAGTCAGGGCGCATACGCGGTGACTCACCGCTTGTTCGCCGTGGCGGGCGAGACGCTGCAGCTGGTCACCCTGCCCGACTATGACGCGAGCGGATGGTTTGCGACCGACCAGGCCAGCATGGCCGAGATCGATGCGGGAACCGGCGTGCTGACCACGCTGCGCAAGAATGCGGGGCATGGCGGGTGCGGATCCGAGGGGCGCTACCAGTGGGACGGTGTGCACTTTGTGCTTCAGGAATTGCGCTGGCAGGATTGCACGTCCACGACGCCGCCGCCCTTCCCGATCGTCTGGCCGCTGCAGCAGAATGCAGTGGTGGACCCTGATGGCGCGACGCCCGCGCCGTAGGCGCGACAAGTCGACAGCCAATCCGAGCATGCAGCAACACCTGCGAGCTCATGCGTCTCTTCGCTTGGCGCGGCTCGCGCATGGGCCGCGCGCACCGGGTTTGCCTCGATGCGGTTGCAGATGCGGCGGAGGCGGTGGAGGCGGCGCTTGTGTGCAGGTCCTTCATCGAGAGACGATAGGCCTCGAAGCGGTTGGCGACTTCTGACGAGTGGGCGATGGGATCGGGCTGGCCGGGCCTGACGACGCGCGGATCCAAGCCGAGGGCGCGGCGACCGCTGCTGATCACCATGACCATCAACGACCAGAAGCTCCACACGATGCCCAGCAGTGCCGGCAGGTCGCGCAGGCGCCAGAAGGGGGGGGGGCTTCCACACTTCATGCGGCCGATTACATGGCCGCATTGTCCCACGCCGACTTGGCGCCAGTGTTTTCCCCAAATCTTTGACGGAAGTGTTTGATTGGGTTGGAGTTCGGCGCGGAGTATCCCAACGGTCGAACACGGGTTTTTCTTCAAACTCGGCGCCGTTCTGGTGGCGCGGTCCGCCTGCTTCGCAGACGGTCCCCTCCGCCCCTTCGGGGCGCCTCCTCCGCCGCTTCGCGTCGAGGGAGGACATCTCCTTAGCCAGTGAGGAAGTCCTGGCTCGCCGAAGGTGAAGGGGGTAGCGCGGTCTGCGGATGGCTGGACCCGCAAAAAGCAGAACGCCCGGCTGTTTTCAGCCGGGCGTTCCAGATTTTTGGATCAGTGAACCGAAGTCGTTAGATCGACTCTTTCAGTTCTTTCGCGGCGCGGAAGGCAACTTTCTTCGAAGCCTTGATCTGCACCGGCTCTCCCGTGGCGGGGTTGCGGCCCATGCGGGCGGCGCGCTTGCGGACAACCAGAACGCCGAGGCCGGCGAGACGGATACGGTCGCCCTTCTTGAGGTGCTTGGTGACCAGCGCGACGACCTCGTTCAGCATCGCTTCGGTCTGCTTCTTCGGAAGCTCGTGGTTCTCGGCGAGGTTGGCCGCGAGGTGCTTGAGGCTGACCGTGTTCTGTTTTGCCTTGGCTGCAGTTTTCGCTGCGGCGGTTTTAGCTGTGGCCATGTCTTTTCGACTCCCGTGTGAAAAACCTGCACCTGAATACACGGAAATGAAGGTCTCCCAAGCGGGAAACGCGTGATTTACAAGGGTTTTTGCCGCTTTTCACAGCAAAAACCCCTGAAAATCGCGATTTTGGAACGCTTCCAGCCTCGGGAACCCCCGCAAATACAGGTTTTCAGCGAATCGCAACGGGCCGAGTCGTGACGCCTGCGACCTCTGGCTCGCTCTTTTTCCGGTGTGACCAGCGGGTCCAATACAGGGTCTCGACGCGCTCACCATAGTTGTTGTCGAGATAGGGGCTGTAAATGTCCCGCATGAGATCGGCGCTAGCCTGCACCATCGACATCTTGGCGATCATCACATGATCGGCGTCTGCAAAGATCGCTTCGGCTTGGGGATGCCTCTGTTCGCTGACGGTTCGGTTCTTGTGCAATGTGAGCCAGCTGCCCTTCGGCGCGCGGGCGTTC
>CAIMMO010000260.1 GCA_903842595.1 uncultured Alphaproteobacteria bacterium
CGGCGGCCGGCGCAGAGGTGGATCTCGTTCTTGATCTTGGCGGCAAGCTGGGACGCTGGGCCATCGAGATCAAGCGGACCGTAGCGCCATCGGTGTCCAGAGGGCTCAGGGTCGCCATCGAGGATCTCAAACCCGATCGCAGCTTCATCGTTCATGGCGGCGAGAAGGATTTTCCTCTTGGCGGCGGCGTTGAGGCCATCACCCTCCGTGCTCTGAGTGGGTTGCTGCGGAGTGCAAGATAAAGGTAGAGCGGCGGTTGGGACGCCAACCGCCTGTCTGCACATAGAAAAAACCGCCTCACATCCGTGAGGTGCTTGCGGCGGATCCGCCGCAATTTCTCTAACCGATTGCAAGCTGTCGACACGCGATTTCGATGCGCGATGCTTGGGCCATGCAGCGTGATGAAAATGAATTCGAGATCCGGATCGGCCGTTCAGCGTCCGACGTGCGTCCGGCGTTGAAGCAGGTGCGCGCTGGCGTGCGACGCGCATCTGCTTCAACGCCTAAGGACGGCTCGCCGATCGGACAGTCCTCCGTGCGCGCCCACTTCGCAAAGGGGTCGGCATCACGCGCGCGGCCGGTCCGCGTCACACAGCGCCGGGTCGTGGTGAAGGCCAGGTTTGTGGCCCATGTCGCAGGGCAGGCGAAGACGCTCGGGGCCCATGTCGCCTACCTTGGCCGGGAAGGCGCCGCTCGGCCGAACCAGCCCGAGGTCGGTGATGCGCGAGAGCCATCGCGCGGACAGGAGCAATCTTCCGAGCAGCACATTGACGCAACGATCGGATACCTGTCGCGCGAGCGACAAGGCGGCGATGAGCCCTTCTATGACCAGTCCCGCAACTCGCTCGATGCGAGAGAGACAACGCAGGACTGGCATGTCGACAAGCGTCACTTCCGGCTCATCATCAGCGCCGAGGATGGCGCCGATCTCGGCGAGCTCCGTCCGTTCATCCGCGAGACCATGTCGCGCCTCGAGCGCCATGTCGGGACGCGCCTCCAATGGCTGGCGGTTGATCACTGGGACACCGACAATCCGCACACCCATGTCCTTGTCCGGGGCATCCGCGCCGACGGGAAGGAGCTGATCATCCCAGGCAAGGTGCTGTCGGTCGCGATCCGGGAAGACGCGCAGGAGATCGCAACCCGGATCCTGGGGCCGAGGCCGGCGCTGGAGCTCCAGCGGACACGTGACCGGGATATCGGCGCCCGCGCACTCACCCGGCTCGACCGGGAACTCATCGCCCTCGACGGTCCAGGCGGCCTTGGCGGCTCATTCCGTCACACCGACCTCCTGCGCCGCCTCGACACGCTGTCAGGGTGGGGACTTGCCGCTGTCGGACAGGATGGCAGCTGGCGCCTTGCCTCGGACCTGCCAGCCCAGCTGAGGCAGATGGCGGAGAGTGACGAGGTCGCCCGCATCGTCGCCCGCCAGGGACGCGGCCACACGGGCATGCCTGTTATGGCTGCTGATACCAACCGCCAGGAATCCGGACGGCTGGTCGCCATGGGGTATTCCGATGACGGGGCAGACAATCTCATCGCCATCATCGAGAATGGCCGTGGCGAGCTACGCTATACCCGGTTCCGCGAACCCGGTGCGCTTGCGGTTCTGGAGGACACCCCGAAAGGCGCGCTGATTGCCTTCGAGCCCCAGGAGGCCCGCATCGGCCCGTCAGACGAGGCGGTGGCGCGCGTCGCCCGCCTCAACCGCGGCCTCTACTCGGCTGACATCCACGCCCGGATGGAGGGACATGTTCCCGACGGTCTTGTCGCCGCCAATATCAGGCGGCTCGAGGCGATGCGTCGGGCTGGCCTGATCTCTCGGGGCAGGGACGGCATTTTTGACATTGCTCCTGACCATCTCGATCGTGTGCTTGCCTATGAGCGCGCCCGTCTCGTCCGCGCCCCGATGGCTCCGCGTGTGCAGAGCTACATGCCGCTCGCCAACCAGATCGCCGCGGCCGGACCGACGCATCTCGACCGCGTCCTCACGGGTCAGGAATCCTCACCTGATGGCGCCGGCCATCTGGCGCGGGAGTTTGAAGCAGCGCTTCGACAACGGCGGCTCTTCCTGATAGAGCAGGGCTGGATGGGGGCGGCGGACAAGCGGCTTCCGAGACAAGCGCTCGAAGACATGAAAGCCCATGAGCTCCGAGCGGCCGCAAAGAACCTCGCCGGAGAGATCGGCATGCCGGTGAGGCTTGGTTCGGGGACGGTGTCCGGGGTCTACACCCGCCGCATCGACCTCGCGCAGGGAAGAGTGGCGCTGATCGTCGGGGATCAAACCTCGCAGCTCGTACCCTGGCGTCCGGCGCTGGAACGGTTTGCAGGTCAGAACGTGATCGGCGTTCAACGTGGTCGATCGATCTCGTGGAGTCTTCAGCGCGGCAGAGGTCTCGGACTGGGAATCTGATGAGGGCGATCTGGTGCGATCCGTGCGCA
>CAIMMO010000261.1 GCA_903842595.1 uncultured Alphaproteobacteria bacterium
ATGGACGCCGCACAGACCGAACAAAGGGATAATGCCTTGACCCGCGAACGGGAGGCCGCAATGTCAGTTCAGGGATGACATCCCAAGACCGAACCACTCCACCGAAACGGGGCAAGACCAGTCCCCCTTCGCAGGCGCTCTTGGATCACAGCCAAGCCGTCCTCTTCGCAAATCTTGTAAACCTGCTTTCGGTTAAGCATGAGACCTTCTCGTTCAAGACTTCCCCGGATCGCCCATAGCCTCTAGCGTTTTCCAGTCACCGCCGAAGCGCTGAGCCAGACGGTCCACTTCCTGAGGCGCGAAGCACTCGTCGCCATGGCGGAACTGCCTAGGCGTGTCGTTCCGGAAGTCCCAAGTCCACCACAAGGTGACGTCAAGGCCACGAGCGGCAACCAAGGCCTGTTCTTCGAGCGAGGTCGATGTGTGTGCGACGTATCGGAACGACGACGTCGCTTCGTTGAGCTTGGCCTCGGCTTCGCTTGAGCGAGTAGCGAAGAGAAGCACGCCAGTCCCCTTCTCATGCGCGATCGCGAGCCCGTTGGCTCTAGCGACGGACTTGGTCGCCTCGACGAACACCAGCGGATACGACGACCAGCGCGATGCGGTCCTCGTAAAGGTCATCTGCCCGCTTGCGCAGGTCGTCGTATCCGCTGGCGTTCTTCGCGACAGCGTTCTCCAATGTCTCAAGCATGGTCAGCGCGTCGTCTGATTTCTTTTGGTACCCGCTCATAGTTCTAGCCCTTCCTTTGTTGGGTTCGTTGTTCCAGTTCGGCCTCAAGCTGCTCGACCTCTTGGCGGAGCTGATCGGCGACTGCTTCGTTGTGCACCTCGGCGTCGAGATCGTTGAGGTCCAGCTCCAGCTCCTTGAGCCGGCGGGTGAGTTCCTGGACTTCTTCCTTGGCGTCGGCGGCCTTGGCGACCGGATGCCGTTGTCTCGTACACATGCCCATCACTCTGTCGGTATGTTGGGGATGACGCGCTGAGCGCTCTCGGCCAGACGCTTGCGTTTGTCGTGCGGGGTGAAGGCGACGTTCGCCATCTCAGCGAACGTCGGAGCAGCGGCCCAGATTGCCCAGCGCGAGGACGCCATCAGTGTGTTGGAAATCCGGGCGTTGTCGCCGGCGCCGCACTCGCGGAGCGACCGTTGCAGGTCCAACCCGATGCGGCGCATGTCGTTGAACGCGAGCTCGACGGACGCCAGAGTGGAGTCCACACGGGCAGCGGCGGCGACGTAATCAGCCGCCCACTTCTTGGCTTCCTTGCGGGCCTTGGCTTGCTGACCGGCCTTGGCGAGAACACCGGGGTCTTCCGCCCTTTGCTCCAGCACCTGGATCGCCTCGCCCAGGTCGTCGACTTCTTCTGAGAGTTCGCGACGGCGTTGGCGAAGCAGCCTGACGGTCTCTTCATCCAGGCCGTCCGCAATGCTGTCGGCAATGTCAGCATCGACTTTTTCGAGCTCGGCCTGCAGGCGGTCGCCTCGGGTCGTGAGTTCTTTGATGCGCTGGGCGGTCGTC
This sequence comes from uncultured Alphaproteobacteria bacterium, assembly GCA_903842595.1. Classification (GTDB taxonomy): domain Bacteria; phylum Pseudomonadota; class Alphaproteobacteria; order Caulobacterales; family Hyphomonadaceae; genus UBA7672. The sequence goes on from CAIMMO010000261.1 coordinate 1,515, forward strand.
ATGTCTCATCCTCATCTTTGCACGCATCGCGCTCGGGCGATTGCGCGTGGTCGAAGAGCAAGCTGACGCCGGTCGAAGAGTCCGTAAGCCAGCGTTCTCGGAGCCTGGCCCGGTGCTCATGCTGTCTGCTGGAGGTTGGGTACATGCACCGCAGCGCTTTCAGGCGCTTACGCCGCCTGATCGTCAGGCTGTGGGTCGCTCAAACGATGGCATCGCCTTGAGCGGAGGAGCGGGGCTCCGTGACTTTCATCGCGATCTCCGCTGTACTGGCATACGGAGAATGGGGGTAACCTATGACTATCGAGAAAGTGACGACTTATGCGGAGTACCGATCCAAGATCGTCGAGCCGGATTATCGGGACTTCGTAGACAACGAGAGTGACCTGCGGATGGCTTTCCACAGCGCCATCTCGCTCTTTCATTTGCATGACTGGGTTTATGGCGCTCAGGCGGCCTACATCAACGCCAACTTCGTCTTCCAGAACAATGGCGTGGCCACGCCCGTGACAGGTGGTCCTCAGTTCGCGAACGCGCTCGCCGACCTCTGCCCAGAGTTCGAGCTGATCCGCGGCGTCGCCAACTCAGCAAAGCATCTCACGCTCCGCGGACGAAACGCCAAGCGACCTCCCCCGCCGTCCAACATGCCGAGCCACGCAGCCAATACCTTCTCAGACCCCGGAGGCTGGCCCGATACGCCGTGGCCTGATGATGAGTGGCAGGATGAGGTACCGGCGGTAAAGCTCGAAGGCGACAACGGCCAACACCTGGTCCTCATCGACGTTGCGACAACCGTACACACGATGTGGACTGTGCAATTCGCAAAGCACGGGTGGTAGCGGTGCCCGATCCGGTCCTCAGGCCGCAACGCCCTCTCCGAGTGCATGATCGCTAATGCATTATCCGGCTTGGCCACAGATCGGGGATCAGTGGGCCAGCGTCGCTAGGTCATCAATGAGCGCCATGTCGGCTCCCCGAATGTGGCGAACCGCTTTGGCTCGGCCACCAGCCTCTCAATGTACCAGCGAACAGTCTCCACCTCGGGAGGCTCGGCGGCTTGTCCTCAACCAGCGAAGTAAGGAAGTCCTTTCGCGGTTTCGCCGCCCAGGCTTCGAGCTCGACGGCGCACTCCACCAACACGCGGCACATTTCGGCGATGCGGGCCGGATGGTTGTCGCTGAGTTCCAGGTCGAACGCGTCGTGGCGGTGTTCCTTGGCCTGTTTGATCGCCAGCGTCCGCAGGTCCTCCGCGGGCTCGGCATCATCCCACATCTCGTCGACGAACCGTGGAGCGTCGGTCTGGTCTTCACCATACCGTTTCATCCAGTGGCTGACGAACGCCGTTGCGAGCACGCGCCCCGCCGGGACGCCAGCGCAGGCCTGCCGGAAGGAACGCACGACGGTATCGAGCCCGAGAACGTTGGGGTCCGCCATCTCCAGGAAAGCGGCGGCGTCGGCGCCGTCATAGGTGAGCGGGCGCGCCGCTGTTGCTTGATCGGCCATTGGCTCAATCCTCCTTGCGGGAGGAGAGGAAGGCCTCGACATCTGATCGCTTGTAGTAGACGCGGCCGACTCGCCTCACGAAGGGCGGGCTGCGCATCTTGCTTGGCGCCCTGTAAGCACGAAGCGTGTTGTCGGTCAGGCCGAGCATCTCGGCGGCTTCGGCGGCGGTGATCCACTCCTCATTCGAGGGCGTTACGGAGCCGCCTTCGGCGCTATGTTCGCTCACGATCTGTTTTCCTCACGGTCGTTGTTGAGCCGTCGCGCTTTTGGTCGGGCGTCCGGCTGTTGTCTTCGAGAACTGTCTGGGGCGCGGTCCTTTTGGGTCGCGCCCCTTTTTCATCGTCGATGATGCACTGAGGTCTGCGCGCTGCATGCCGTCGTTCTCCCTGCTTCATCGGGGAACCTCTCCCCTCGCGAAGGCATCGAGGTCATCCACGTGGTATCGGATGAGCCGACCACCAACGGCGCGGTAACGCGGGCCGCGTCCTTGGCAACGCCACTGGCGCAAGGTCTTGGGCGACGCCACGAGGTAGCGAGCAGCCGCCTTGGTATCCATCCATGGGGAGTGGAACGCTTCACGCGCTCCTTCAGGTGATCGTGCCAACGCAACAGTCCTCAGACACCCGTCGCTGTAGCGACGGGAGCAGCTAGACGCCGATGCTGCTGTCTGAGCTGTCGCCGGCAGGCGTCGTTACGCCGGGGACCACGGGGCATGTAGGCGCCAGTGCGGAAGATACCAGAGCGCAAGCCCCCTCCATACCCTCATTTGCTGGCGGGCCCTTTCACTGACCCACAGGGTTCCCATATGCATGCGCGCTGAGGCGGCGAATGGGTTAACGACGGAGGGGACGATGTCGATCAAGGTTGTCGAGGAAGAGGTCCTGCGCTTCTTGGCCTCGGCCGAACCTGAGGTTCTGTGCATCACCGGCGCTTGGGGCGTCGGCAAGACGTTCGCGTGGAATCTCTACCGGACGAAGGCGTCCAAGCCGCCCGGGCAGATCGCGCTGGAGGACTACGCCTACGTCTCCCTCTTTGGCCAGAACTCCCTGCACGACGTTCGCAATTCCATCTTCGAGAACACCGAGCCGGCAGAGGTGTCCGACGACAAGGGCAGCGTGGCCAACTGGAAGGAGAAGGGCGAGCGGCTGGCACGGCAGGTGTCGAAACATCGGCAAATCCTTACCAGCTTCATGCCCGAAGGCGCCGTCGCACTGGGCGAGCGGGTGATGTTCGCGAGCCTCAAGCCTCAGATCGTCTGTATCGATGACCTGGAGCGGGCTGGCGAAGGGCTGTCCAAGAAGGACGTGCTCGGACTCGTCACCCAGCTTAAGGAGCAGAAGCGTTGCAAGGTAGTGCTTCTGCTCAACCGCGACGCCCTGCGCGGCGCCGCAGATGACTTCGATGAGCAGATCGAGAAGGTGGCAGACACGATCATCGCGTTCGAGCCGTCAGCTGCCGAGGCAGCGGCCATCGGCGTCAAAGATACCACTCCGCACGCGGACCTCATCCGTTCGCACTGCACCAAGCTGGGCGTGCGGAATATCCGGGTCATCAAGCGTATCGAGAAGGTCTGCCTCAGGCTACAGCAGCTCTTGAAGGACCACGACGTGCGCGTGCTCAAGCAGGCGATGCACACCGCCGCCCTCTTCACGTTCAGCCGTTACCAGCCCGACCAAGCGCCGACGATCGATTTCCTACGTGGATTCAACAAGCGGATCGTCATGGACGAGGAAGAGGAAGAGCGCGACCGGCCCGAGTGGCGCGCGCTTCTCGGAGACTACGAATTCGGTCATGTGGATGAGCTCGATCTGGCCGTGGCCCAAGGCGTCATTGCGGGCTATCTCGACTGGGATTTTCTGAAGAAGCATGCGGACGAGAGACAGAAGGTCCTGCTGTTGGAAGATCAAGACGGCTCCTTCCACGAGGCGTGGAACCGTTACCACCATTCGTTCGACGATGACCAGGCGAGCGTCCTCGACAATATGGCCGAGGCGTTCAAGCGTTGCATCTCGGCAATAACGCCGTTGAACGCAGCTGGCACAGCAAAGCTGTTCAAGGAGCTTGGCCGTGCCGATCAGGCCCGTGAACTCGTGGAATACTACGTCGCGAATAGAGAAGAGCCGCAGGAGTTCTGGGACCTCGACGACTCGCCATTCCGCGGGGAGATCAACGACCCTGACATCATCCAGCTCTTCAAGACGAAGTACGACTCGTTTAATCCCCCACTTGAGGACCCCGCGACAGTGCTGCTCCGGATCAACAAACAGAGCGGCTGGAACCCACGTGACATCGCGCGTCTCGCGCAGGTGACCGAAGACGAGTTCTTTGCGATGCTCAAGGCTCCTCACGGCAAAGCCCTCACGAGGATAACGACCGAGATAAACAGGTTCCGGACTCGTGGCGCTGAGGGAAGTCCCGAGCACACGATCTGGGTTCGCGGCAACGCTGCGCTGGACCTGATTGCAGCTGAGTCGCCGATCAATGCCCGACGGGTTCGCCAGCATCGATCGCGGGGATAGTGGCGGCGAGGACGTAATCCTCGTACCGTTGCGCCCAAGGCCTCAGCGCCTCGACTAGGTGCGATCGATGCACGTAGCCGCCGGTCGCGCCTGGAAGGGAGTGGCCCAGCAGGAGCGCGCTCTCGGCATAAGGCACGCCAGCGGCGATCATGCCTGTGCGGGCGTGGTGACGGAGAAAGTGCGGAGACGGCACTCGGGCGCGCTTCGGCTCAACAAGCCTGCCGCTGGTGGAGAGCGGCGACGGCCAGAGCCAGTTGCTGTCCAGAGGCTCGTCCTCCTCCATCCGCTTCTTGAGCATCGCCGTCAGGAACATGCCCATCGGAAATAGAAGGTCGCCTCCGGTCTTCATGTGGGCGAAGCGAAGCACCTTCTTGTCCAGATCGACATGGGGCCGCTCGGTGGACAGCACAGACAGACGGCGAGCGCCCGTCAGAAGAAAGGTCCGCTGGAGATCACGCATGATGGGCGACAGTTCTTCAGTCCTCGCCCAGAATGCCCTGAGGTCCATCTCGTCCACCTCGCGCTTTCGAGGTGCCGGCACACGCACACCGTCAACTGGATTGCCGCCTATAGTCTCGTCGATACGGGGGGCGGTGTTGATGACCGCCCGCATGGTGCGCATTGCACCCGCCGCCGAGTTGACCCCGTGCTTTCGCTTCAGCTCGTTGAAGAGGTCGCGCACCTCCTGCCGGGTGAGGTCGGTCACCGCCCTCTTCCGAAACCGTGGCATCAGGCGATCTAGGTGGTCTCTGTAAGACTCTTCGGTGCGCGCGCTGAGGTTGCGCTCGCCGATGTGTTCTTCGAGCGCTGCAGCGAGAGTGATGCCCGTCTCGGCAGGTTTCGCAGTTGGATCGACGCCGCCCTGTATCTGGCTCATCAACCCCTTGGCTCGGCGCCTAGCCTCGTTGAGGCCGATCCTGTCCACCCTGTCGATCTTCACCCTCACGGTCCGGACATGGCGCCCATTGCGCCTGACGTCGCCTTGGACCGCAAAGGTCTTAGTCGACTTGTGGCAGATCACCATCAGGCCTCTGACCTGCTCGTCTCGGTGGATGCCCGACCCGAGGGGCATGTCCCGTATCCGCTTCTCTGTAGGTTGACGACCGCCATTCCCACTCCACTCCGACTGACGCAAATGGGGCGACTTTGTCGAAGTTTAAGGGTAGAAGAGACGACGATTTCGTCGGCCGCGTTTAAGCTGTTTTTGCGGTTAATAAGGGGTTTTGACGGAACTTTCGCCCATTCGGGCTGTTATAAGTGGGTTGATTATTTACCCCCCTGGACGTATATGTCCCTCACGAACGACGGATCGGTTGAGGCGACCTAGAGGTTAAACTCTGCGACGCCGACAGCGTTCCCCCGCCCCGCAAGGGGTCCACGCGTGACGCGAGATAGGTCGAAAGGCCGAAGTGGGATACCGAGCAACTACCCTAAAGGGGCGCCTCCGGGCGCCCCTATCGTTTTGGGGTGAACTTCACTGCTTGATGCTTCACGGTGCTGTCCACCAGGACGGCGAACCTTACTTTCTGTAGCTTGTTCACGGGCTGCGCTTCGATCTTGGCGTCGTCGGGCGCGTAGGCGCTTTCCACGAAGAGTTTCAGACTCGTCCCCTTGAACTCCCTCGCGCGCTTCAGGTGGAAGTAGATACGATACTCGCCTTCTAGGCCGTCTGGACGCGCATCCACGCGCATATAATTCGCCTCGGGTGTCTGATAGACTCTGGTCTCCGGCAGGGCGTTGATGAGCCCCGGCAGGCCCTTGGATAGCTCGTACCGCACCGGGCAAAAGATACGCGGATTCTTCCCGTCCCATACATTTGGGTTGGCTTCGTGAATCGCTGGATCGTGCTTCTCGGAGTAGCAGTGGTTGGCGAAGACAACGTAGATTCCCACTCCCTGCGGACACGCCTTCGTCGCCAACGACAGCGTCATCGGCTCGATGTGCTTCAGGCAGATATCGACGCCGCCGACCTTCAGCGGCGGAAAATGGGAAGCCACGTTCGTCACACACTGGCCGCCTTCTTCTTGGCGGCACGGCGGATCGCATGCCCGGGCTTTTCGGGCGAACGCCGGGTTACTTTGGCTTCTTCGCGAGCCTCGACCAGCTCCTTTGCGATAGGCTTCAGTTTCTCGATGAGCGGAGTGAGGTCGTAGGTGTTGCTGGTCTGGCCGCCGCTTTTGTTAAGGCGCTTGACGCGGCGGATGAGCTTCTCGCCTTCCAGCTTCTTGATGGCTCGCTGGACAGTCTTGTCGCTGACACCGATACGGTCGCCAAGCCGCTTTTTCGACGGGAACGGCATGTCGTCGTTATCCCACCAGTGATCGATCAGGTGAAGCAGGACCGCAAGTTCGACGCTGTCGATGTGCAGCCGCTTCTGCGCCCTAAGCAGAACAGACGGGATGAAGACGAAGCCGGGCTCAAGAACCCCTTTCGTCCAGCGCTCTTCGAGCACCTTCTTGTTCGTCGCCTGCTCCAGCGTCTTACCGTGGAGCTGGACGACCGTGTTGGCCTCAGCCATAGTGAACTCCTTGTCGTGCTGACCGACAGATGGGCCGCGCAGCGTGCATTTGGAAGACTTGCGGGGCCGTTAAGGGGTGGACATGTGCGTCCACCTCCCCGGACGCAAGCGTCCATGCCCCCCGGTCGTAGATGTCCTGCGAAGTAGTATCGCCATCACCCAGCACGCATGCGCACAGGATGCTATGTCATTATACGTAGAAGCCCCGGTCGCCTGCGTCCTGGGGGTCACCGCAAATCCTTGCAGGCCAAGCCGGATAAACTCCGCAAGTAAAGGTCAGTGCATCGCTGCGTCGCTGTCGTCGAGGGTCCGGCAAGCACCTAAAGGGACGAACCTACAGCGGGTCGAGCACGGCCAGGGTCCGGACGTGCGTGTTGGGATGCGGGTAGCAGCCGGTACGCGTCTGGCGGGCAGCAGTTCGAATGTCTTCGGGCGCGCCGATAACTCCAGAAAATCCCCGAACTGGAAGGGTCCTGTGGACCGCTGTTTGCACGCCTCTTTGCAAAGACCGGGCAAGTACCGAAGTTACCCGCACCAGCGTGTCCGAGGCGGTTGAGATGGACGATCTACCCGAAAGCTTGTCCGAGCGAGCGACCCTACTTCAGCAGATCATGATTGCGCGCGCCACTGGCGGCGACGCCGACGACGCAGCGTTTCGATTTCTACGCAATGAGTTCATGAGCGATATCGGTCTGCAGGCGTTGCTGCCTCCGTTTGTCAGGACCTCTCGCGATCTCAGTCAGTTCTGGGGCTACATCGGACAGCATTCGGGGACCTACAAGGAACGGCGCTCGCACATCTGGGAGGGCTTTCGTTCGCTGCTAGACCACTTGGAAGGCCGCCACCGCGCTCCTCCCGACCAGAGTGTTGGTGAAGCCCTGTCGTCGTTCGACACCGAAGGCGCGCACGCCGCCTGGCAAAAGGCGCTGGCTCGCCGCCACACCGATCCGGATGGTGCCGTCACAGCAGCACGGTCGCTGCTGGAAACCGTGTGCAAGGGCATCCTGGAAAGGCAGAGCCTTACTTACCCTGACGATGCCGACCTGCCCAAGCTCTATCAGCTCACCGCCGAGAGCCTGAACCTGGCGCCGAGCCAGCACACCGAAGACACGTTCAAGGCAATCCTCGGCAGTTGCCAACAGGTCGTGAACCGGCTGGGCAACCTCCGCAACAAGATCGGTGATGCACACGGGCAAGGTGCCAGGCCAATCAAGCCGGCACCACGACATGCGGCCCTGGCCGTGAACCTCGCCGGCACGATGGCGACGTTCCTCGTCGAGACATGGGCCGCTCGAACCTCGTCTTGAGCGAGTTCGTACTCAGCGAGCACAAAGGGTATGTGTATTGCTGATCATCGCTCACACTCATTGCCCGTTCGACTCGGCTGCCTTGGCAAAAGCCTCGATCCTCCGGCTGCGCGCATCGAGAAACGCCAGCATCCGCTCGCGATACGCCCGATACGCGTCGGCATTTGCTGGGAGGCCGCTGGCAGCGAAATTCAGCGGCAGGAAGAAGTGCACCGCCGAGGCGTCCTGACTGACCAGATCGTTCAGCAGGAAGAAGTCCACATAGTCGGAGAAGCCGCCAAACAGTGCGAAGAAGTCAGCATAGCGTGCGAGTGTCGACGCGAGCGGACTTGGCTGTGCGAGATAGTGCCGGCGAATGCATTCCAGCGTGAGGTCGATGCGATCGCTTATACGTGGGTCGCAGCCGCGATCCTGGTTGATGGTCCGCCCCGTCCTTCCTGGCGTGTTGGCCGGAAAGATGAGGAAGCCAGCGATCGTGTACGCCTTTGCCCGGAAGGCTGCGTGATCCTCTTCCGGTAAGGACGCAAGAATTCTCCGGACAGCCGGGTTCTGTCTCAGCGTATAGGTCGCAGCGATGGTGTCGCTGGTCATGCGGAACTCGCCGAGGTCAGACCTGTGATGGAGGTACTGCGCCCATCTGGCATCGCTCAGGGTGAAGTCCCGGCCGTCAGGAAGCGGCTTGCTCCAGAGGAGCTTGTGATAGCGCCGAAGGGTCGGGCTACACGCGTCCGGATCACGGCCCGGGCCGATCTCGGTGCGGAAGTCGAAGGTCGTATCGATCTGCATCCAGCTCAGCCCCACTCAATCGTCAGCACCCGGTACCCTGCCCGGTGCGCGACTCTGGGTACGGTAGTCTGACCACAGGCTCACCTCTCCTCGCGCCTCGCGCCACCCCTATGCAAGCCAGCGACTGATACTGATCGCGGCCCGATCGACGTCCTTCCGGATATCGCACTCCCAGACAATCCTGACGCGCCAGCCAAGCTTGCGGAGCGCCGCGACGTTTCTGGCATCGCGCTCCACATTGGCCCTGAACTTCGTTTCCCAGAAATCCGGGCGCGTTGCGGGGACGGTTGCGAAGCGGCAGCCTTTGTGACGATGCCAGAAGCATCCATGAACCAGGACAACGGCCATCCGTCCGGGGAAGACGATGTCAGGCCTGCCCGGCAGCCCTGCCCGGTGGAGACGGAATCTGAGTCCCAGGCGATGCAGCGACTTCCTGAGCCGGACCTCCGGCTGCGTATTGGCTCCCCTGATCCCTGCCATCATGCGGGACCGCGTCGCGCTATCCACAACGTCAGCCAAAGTCTCTCCTGGCAGATCGCAAGCAAAGGACTAGAGTCGGCCTCCAAGCTGAACGAAACCGGTCACGCATGTCACGCACTTTCCAGGTCGTTGATCTCTTTGCGGGCCCCGGCGGGCTCGCCGAAGGCTTCTCGGCCTGCAGTCGAGCCGATGGATCGCGTCCGTTCCGGATCGCCCTTTCGGTCGAGAAGGAGGCCTCGGCGCACAGCACGCTTCGCCTGAGGGCGTTCCTGAGACAGTTCGAGGGCGGGTTTCCGCCCGAGTACCATGAGGCGCTCAACGCCAACCGGTCACTGCCCGAATGGTCCGAGCTCTATCCTGACGAATGGGAGGCGGCTGAAGAAGAAGCGCTCCGGCTGGAGCTGGGCGTCCCTGCCGCAAACGCCGTCATTGCCTCGCGTATCGCCGCAATCCGCAAGGCTGCGGGTGACGACACGATACTGATCGGGGGGCCACCCTGTCAGGCCTACTCGCTGGTCGGGCGCGCGCGTAACAGGGGCATCGAGGACTACCGCGCGGAGGAGGATGGCAGGCATTTTCTCTATCGCGAGTACATTTCGGTCCTGCGCAGGCTGCAGCCCGCAGCCTTCGTCATGGAGAATGTGAAAGGCATTCTGTCTTCGTCGGTCGAGGGCCAACTCGTCTTCGAGCGGATCCTCGCGGATCTCAGGAACTGTGGTGGCAAGGACAACTATGTCCTTGTTCCGGTGGCGCCGTCCGGCAGCGATCAGCTTGACCTTGATGATCACGTGCGCCCGAAGGACTTCGTCGTGCGGTCAGAGCTGCACGGGATTCCACAGGCGCGTCATCGCGTGATCATAGTCGGTCTGCGTCGCGATGTGGCTGGTCGGCAGCCGAAGCTCGGCCAGCTTCACGTGGTGGATTCCAGGTCGCAGGCCCTGACGCGACATGTGCTCGAGGGCATGCCCGCGCTTCGCAGCGGCCTCAGCGACGGCGAGGATGATAGCGCTGCATGGCGCCGGACGGTGAGTGCAGCGATGAAAGGCGTGGCTGATGCGCTGTCGAAGCAGAATGGTTCGAAGTCGGATCTTGCTGTCACTGCGCGCAAGGCGCTGGCTGAATTCAGGGCAAGCCCGGGCGACCTGGAGCGCGACAGCACCAGTCGTGCCGGCATCGCGAAGGACTGTCCTGCAGCGCTCTCGAAATGGCTGACGGATCCGCGACTGAAGGTGACGCTCAATCACGAATCCCGGGGCCACATGGCCACAGACCTCGGACGGTACTTCTATTGCGCGCTCTTCGCGTCGCTCAGGGGACGCTCGCCTAAAGCGGACGAGTTTCCCGAGCAACTCGCGCCGGATCACGCGAACTGGCGATCGGGCAAGTTTGCTGACCGCTTCCGGGCGCAGCATTCCGGAGCGCCATCAACAACTGTCACCAGTCACATCTCGAAGGACGGTCACTACTTCATTCACCCCGATCCTCTGCAGTGCCGGAGTCTGACGGTCCGGGAAGCGGCGCGCCTCCAGACGTTTCCGGACAACTATCTGTTTCTCGGCAACCGGACGCAGCAATATGTGCAGGTGGGCAATGCTGTCCCGCCTCTGCTGGCGCACCAGATAGCACTGGTACTTGCGTCTGCTCTGGAGACAGCTGCTCCGGCAAAGGGACGCGGCGGCAAGCGGGTGAAGGCGGGCCTGTCAGCCACGGCAGCTTTCTGACCGCAGGCCCCGCCCACGCCAGCTGGGCCGCAAAGGCAAACACCTATGGTCTCCCAGATTGATCCTGCCGCCACACCACTGGACGCTGCGGTCTCGACACGACACGTCTCATGTTTCAGTGCCCCGCCTGTTTCCGCGATGCACGACCGGATGCTGTCGCCGCTTCAGCGTCCGTTGGCGGCTGCCTGCTCGAACGCCCGGCCGATCCGGAGATCCAGTTCAAGGTCGGGAAGGTGATCCAGCATTATCACCTGATTTGATATCCGGAGACTGCGGATCGCCCGGCGCATCGTGTTTTCCATCTGCGACCGGCCGGACGAGACGGAATGCCTGAGCCAGCCTTCCGCGATGGCCTTTGACAGACGCGGGCTCGAAGCAAGACTGGGTCGTTCGAGGATCTGCACGAAGGCATCCTCGGTCAGGGAACGCACAAGCTGCCAGCGGTCAGGATGATCCACGCCGCGGTCAAAGATCCGGCCCCGCTGCCACAGGCGCTGAAAGGCATTGCGGATACCGCCGTGAAATCTTTCCGGAGCTGCGTTCTGAAAGCGCCACAAGGCCATGTCCCACAGAAGCACCGCTGTGAGGTAGCTCCACACATCATCGCGCAAGGCCTCGCCGCCACCGAGCAGAGGAGAAGAGGCAAGGACAGCAGCGCAGCGCGCATCGAACTCTGCCCTGACCGCTGCGGGTCCGGCTGAACCAGAAGCCAGCTCGCCATGAACGGAGTGTATGGTTGCTTTCAGCTGCTCGAGCTCACCCTCGGTTACCTTACGACCGCCCGTGGCTGCGAATGTCCGCTGGTTCCTTGCGTCACGCACGACCTCGTCCATGGATTTCGGCGATTTCTCGCGCTGCAGCCGATCGACGATGCTGTCGACCACAAGTTTCGATGCACGCGGAAGAAGCAAGGACGCCATGACTCAGGACTCCGTCCGAGAGGCGGCCTGAAGCGCTGCATGAAACTCGCCCGGCCTGCTTCTCAGCTTTTCACGTACGGTCGCCAGACCGACCCCGGGAAACGCGAGGCCCAGCCAGGCCCCGACGCGCCCGGCGACGCTTGTGGGATCCGCGTCGCGGATGGCATCGACTCCATCGTCCATTGCGAGAATGGTCGAAGCCATTTCCGCCATGACGCCTCCGAGGACCATGCGCATCACCAGGGTATCACCGGTGCGGAACCTCTCGAGAAACTCCGTCTGGTCGGAGTTGAGATAAAGCCTGACAGCGCCCATGAAGTCCGACTGAATGGCTGATGGGTGCCAGTGCAGGAGCCAGAGAGCCTCATCCCTGCCCGCTCCGGGGAACTGATTGCGGAAGCTGACAGCCTCCATCGGAAAACGCGAAGCGTCCCCCTCCAGGGCAAGATCTTCGACATTGCGCCAGAGACGAGCTCCCAGTGTTCCAGGCGACAGGTCGCTCCGCTTCTGCGCAGGCCTCGCAAGGATCACGGCGGTCTCCACATGGAGTCGGCTCGACAATCCGTTGCCCGGAAGGGTCAACGATATCTCGACCGGGCCAGCTCCGTCAGTGAGTCGCCCGGTCCATAGAACGGTGCGCACGCGCGGATAGGAGCCTGTCCCGGTTCCGGTCGTGACCACGACGTCGAACTCTGCATCGCGCGAGACAGTGCCAAGCTGAGCCTGGACAACGTCCCAGTTCACGCGAAGGTCCCGGCGCAGTTGAAGCTCGACCCCATAGTCCCAGGCATCAACGGATCGGGCGTTTGCAACCGGATAGCCGCCTGAACGGACCTGCCATGGCGTTACATGAACCGCATCTCCCCGGAGGGTCGCGAATGGAAAGGCGACCCGGCTCATCGGGACGTTCCTGCTTCTGCGAACGACACATCAAGTCCGACAACACACTCGCCCGAAAGCGCCACGCGGACCATCAGCTTGCCGGACGCGTCGCGAAGGGGCAGACGCCTTCCGACGGCTACGATCGAACCGTCTGCTCCAACCCAGTCGAGCACCCGGGGCGACGCGTCAGCAGGTGCATCATCATCACCGAGGGGCGCACCGTCGACCATGATGGAGGCTGTCGCGACAAGATCCTGCTCGGCGCGGATGTCGCGATCATAGGCCACAGTGAAAACCGCGACCGGACCTTCGGAGCCCATTTCGAGATGATCGAATGCCGGACCGTCAATCCTGTCGCGTCGGCGCGCTGCGCGTCCGCCTGCGCCCGGACCAGGTCGGGCGGGGCGGTCGACGACGGATGTGAGCAGCTGTCCGAAGGCTTCCGACGCCCTCGCGAGCGATGGCCCGCCGTCGCCGCCGATCGGCACGGGGGCCGAAGGAAGCGCATAGCTTCTGGCATAGTCCTTCAGGCGGTTGATTGCGACGTTGACATACGACTTGCGGGTTCCCGAAGCGAGCAGCGCAGGCTGCCAGTCGTCGTGAGCGGGAGGCTCGGCTTCAGCGAAGGCGCTCTCGACATCGCGATCACTGTCCGCGACGAATACTCCTGCCCATTCTGCACCGCCATCCGGAAGCGGTGTCCCCTCATAGTAGCGCACCACCAGCTCGACTGGCCGCATGACCGCGATGTGCGCACTCTGGTGCGGTATCAGACTGGAAGAGGCCGGAACGAGGTTGAGGCGGCGTCCCGACAATCCCCGGACGAGCCCGATGCGACCCAGCAGCTTCTTCGGCCGGAGCGACTCGATGGTCTCGACCGCTGGATCACCCGCCCGGATCGCGTCCATGGCACGCGCAAAGAGATCAAGGGGCGGAAACGCCTCGGGCGCCGGCAGTGGCAGCGGAACGCCGTCGAGTTCGACGCTCGCACGGATGCGTCGGGCCGGCGGAGTACTGGCCATCATGCGCGGCCAGAAATACCAGAGCAGGGACTCGCTTATGCTTGCTGCCGTGAGGGCGGGATCTTCATCCGCAAGGTGCGGATCAAGTATCACGATTGATGTGCCGCACCTGCCGGGACCTCGTTCGGGAAGACCCAGCTTATCAGCCAGGATCGTCGCAGCCTCGTCTTCAGCCGGGTCAACGAAGTCATCCTCCAGCCTCTGTCCCCACCAGTGCCGGCCTGTGTATCGTCGTTCTCCGGCCCCGGTTGTGGCGGTATGCGCCTTGCCGAGATGGCAGGCCATGAGCCTTCGGGTATCAGCGCCATTGCGACTTGCCTGGCTGTCGACAAGGATCGTCGTACACCGGCTCGACAGATAGAGAGATGTCTTGCCGTACCCATAGGTCCCGCCGCCAAGGCGCGTGTCTCTGCTCGAGCCGACATTGCGGAGGAAATCCACAAAGTCGGTTGGTTCGCCCTGAACCACCCTGTCCGCCCGCGTTGGTCCACCAAGTCCAGTCGTACCGAAATCGCAGATTTCCAGGACACGTGCATTTTCGGACGCGAGAAACGACTCGAGCGGCTCACGCGAGTCGGGCGCGCCGGGAAGCTCATCAAAGATATTGCGACGCAGAGCGAGGCGCTGTGACGGGGACAACGCTCTCACGCGTATCAGAATCTCCGTACCGAGACCTGCCTTGCTGGCGTCGCAGGAATTCTGGACTGCTTCACGAATGACGGTCTGCAGCAGCCCGAGCGCAGGCGTTCCGAGCAGCTTCCTGAATCCATCAGCCGCCAGATTGCCGGAGCGCGCGTATGGCTCCGACCAGAGTGTCAGCGGCTCTACTGGCATGCGAGAAACATCCCGATGAACTGGGCTTCCTCGTCAGGGGCCAGCACAAAGGCGGCCGCAGCAGACAGATCGAGCCGGTAGCGTACCTTGTCGATGCCAACGGGTAGTACTCCGCCCGGAAAGGACGCCCTGGTGATGCGTGGAAATCCTTCAACGACCCGGTAGGTCGACACTGCCTGGAGTTCGAAACGGAGCGTGTTCCACTCCGCAGCAGCAGGGTCGCCACATCCCATCGCCGCGAGCTTCTCGCGAAACTTCAGGGGTGAGGAAACCCGGGTCATGATATCTGCGGCCAGGGTTGCGACGGTGATGGCGCCGCCTGCGACCTTTTCCATGCAGTAGTGCCTGAGGAACAGCAGTCCTCCAACGGGTTCGAAAAGCTGGTCATGCGAGCTGATCGTGACATGGGGCGATCCAACACGCGTGGATGTCTTCACTTCGACCGACATGGATCCACTTCGAAAATCGTGTCGATCGGCATCTGCTCCCTGCCAGTTCTCCCAGGCTGCCGGTGAGGCCACGAGGAGGCTCTGGAGGAAGGTCAGCTCTCCCACCAGCCCGACCACCTTCTCCGGCGTGACGGCCTCGTCTCCCGCAGCCTTCAGAAGCGCTGCAAAATCTGCTATGGACGACGTGCAGGCTGCCACGCAGCTCTTGCCACCCCCGACCCGCTCGAGGATCTCTGCGGCGACGTCGGCGAATACGCTGTCGAGTTCTTCCATCACGCAGATCAGATCGATGAACCGCCTGCGGGACCCGTCGAGCGTGAGGGTCACGTCACGCAGAACCAGCCCGACCGTGTCGAAGCCGCGCGGAAACGCCTCTCCTTGATTGAGCGGAAGCAGCAAACGGGGTTGCCCGCGCTCGCCAGTGGCAAGGCGAACGGGGCCGAACCCGCTCTCCACACCCGTTGCTATGGTTGGAATTTCGCTGGCGGCGCCACGCGGCCTGTGACGCAGTTTCTTCCAGCTCTCGACGACCATCTGCGCGGTCATGGATTCTGGGCCCCGCGCTCGCCGAGGGCCTGCTCATAGGTGTCGATCTCGTCGACCGAGATCGGGTCCAGATTGACGCTGACAAAGGCCCCTCCGCCTTCCGAAGAACCGGGGAACACAATCCCGACGCCGATCAGGTCACTGACGGCATCAAGAGCTATCCTGGCGCCTTTGGCGCCCTTGTTGCGGGGCTCCGACCTTGCGTCCACCGGATAGAGCAGCAGCAGGGGCACATGCCCCACCAGCCCCTTGCGATACACCTTGAGCTGTTCCCAGGTCTGGGCACTTCCCTCCGGGCGTGACGGGCAATCGTAAAGGACATCACTCAGGGACATCAGGGCCTTGATGTCCGCAGAGTCTACCGGCGGCGTATCGAGCCGTGCACGGGTGACAAGTCCAAGTTGCCTGACCGGCCCGAGCGATCGCTCCGATCGCGACGCCTTTCCGGACTGAATGATTCCTACATTCCACTCGGCGAGTGGCGTCGACTGGCCCTGAATGTATTTCAGGAGAAACTCCTCTCCGAGCTCGCGATGCTCGGGGTGGAACCGGTAAGCCCTCAGGAACTGCACCACGGCATCGAGGGACGACCGGAAGATGCTCCGGTCTCCCAGCTTGGTGACATCATTCTCTGCTGTTGCCCGCGTGATGAGCGCGTCGGCTGCGCGCCAGTTGGCCTCGACAACAGCTGCATCGCGGTGCTCAAACCGGATCGTCTGCACATGTCTCCCGGAATAACTGATGTCACAGACCCGGGCAGCCTTCATCTTGCTGGCTGCCGTGATGGCCATGCCCGGCAGCTGGCGGATGCGTACAGCGAAGTCGAGCGGGGTCACCTTGCGGGCCGCATATTC
Source organism: uncultured Alphaproteobacteria bacterium (assembly GCA_903842595.1). GTDB lineage: Bacteria > Pseudomonadota > Alphaproteobacteria > Caulobacterales > Hyphomonadaceae > UBA7672. The sequence goes on from CAIMMO010000261.1 coordinate 17,853, forward strand.
GGCAATGTCCTGACGGATCTCGCTCTCCACACCAGCGAGTCCGCGGAACGCAGACATGAGATCCGGCGTGGTCCAGATTCGTGGCAGGTCCTGGTATCCGGGCCGGAACCCGAACCAGCGCCCCATCTGGAGCAGCGTGTCATACTGGTTTGACGTCCGGAGAAAGTAGCTGACCATGAGGCCTTCGATGGTCAGGCCTCTCGCGAGAACCGTGCCGCCAACCACGATGTAGGTACGGGGGGCGCCGGAGTAGTCGATCCTGTCGTCACTGAAACCATTCTCGACTGGCACCTCGAGCGCGTCCAGAACAGCCGGCAGATTGGCAACAATCTGCTCCATGCTGATCCTGTCCTGTGCCAGCGGGCCTGCTGCCATCCGATCCTGTTCGTTTGCCCACAGCCAGCTCATGCGCTCGGCAAGGTTTCCATTCCCGCTGCTCAGGTCTTCGCGACTTTCGTCGATCCACGCCTTGATCCGTTCGGCTACCCGGTCGTGCATCTTCACCCGCGCCGACGTGTGGATCAGCATGCTCATGTGCTTGCCGGTCTGCCCGCGGACGCGGCGCGCCGCACAGCAGGCCAGAAAGTAGAGCATCGCGTCCTCGAGGGAGCCGGGGATCGATGGCTCGAAGGCTGCGGTGTCTTTCGCACGAGCTGGCTGAAGTCTGGAAATGTCTTCGTCCGGCACGAAATTGATGACGTCGTAACCTTCTTCCTCGGGCGCCGGATTGTCGGCATCGACTGGCGGCCGACCGAAAAGCTCCTCGGTGCCGAAGTAGCCTTCCGGCTTCGGAAGTGACGTTATGAAGTCCTGCGGATAGAGGTCATCCGGGCGGTCCGATCCGTCCGGGTATGGATTGATGAGCACGTTGGCGAAGGGCGTCGCGGTGTAGCCCACGTAGGTGACGGTCTTCAGTCTGGCCAGAAGGACGCGAATCTTTTCGTTGATTGCAGTGGCGTCGTAGTCCTTGCCAGCAGAGTTCACGCTTGCCTGATCGCACTCGTCATCGATGACCAGAACGCGCATCCTGTCCTTCGCCTGCGGCGATGTCCTTTCGAGCGTCACCAGGAACTGGCGAAGCGGCGCCACATTCTTCTTGAGAACCGCAATCTGGATGTGATCGTGCGACGGGATCGGAAACTGGCGATTGGCCTGCAACCGGAAATCTCCAGCATCGTCGTCTGACGTCAGCAGATTCCATTTGTGCCGGTGGCGCGCGGTGAGATCGGCCTCCAGACGCCGCTGCGTCTGGAGACGGAGTACATTGGTGAGGCCCGCGAGGACGACGATGAAGTTGTAGCCAGCATCTACGGCCTTCGCGATGACAGCCGTCATGTTCGCGGTCTTGCCCGACTGCACGTAGCCCACCACCAGTCCGCGGTAGCCGAATTCTGATCTTGCGGGATCTGCAAGAAGAGAGACAACCTCGTTCGAGCTTCGATCGATTGACTCGACGTTCTCCTCACTGAACCCTTTCGAGTTGATGAGATAGCTGCGGAGCGCAGGCCAGTGCACGTGGCCGGGACTCGTACCCTTGTACCATTCCGGCGAATGTCGGCGAAGCAGCGAGTGGCTGTGCAGGATCTCGAACTCCGCTTCGAGTTCCTTTCGCTTGATCGCGCAGGCTTCGGCGAAGTCGCTCTCATTGGCCGCCGAGAGCGGCCCGATAAAGCCCTCGACGTCCTTGCGCGTCGCGCTGATCGCCTCGTCCAGTGTGGCGAAACGTGGGACATGCAGATTCAGCTGATCCAGGAAGCGCGTGACCTGCGAACTCATTCCCCCTCCCGCAGTGACTCATTTGGTACACTGGATTGCACCCTAGAACGCTCAACCTCAAGCCTTTGCTGCCCGCCGGGCGAGGCCTGATCCGATACGCCGCGAAGCGCGATTGAGAGGCGGCGGGATCCGCGTCTATGGTGACACGTGGAGGGGGAGTGCAATGCAGGACCAGATCGACGCGGTTCGGGAGAACATCTTTCCGGGGGCTCATGGCGCAATCGCGGACTGGTCCCGGTTCCCATGGCACCGGGACCGGAGCAACCGGATCGATTCGCATCAACCCCACTCCTCGCAGGCTCTTGCGATCGATGTCTTCGGGACAGTGGCAGCACATGCAGCACGAGATGCCGTCATGGCAGCTCTCGCCTCAGATCTGGTAATCCCCGGTGCAGGGCCGTGGTCCATCGAATTCGAGTGGACGGACCCCGATCATCTCCTTGGCGAGCCCCGTCCAACGCAGGTTGACGTTATGGCGACAGGACCAGCTTCTGCGATCGTGTTCGAATGCAAGTTCACGGAGCCCGGCGGTGGATGCTCGCAGCCGAGCCCTCTGAGGTCTGGCGCAAATCGTGGGGTCCGTCAGTGCAACGGCGCCTACGAAATGCAGACCAATGCCGTGAACGGAATTGCAGCGCGCTGCGCACTTTCGGCGAAAGGCATCCGCTACTGGGACCATATCCCGACCATCTTCGGTCTGGATCCGGCGTTGGACCACCGCCCCTGCCCATTTGCGGGGGAAGCATTTCAGTGGATGAGAAACACGTTGCTTGCCGATCGTCTGGGAAAGTCCCGCAAACTGGCCACACGCGTTGTTGCCGCCTTTGCCGATGGACCAGGTTTCCCGACAGCAAGGAAGGCGAAGATCGGCCAGCTGGGTCTGCCCGTCATCCAGGCAGATGCAGCGATCACCCCATTGTCGTATCAGAGCATCGCCGCCAAGGCACATGCCGTGTCTGGAGATCCGCTCTTCGAGGAGCTATCAGGCTGGATCGAGCGAAAGGTTGCGGCGGCCTTGTCGCTTCGCGGCGGATAGCATGCGGCTGGGACTGGGATACCGGATGCCCCTGGACTTCCACGAGTTCGTGAATTGCGCCGCGCGGTGAGCTGTCTGGTTCAGCGGGCCAGGACGAATGGCGGTAGAGCCGAGGCATTCCGCCATTCAACACACCGGGCATCTGAGCCCCGGGGAAATGCAATGGGAGAACAGCGTTGCCCTTAGGCCTTCGAACTGATTTTCAGACGCCTGCGGAGATGTTCTCTCAGTCGTCGCGTCCGATTGATGACCAGTATGCGAGGCGCTGCATGCGTGTGCTGCGGATGGTCGCGGTACTCCATGGCAAGGGTTTCCATGGCCTGCGCGCCTTCATGTATGAATACCCGCTAGCCTACCGGATCGAACTGTTTCCCGCCCAGTTCGCTGACCGTGACGGGATCAAGCATACTCACCTTGAGGTGCTCGAAAGGGACAGGCTGCTGGCGAGGCACACGGGAGCCAACGGCGACAAGTACTTTGGCTGGGACGACGTATCCGGCTTATCGGCGGAGGAGCTTGCGCTGATTTTTCTGCGTCGGTTTCCCGAGCTTGCGCGCGCTGCCTATCAGCTGGACTTCGCCTACGCAGGTTGGTTCGCGACGCTGCTGTCGCACTGCGAGTATGGCTACCTGCCTTATCTGTTCAGTGAGCATGAGCCTGACATAGGCACTCTCCGCATGCGGGCTGTCGGCAAACCTCAGCTTCCGACGGGAATGGACTGGTTTCCCTCGCCACCAACACCTTCACATGGAGTCCAATTCTCGGCCTATCCGCGTCCCGGATGGATGCCTGGAGCGGACTAGCAACTGGACTCGCAGCCATGGTCCCGCGATCCCGGCCCGGGGCGATTTCGGAGCTGAAATCAAAAGTCGTGTCGATCTGCATGGCCCCCCCCGGCCGGTCCATGCTCACCGCGCCTCGGGGGCGGCATACAGCCACTCGACTTCCATGCTTCGCGCCAGACTCTCGACTGACTCCCGTACGTCATCCCTCACGCGCTCGTTCGCTGTCGGGGCGGAATCGATCACCATCATCACCGGATGAAAGTCGTGGCCGCGCGCCCTTACCTCTCCGCGATGCGCCGCGAGCTTGAGGACATCGCGCTCCAGCTCGGCTCGGCTCAATCGCGCACCGGCTCGCTCGGAAGCCTTGACCTCGATCGCCAGCAACATGCTGCCCAATGTCCTCTCTCGTTGGCGCCGCCGCCAGTCACCCTGGACTGCAGGCGAGAAGATCACGACATCGGGCACTGGCTCGAACCCGCCGCGAAAGGCCTCATGCTTTGCCTGATCGAATGCTTTGAACAGGTCGGTCTGAACGTCAGGTATCCATTGCTTCACATTCATGCCGAGCTGGTTCACGGGCACAGCGCCAGCAGTCCTGAGCGCAAAGTAGATCATCGCCTGATAGTGCAGTTCCGAGCCGAGCACTTCGACGCACTCCCGGCTTATGGTGGGCCATGCACGGGCCAGCGCGGCACGCGCATCTTCCTGGTTCACGATCGTTATCGCGCCATTCATCGACGAAGGTGTCCCCGCTCTACGTGCAGCAGAAGAAGGTCAGCGATGACATTCCTCATTCGCATGAAGGAGCCATGCTTTGTCTCCGCACGCCAGATCGCCAGAGCGATTCCATTTGTCCCCCAAATTTCCAGTCGCTACGCAAGCACACGCAACGAGGACTGCTGCCCACCCTCAAAACCCCGCGTCAGGGATCGCCGCCCGCAAGGGTCGAGACGCTGCTGCGGCTCGACGCGGAACGCGCAAGAGCCCGGCCGCCCCCGGCGGTGACGCCCGACGCTTCCGCTCTGCCTCTCCCCACCTTCCCCATTCCAACGCCCGGCTCCCCCAACCGCCCGTCCGCACGCTCCTCACCCCACCCGATCCGCGACCTGCTCGCCCATCTGTTCGATGATCCGGCACACGGTCGCGCGCGCGAAATACTCGTCGCCGGGTGAGAGGGTCAGCGGCTCTGCGATGCAGGGTGAGGCCGTCCACCATTCGCCCGTCCAGGCGAGGCGCGCGTGGCGCGCGGCGATCTCTTTCGCGATCAGCAGGTTGTTATGCTGGCCCGCGCTGTATTCGGCG
>CAIMMO010000262.1 GCA_903842595.1 uncultured Alphaproteobacteria bacterium
CTCAAGCCGGCAATCGTGCTGGTCAACGACAAGGGCGAGGCGATCAAGCATCCGGGCGGCGTTCAGGCGCGCTACTACCTGCCGATCGACGCCATCCTCTCGGTGGCCGAAGGCGACGATGTCCGTCCGGGCGACACGCTTGCGCGTGTCCAGACCGGCGGCGCGACGACCCGCGACATCACGGGCGGTCTGCCGCGCGTGGCCGAGCTGTTCGAGGCGCGTCGTCCGAAGGACCACGCCATCATCGCCGACATCACCGGCAAGGTGGAGTTCGGCCGCGACTACAAGAACAAGCGTCGCGTCCGCATCGTGCCCGAGGAAGAGGGCGCAGAGCCGATGGAATACCTCGTTCCGAAGACCAAGCACTTGATGGTCCAGGAAGGCGACATGCTGAAGAAGGGTGAATACCTGCTCGAGGGCAACCCCGCGCCGCAGGACATTCTCACCATCCTCGGCGTCGAGGCGCTGGCCGACTATCTCGTGAACGAGATCCAGAAGGTCTACCGCCTGCAGGGTGTGCCGATCGACGACAAGCACATCGAAGTCATCGTCCGCCAGATGCTGCAGAAGGTGGAAATCACCGGCGGCGGCTCGACCACCATGCTCACCGGCGAAGCGGTCGATGCGCTGGAGTTCGAGGAAGCCAACGCTGCGGCTATCAAGGCCGGCCGCGAGCCCGCAACGGGCATGCGCGTCCTGCTGGGCATCACGAAAGCCTCGCTGCAGACCCGCTCCTTCTTCTCGGCAGCGTCCTTCCAGGAAACCACCCGCGTCCTCACCGAAGCGGCTATCCAGGGCAAGGTCGATCCGCTCGAAGGCCTCAAGGAGAACGTCATCGTGGGCCGTCTCATCCCGGCCGGCACCGGCGGCGCGCTGCGAAAATACCGCAAGCTCGCCGGCGATCGCGACGTCCGCCTCAAGGAACAGCGCAAGATGGCGCAACCTGTCCCGGCTCTGCCCGCGGCAGAGTAGGCCAGACCAGACCAGAACGATCGAGGCGGCGGGCGAAAGTCCGCCGCTTTCGTTTTTGGCGCATCCGTTCGGCTTCCCATCGGCCGCGCCGCCCCTACACTGCGAGCCAGCCTCACTCCGGAGCCACGATGCGAGCCTTCCTCCTGCTAGCCATCGCCGCGCTCGCCGCCTGTGCGCCTCAGCCTGTCATCTCGCCCTCTCAGATGGCCGCCACGCCTGCGCCGCTGACGTCTGAGCAGCAATTGCTGGAAGATGTCCGGATACTCTCGGCGGACAACATGGAGGGCAGGCTGGTCGGCAGCCCCGGCGGCTCCAGGGCGCGGTCCTATATCCTGGGCCGGCTCAACGAGATCGGTCTAGCGCCCGCGCTTGGCGCGTCCCTCGAGCACCCGTTCCAGTTCAACCGGCAGGCTGACACGCTGACCGGTGTGAATCTGTTGGCGATGATCCCTGGCACGGGCAGATCCAACCGGGCGCTTCTGGTCATGGCGCACTACGACCATGTCGGTGTGCAGAATGGTAAAGTCTTCAACGGAGCGGACGACAACGCGTCAGGCGTCGCAGCGCTCCTGCAGATCGCGGCCTCGATGAAATCGCGCGCGCCACTTCATGACGTGATCTTCGCCATTGTTGATGGCGAAGAGGGCGGCCTACGCGGCGCCCGGGCCATGGTGGCCGACCCGGCATTCAAACCGCTCCTCGACCGCACAGTCCTGGCCGTCAACTTCGACATGATCAGCCGGTCGGACAAGAACGAGCTCTATGCCGCCGGCGCCTACCACTTTACCTGGCTGAAGCCCCGACTCGACGCCATTGCCGCCGACGCAAAGGTTACCCTGAAGCAGGGCCATGATTCGCCACTTCCCAAGGATCAGGATTGGAGCACCCAGTCCGACCACGGCGCGTTTCATCAGCTGAAGCGCCCTTGGGTGTATTTCGGGGTCGAGGATCATCCCGATTACCACAAGCCGACCGATGATTTCGGAGCCATACCACAGGACTTTTTCCTGCGTTCCGCCGCCACGGTAGAGCTTGCAACAAGGGCGTTTGATCGCGATCTGGAAGCGATCGCGCAGGAGGCGGGACGCTAGCGCCCGCTTTCGCGTGTCAGGCGGGAGCGTCCAGGGCATCCGGTCGGCAGATTCCGGCTCCGGTCGCACTTGACCCCGGCAGGGCAGGCCAGTATAGCCCCGCCTCACATCGACTGACCGGCCGTGGATTCACGTCCAAACGCGGTTAAGGCGACGTGTTTTAAGAGAGCGAAAGCCTCCTATAGAGTTCGGCCGGGGCAGCCTTATGGCTTGTCGCGGCCAATGTTTTTGCAGCAAGACACGCCGATTTGGCTGAGAAAAGCCCGGCGAACTGGTGTGACGAGCGAGGGTAGATGCCTACGATCCAGCAGTTGATCCGCAAACCGCGGCACGACAAGCCGAAGCGGAACAAGGTTCCGGCTCTGAAGTCGTGCCCGCAGCGCCGCGGCGTCTGCACGCGCGTCTACACGACCACGCCGAAGAAACCGAACTCGGCTCTCCGGAAAGTCGCCAAGGTGCGCCTGACCACCCAGTACGAGGCGGTCTGCTACATCCCTGGCGAAGGTCACAACCTTCAGGAACACTCGGTTGTCCTGATCCGCGGCGGCCGCGTGAAAGACTTGCCCGGCGTCCGCTACCACATCCTTCGCGGCGTGCTCGACACGCAAGGCGTCAAAGACCGTAAGCAGCGTCGCTCGC
>CAIMMO010000263.1 GCA_903842595.1 uncultured Alphaproteobacteria bacterium
TGAACTCGTCAATGCAGAAATCGTGCCTTGGACCTTCGATCCTCGTTGAAGAGCAAGCCCGCACTAGTGTTCCCTGCCGACTTTCCAGAATGTGGAGGAGAGCGGCTCCAGGAGATAGCCAAGCGCCGTGCGCTTGCGCACGATCACCTGTGCCGGCAGGCCAGCGCGGATACCGCCATCAGCGCGGAACTCCTTCCGCTTCTCCAGCGACGCGGGCGGTACCATCACTTCGATCTCGAAGTAATGCGTGCCCGTCCGCGGGTCTTCAAAGCGGGCTTGAGCTCTTCAATGCAGAAATCGTGCCGACGACCTTCGATCCTCGTTGAAGAGCAAGCCCGCACTAGTGTTCCCTGCCGACTTTCCAGAATGTGGAGGACAGCGGCTCCAGGAGATAGCCAAGCGCCGTGCGCTTGCGCATGGGCACGATCACCTGTGCCGGCAGGCCAGCGCGGATACCGCCATCAGCGCGGAACTCCTTCAGCTTCTCCAGCGACCCGGGCGGGACCATCACCTCGATCTCGAAGTAATGCGCGCCCGTCCGCGGGTCTTCAAAACTGTCGGCGGAGACCTTGGAGATCTCACCCTCGATGATCGGAAGGTCCTTCTCCTGCAGAGCCGGGAAGCGGATCTGCGTGGTCATGCCGATCATGAGGTCGTCCGCGTCTGTCGGCGCAGCCTTCGCCTCGATGACAAGGCTCCGATCGCTCGGGACAATCTCCATCAGCGTGTCGCCAGCGATCACGACGCCACCTTCAGTGAACACCTTGAGCGCGACGACCTGGCCCGTGGCAGGCGCACGGACGGTTGCGCGGGCGATCTGCTGGCGTGCCGCATTGAGACGCGGCATCACTTCGTCAAGGCGCACCTGCACATCGCGCAGCTCGGTCGCAATCTCTTCCTGTGTGCGGCGGTCAATGCTGATGATACCGAGGCGAGCTTCACCGATTGCCTCGGTCAGGCGGGCAGCATCAGAGCGCAGCGAGCCATCGCGCCCGTCGAGATTGGCGACTTCGCGCTCCATGGCGCGGACGCGATTGACAGAGACATAGCCAGACGGGACGAGCTTCTGCAGGCCCTCAAGCTCTTCACCCATCAGCTGTTTCTGAAGTTCGTTGGAAACCTGCTGGTGAGCGATGCCCGAAATCTGCTCGTCATGCTGGCGGATGCGTTGTTCGAGCACATTGCGCTCGTTGATGCGTGAGCTGCGCCGCGTCGCGAACAGCAGCTGCTGGCTTGCCATCGCTTCGGCGGCTAGAACTTCGTCCTCGGCGCTGAGATTCATCAGCTCCGCCGGACGGGTCAGGCGCCCAGCGCCCGCACGTTCCGCAAGAAGCCGGGCGCGCTGCGCCTGGAGCGAGACCGCCTCCCCGGCAAGACCACGCTCCTGGGCCACAAACTCGGAAGCCGAGATCTGCAGGAGGAGGTCGCCCTCCTTGACCGTCTGGCCTTCCTGAACGTTGAGCTTGGTGACGATGCCACCGTCCCGGTGCTGAACCGCCTGGCGGTTGCCGGCCACAGCCACCACGCCTTCCGCGGTTGCGGCTGCATCAAGCGGAATGAACGAAGCCCATCCCAGGAAGCCGAGGAAGAACCCTCCGGCGATAACCGCGCCGACACGAAGTTCGGGCATCAGGGAATCGCGGATCGGGGACATCACGTCGGGGCGAACGGCGACTTGTTCCTCAGTTGTCATGAAAATCGACATGATTATGACCTCCCACCCTGAGCGATAGGCA
>CAIMMO010000264.1 GCA_903842595.1 uncultured Alphaproteobacteria bacterium
CGCTTCTTCAACAAGCTAAAGCAATTCAGGCACATCTGCACGCGCTTCGACCGACACCCTCTCAACTATCTGGCCATGGCAAAGCTCGCTTCCATCCGCCTCTGGCTCAGGCATTATGAGTCTGCAGCCTAGCGCTTGAGCACTTCCGTCATGGTCGTGCCGAGGCGCGCCGGGCTCGGCGAGACGACGATGCCAGCCGATTCCATGGCGGCGATCTTCGATTCCGCATCGCCCTTGCCGCCGGACACGATCGCGCCCGCGTGGCCCATGGTACGGCCCTTGGGGGCGGTGCGGCCGGCGATGAAGCCGACCATCGGCTTCTTGCGGCCGCGCTTTGCCTCGTCCTTGAGGAACTGGGCGGCGTCTTCCTCGCCCGATCCGCCGATCTCACCGATCATGATGATCGCCTTGGTTTCGTCGTCGGCGAGGAACATCTCGAGCACATCGATGAAGTCCGTGCCCTTGACCGGGTCGCCGCCGATTCCGACGGCAGTGGTCTGGCCGAGGCCCTCCGCGGTGGTCTGGAAGACGGCTTCATAGGTAAGCGTGCCGGAGCGCGAGAGCACGCCGATATTGCCCTTGGAGAAGATCGAGCCCGGCATGATGCCAATCTTGCACTGGCCCGGCGTGAGCAGGCCGGGGCAGTTGGGGCCGATCAGGCGCGACTTCGATTTTGCGAGCTTGTCCTTCACGCGCACCATGTCGAGCACGGGCACGCCTTCGGTGATTGTCACGATCAGGGGGATTTCGGCGTCGATGGCTTCTTCGATCGCGGCGGCGCAGAATTTCGGCGGCACGTAGATGACCGTGGCGTTGGCGCCGGTCTTCTCTTTGGCTTCGGCGACGGTGTTGAAAAGCGGGCGCTGGACTTTTGTGCCGTCTGGCAGTGTGCCTTCCCAGTTCGTGCCGCCCTTGCCCGGCGTGATGCCGCCGACCATCTGCGTGCCGTACGCAATGCCCTGCTCGGTGTGGAACGTGCCGGTCTTGCCGGTCATGCCCTGGGTGAGGACCTTGGTGTTCTTGTCGATCAGGATGGACATCGCTGGGCCTTGTTCGGTCGGAAGCGGGAAAACGGAAGTGACGGACTATTTGCCTTTGACGGCGGCGACGATCTTCTGAGCTGCGTCGTCGAGATCGTTGGCGGGGACGACGTTGAGGCCGCTATCCTTGATGATCTTCTTGCCGAGCTCGGCGTTCGTGCCTTCGAGGCGGACGACCAGCGGCACGGAGAGGTTGGTCTCGCGCACGGCGGCGAGCACGCCTTCGGCGATGACATCGCATTTCATGATGCCGCCGAAGATGTTCACGAGGATGCCCTTCACCTTGGGATCCTTCATGATGATCTTGAAGGCGGCTGCGACCTTCTCCTTGCCGGCGCCGCCGCCGACGTCGCAGAAGTTGGCGGGCTCTTCGCCGTAGAGCTTGATGATGTCCATCGTCGCCATGGCAAGGCCCGCGCCGTTGACCATGCAGCCGATCGTGCCGTCCAGCGCGATATAGGCGAGGTCCCACTCGGAGGCCTCGATCTCTTTTTCGTCTTCCTCGGTCTTGTCGCGCAGCGCCTGGATGTCGGGGTGGCGGAACAGCGCGTTGCCGTCGAAGGACACTTTGGCATCCAGCACGCGCACGCGGCCGTTCTTCATGACGATCAGCGGGTTGATCTCCAGCATCGCCATGTCCTTCTCGACGAAGGCTTTGTAGAGGATGCGCGAGAGGCCGATCATGTCGGTGCGAGCCTCACCCGAGAGCTTCAGCGCATCGCAGAGCTTGCTGGCGTCGGTGTCGGTGACGCCGGTCGAGGGCTCGATCGGCAGGGTCATGATGCGGTCGGGCGTGTCGTGAGCGACGGCTTCGATGTCCATGCCGCCTTCGGTCGAGACGACGAAGGCGATCTTGCCGGTGCCGCGATCGACCAGCAGCGAGAGATACAGTTCCTTCTCGATGTCGGCCCCGTCCTCGATGTAGATGCGGTTGACCTGCTTGCCGCCGGCGCCGGTCTGGGCGGTCACAAGCGTGTTGCCGAGCATGGCCTTCACATGCTCAAGCGCCTGCTCCTTGGAGAAGCCGAGACGGACGCCGCCTTTTTCACCAGCTTCCTTTTCAAGGAATTTCCCCTTGCCGCGGCCGCCGGCGTGAATCTGGGACTTCACCACCCAGAGCGGACCGGGAAGCGCGTCGATCGCCGCTTGCGCCTGATCCACCGAGGTTATGGCGACGCCGAGGGCGACCGGAGCGCCGAATGACTTCAGCACTTCTTTCGCCTGGTGCTCGTGGATGTTCATGAAACCTGTTCCTGAAAGACGGGCCTGGCATGCCCTGCTCGGGCGTGTGGCGATAGCGCATGGGGCGCAGCGACGCAACGTAGGCAATCGGCGCGAATATGGGCCTGTTCAGACCGGTTTGGGCTCGGACGCCGGCGGCGGTCCATCGCTGCCCGGAGCGGCACGTTCAGCCTCGTCCGCCACTGCGCCCTGCACGACGCTTGTGGCCTGGACTGGCTTGAAGGACGATCGTTGCGAGGACGTCGGCCGATCGCGGATGAACAGCCGCCCGAGATTGGCCGCCATCAGCCCGAAATAGCCCAAGGCGACCGCGAGGAACACGCCCGACTGGCCCGCCTGCGTGTCGGCGACAGCGCCGGTGAGAATGGGCCCGATCACCGATCCGCCTGCCCAGATGAAGAGCATTCCGGACATGACCTGCGCGATCTGGCCGGCATCCGTGCGGTCGGTCGCATGGCTGGCGGAGATCGAATAGAAGGACAGCGCTCCCCCACCCCATAGCGCCGCCAGCAGGACGGTGATCGAGAACGAGACCCGGCCTGCCGTGAGATAAAGCGCGACGCAGGCGACGAGCGCCAGGAAGGCGAGGAAGGCGACCACCAGTCGCCGGTCGACCCTGTCGGAGATCAGCCCCGCAGGCCATTGCGTGACGACGCCGCCGAGCATTGCAGCAATATAGAGCGTGGCGGCGGACGATGACCCCTGGCCAGGCTGGAGCTCCTGCGCATAGAGCGGCAATTGCGCTGTGACGCCGGTGTTGCACAGACCCGCAACCAGAGCGCCGACCAGGGCTGCTGGCGGAATGCGCAGGATGCTGTTGAGGCTGAGCGCTTCGCGGTCGGGCAGGACAGGTTGCGCGCGCTGAGTGGCGGAGAGCGGAATGACCGCGAGGATCATCAGCAGGCCTGCCCAGATGAACGGGCGAATGTCCTCGGGTGCGTGGTCGAGGATAAGCAACGGACCGCCGCAGATCGCCAGCTTGAGCATCAACTGGTACAGGCCCATCACGCCGCCGCGTTTCGAGCGGGGCGTTGAATCCGCGATCCAGCTTTCGGCGGCGGTGAACATCACCGCGGAGGCTGCGCCCTGCGCAAGGCGGAACAGCGCCCACGCGACCGCGTCGAACGACAGGCCCATGGACAGGATGCCGACGGCGTAGATGGCGGCGGCCGCCGAATAGGCGCGGATGTGTCCCACCTGGCGTACGATATCGGGCGCGAACCAAGCGCCAGCCATGAACCCCGCGGAGAAGGATGCGGCCACCAGGCCGACACCAAGCGCGGATGCGCCCATATAGTCGAGCGCCAGCGGCGTGGTGACGCTCAACACGCCGGAAGCGGCCTGAAGCAGCATCACAGCGAGGATGAGAGACGCGACGTTCCGGTAGACGGTCATGGAGAAGATCGCCGGGCGATTCTTGTTATCGCAGCGACGTTAGCGGGGTTTGCTGCAACGCGCGTCTAAATTCTTGTTACCGAAAGCATGAAATCTCACGCAACGCCCTGAAGTGAATCTTCAGTTTGATGGGGCATGTCTGGCGTTTCTCGTGGGGAGGCCAGGCGATGATTCCGAACACACTGCTCGCACTGATCGACAAGCTGGCCGCCGATGGCCGGATTGCTGCGGAGGAGGCGCTCGATGTGCGGCGCGCGATATTTCCGGATGGAGCTGTTTCCCGTGGCGAGGCCGAAGCCGTGTTCCACCTCAACGACCGCGTGGGCCGCGATGATCCGGCGTGGAACGCCTGCTTCGTCGAAGCGATCTGCGATCATCTGACGCTTGCTCACGACCTGCCCGGCCATGTCACTGACGAGGGGGCCGCCTGGCTGGAAAGCAGGATCAGCCATGACGGCGTGGTCGAGCGTTTTACCGAGCTGGAACTGTTGCTGACGCTGCTGGAGCGCGCGGAGTCCTGCCCGGCGCGCCTGCACGAACTGGCGCGTGACTGGGTCTCGCGCGCGGTTCTGGCCGGCAAGGGCTATGAAGGCCGCGACACCTCGCTCGTTCCGGGGCAGATCGGCGAGAGCGAGCTTGCGATGATCCGGCGCGCGCTCTACGCCGCCGCAGGCGCGGGGGACGTTGCTGTGACGCGCGAAGAAGCCGAGTGGCTGTTCGACCTCGACACTTCAACGGAAGGCTTTGCCCATGTCGCAGGCTGGCGCGACTTGTTCGTATCGGCGGTGATGAATCACCTCTTCGCAGCAGGTCCGTCGGCCTTGCTGGAGCGCAGCGAGATGGTGCGCCGGGCGTCCTGGCTGCAGAGGCGCGAGACGGGTGGCGTCGGCCGGTACCTCCAGCGCGCGCTTCATGGTCTCGGCGCCGGCCGTTCCGAATTCCTCAGCGATGTCACCTTCACTGGCGCATCGAATGACCATGTCGAACGCCGCCAGGTTGAAGCCACGCTTGCCGAGGCCCTGACCATGCCGGAAGCAGCCTGGCTTGTTACCCGTATTCGTGCCGACGGCCGCCGCACCGCAAACGAACAGGCCCTGCTCGACGCGGTGAAGGCCGCCCGGGGGGAGGATCTGCTGAAGTCGGCCTGAGCGTCGCCTCCCTGCTTCCGGGTCGGGCGGCTTGTCAGGCGCCCGACCACGTCCCGTGGAAACCGAGCGGCCAGGCATAATCGGCCTGCCATACGGCCACCGGCCCGTCCGCGATGCTGGCTGCCTCGAAGGCCCAGACTTCGGTGCGGCCGGCGCGCGTGTTGATGGCGGGGCCGATGAGCCAAGAGTCTTTCTCCGATGAGCCGCCGGGCTTGGGAATGAACAGGTGCTCTTCGACGATGTAGTGCGATCCGAAATCGTAGACCTGCGCCTTGCCGGTAGACCAGTCCTGCAGAGCAAGGGCGCTGCCGCCGGGCTGGTCCTTGACCGAGCCGGTGACCATGGCGGTGAGTTTTCGGGACAGGCCGTGGCGGCGCGGATCGACCTGCGGGAAATCGCCGGCGATGTCCGTTTCGGTGAGCTTTGCATCGCCTGACCTGGCGATGGTGACCATCGTCAGTTTCGATGGCCTGTCATAGCCCGACAGCTTTCCGCGTATCTCCTGCGCGCCCCCGCCTGAGCCGAGCACGGGTTCGGGATAGAAGGCGGCGTCGAGGCGGATCGTGCCGTCGCTTTCCTCCCAGGCAGCGCCGGTGTGGTAGAAGGCACGCGCAGGGCCCTGGGCCCAGCGGGTTTTCGTGAGGTCGTCCTTGTCGACGATGAGATACTTCATCCCCTCTTCCGGCTTCCACTCGAAGCCATCGATAAAGGGGGGCCTGGTTCGCGTCTGGATCCAGGGCTGGACGAGAATGATCAGCTTGCGGTCGGTCATCGCCCAGTCGTGGATGTAGGACGCGACGCCGATATCGACCATGCCGAAGCTGGCGACCGAGCCGTCAGGGTTGATGTTGTAGATTCCAGCCGTCCTGCCGTTGAGGGCGAGGTTCCAGATGCGGCCATCGGGATCGCGCTTGGGGTGCGCCAGGAAGGGCATGCCCTTCAGGTCGCTCCTGAATTCCTTGAGGCCCTTCGTCTCCAGCGTCACAGGATCGAGCCGGTACGGCGTGCCTGCCTCCCACAGCGCCAGCAATTCGCCGCCCGACATCATCA
Source organism: uncultured Alphaproteobacteria bacterium (assembly GCA_903842595.1). Classification (GTDB taxonomy): domain Bacteria; phylum Pseudomonadota; class Alphaproteobacteria; order Caulobacterales; family Hyphomonadaceae; genus UBA7672. The sequence goes on from CAIMMO010000264.1 coordinate 5,876, forward strand.
CCGAGATATTGCCGGGGTTCACGTCGTTGGAGGATGAGACCGGATAGCTGGGATCCCCGACCGTACCGAAACCGGGCGCGAGGAATTTTCCAGCCGCCATTTCAAGCCGGCGCTTGGGCGTGTCGACATAGCGGCCGGTGTGGACCGCCTTGCCGTCGGCGATGCTGATGCGCTGGACCATGCCGTCGCCGTCGAACCAGTGCGTGGCGTAGGCATCGCCATGCTGGAAGTGTGCGGGGCCGTTCCGGTAGAGCGTGCCGGCGAGACCTGCTGGCGCCTTGCCGGAGACGAGGCGCATCGGCGCGGGGCCGAAGCCTTTTGCCGGGGCGGTGGCGTAGCCGACATGCCATGGCGGCATCTCGCCATTGGCGAAGGCCGAAGGGCTGACGGCGAGGGTCGCGCCGGTCATCAGGCCGGCATGGAGAAAGAGGCGGCGGGAGAGGGTCAAGGTTGCGCTCCTTCGGGCCGGATCAGTTGAACTTGATCGTGTGGGCGGTCACCGGGGCCGCCACGGCGAACTTCGCCGCGTCCCACTTGGCCGGGCCGAACTGGGCAGGGGCGTTGTTCGAGAAGGCGAAGGGCTCGGTCGGCATGCCGAAGGGGTTCGTGCTCATCTTCCCGTCGCCATTGACGTCGTGGAACATCTTGATGCCGTACTGGCCAGGCGGGAGGTCGAAGGTGGCCGTCACCGTCCCGCCGGTGACGGGGATCGAGCCGCCATTGACGGCCTTGTCGGTGTCGTACCCGGCCGCGTCATAGATGCCGAGCGAGAGGGCGCCCTTTTGCTCTTTTATGTTCGTGATCGTGACGGTGAGCTGGGCCTTGGCGGGCTCGGCGGCGGCTGACTGTGGATAGACCAGAATCACAGCCAGCAGGGCGGCCGGAAGGATGGCAGCTGCCGCCAGCAGTGAGGAGAGAATCGGGAGGCGGGTCGTGGACATGGGAGGAACTCCGTTGGTTCGGGGTTTCGGATCGGCGTTTTCATCCGGGTTTCGTCCCGGCCCGTGCAACCTCCGACGAACCGGGTCGGTCCACCACACCAATTGCGCGAATAAGCTGTTTTGCTTCGTGAAATGCCGGGTTAGACCGTTCACGAAGCGCGAAATGCAGCTGCGAAACGCCAATGACCGAGCCCGGTAACCCTTCGACACGCGCGCGCGCCGGCCGAATACCGGCGTGGGCGGTCACCGTCCTGCGGGGCGGCGCGATCTCCATTGGGCTGGGGGTCATCTTTGCCTGGCTGGGCGTCTATCAGTCGGGCGAGATCCCCTTCCCGGAACGGATCGTCTACTGGTCCGCCCTGATCGCGCTGGGGTCGGCGGCTGCCATGCTGATCAACCCGCTGGTGTTCGATCGCTGGATGGCAGGCTCGCACCCCGCCCTCCAGATCGCGGCGGTGTCGTGCGTTATATCCATACCGATCACGATCGGTCTCGTGGCCATCGAATACGTGTCGGTTGGAACACTGGCGGAGCCCGGCTGGTGGTGGGTGCAGTTCGGCTACGTGCTGGTGATCTCGGGCCTGCTGACGACGGGGGGATGGGCGCTTGACCGGCTGGGCGAGAAATCGCCCGCTGCGGCCACGCCGTCCGGCAACCCAGCGGCGCCCACGACGCCCTCGGCCGTGCCGGTTGTCTTCGCCGACCGGCTTCCGGCGAAGTTTCGCGCCGGGGCGATCTACGCCGTCTCTGCCGAGGACCATTACCTTCGCGTCCACACCAGCGCGGGCGAGACCATGATCCTGATGCGCCTTGCTGACGCGATCCGGGAGCTTGCTGCACTCGAAGGCCTACAGACCCACAGGTCATGGTGGGTGGCGCGGCAGGGACTGGCCGACGTCAGCAGGGGCGATGGCAAGGTGACGCTGAAGCTGAAGTCCGGCGTCGAGGCGCCGGTCAGCCGCGCGAACCTCAAGGTCGTCCGCGAGGCAGGATGGCTATAGGGGGTTGGGACCTGCCCCTCTAGTCCTCCCACTCGCTCTCGATCGCAAAGCCCGGAAGCTCCGCGCGCAGTTTCGGAAGCAGCGCCCTTACCCGCGTCGCGAAGGGCGGGTTCTCCTCATAACCGAACATGGTGCGATCCGGTTCGACAATGCTGCCGGACCCTGGATCATCCCACGGGAAGCTATCGTCATCGTCAGTGACCAACTGCTCTATTTCGGCGCGGAGGTGTTCCGGAATGTCGAGGTCGCGCGATTCCACCGGATAGCCGAAGCGCGCTTTGGCTTCCGCGTCCTGCGCCCACAGGCAGACGCCGGAGCCTGCATCGAAGAAGAAGCGCAGCCGCATCAGGGCTCCTTCTAGATCCGGGCTAGATCCGGGCTAGATCCGCGCTAGATCAGGGCTAGATCCGGGCATGCCTTTCCTGCGCCGAAGACCTGTCCACCAGTTCGGCGACGAAGCGGATGTGCGCGCGCAGGCGATAAAGATCGTCGGTGTAACTGACAGGCACCTCGACCTTGCCAGTCTCCTCCTGCAGGTCGGCGAGCTTGGCGCGCACTTCCATGCGGTCTTCGGCGCTTGTCGCGGCGCGGCCTGCGGCTTCGAGATCACGCAGGTCGTTGTACCAGACATAGATCTTGCGCCGGATGCGCCAGCGATAAAGCGGCGGCGCTGCGCGGATAAGCGGGATCATCAGCGTCACCAGCGGGATCGCCAGCACCCAGGCGCGCTCAAGGAAATTGGCGACACTGTAGGGGAAGACGCGACGCAGGAAGCTGGGGCCGTTTTCGTAGTACCGGCTCGCTTCGTCCGAGATCGCGATATCCGACAGTTGCGAGGCGGGGAAATGTCCGGGGTCGGACAATAGCGAGCCGCCGCCATGGGCCGCCAGCGCCGCCTCGATCAGCAGCGACTGGATGGCGGGATGCAGATCCTCGCGCACAACGATCTGGGCGGCGGGCGCGATCAGCATAACGTCCTCGCGCGGCAGTATCGCCTCGAGATCAAGCACGCCGCGATAGAGCATCACCTCGTCGAGGTAGGGATGCCGGCGTGCAAGCGCATGCGCCTCTCGCATCGAGAGCAGGTTTATGTCTGGATCACCGGCCAGCCCCGGGAGCCAGGGCGCAGTCGGGCCCGACACCACTATCGCAATGTCGATCTCGCCCGCCTGCAGCGCGGCGGCCGCCGCCTGACCGGCCAGGGGCACGGCGGTATAGCTCTCCGGCGCAGCGCCGGCTTCCGTGAGCAGCAGTGTTGCCAGAACCCGCACGCCAGACCCTTCCGGTCCGATCGCAACGCGACGCCCTTCGACATCCCGCAGTCCCTCGACGCGGATGTCTCTGCGATGAAAGACCCACAGCGGCTCGTAGAAGGCAGCGCCCAGCGAGCGGACGCCGTCCTGCCCCAGATCGCTGGCCAGCCCGGTCTGGACGATGCCGACATCCGCCTGTCCTGATTTCACGCGCGCGAGGTTGTCGACCGAACCGGCGGTCTCCAGGACCTCCACCGCGACATCGAAGCCGCCCAGCGTTTTCGCATAGGCATCCGCCGTCGCCGCGTATGCGCCGCCGGCCCCGCCGCCGGCGATGACGATGCGCTTTGGCGGCGCAGGCGCCATGAACATGAAGGCCACGACAAGGCCCAGCACGACAATGGCGATTGGTGCGCCGTAGACGCGAAGGAAGTTCTTCATGATGTCCGAGCGTCCAGCGTCACAACCCTGCACAGACTAGGCAGAGGCGGCGGCCGCGGGAAGGGACTCGCGCAGGAAAGTACAGGTCAAGCCGCCTTGAGCGGCTCGAACGGTCGCTCTGGATCGCGCGGCAGCTGGTTATCGACATAGTCGCGCAGCTTGTCCGTCACTGCCTGCGGGTCGCCGGCGAGATGCTCCCACGGGATCTGCGGCCCGAATGTGAGGTGCGCCCGCGCGCCCTTCTTGTTGAGCAGCTCGTGGAACAGCGTGATGTCGCGCAGTTCGCGGTTGAGGCCACAGAACGTGTAGTAGAGTTTCGAATTACGGCTCGCGATGTGCAGCGGCGTCACCGGCGTCTTGCTCTTTCGGGCAAGACTGACGGCGGTCTGGTGCCAGGGCTCGTCCGTCAGCCTGCCCTCGCGCATCTGCGCCAGCGCGCCTGATGGAAAGATCATCAGCACGCGCTCGGTCGCGAATGTTGCACTGGTGCGCCGCAGGGTCTCGCGCGTCTTCTGCATCGAGCGTTTGTCCTGCACCCACTCGACCGGGATGATCACCTCGGCAAAGCGCGGATTGATGCGGCAGGCGTCGGCATTTGCCATGATCTCGATGTCGGCCCGGATGTCTGACAGGGCAGCCAGGGCGATGGACCCGTCGGCAAGCCCGGTCGGGTGGTTGGCGACGATCATCGCACGGCCCGCTCGGGGAACCTTGTCCAGGCCGCTGCTGGTGACTTTCAGGCCCAGCACCCTGTCGAGATAGGCAAAGCAGGCCGCACCGGAATTCAGCTGCCTTATATCGTCAGCCCACCGCAGCGCCCTGCGGTAGCCCAGCATCTGATAAAGCACGGGGCGAACAACCGGCCACGACCAGTGTTTAACCCAGGTGGGGCATCTTTCCTCGATCAGAATGTCGACGATGTGACCATCGCGGGTTTCCGGGTCGATGAAGGCCGCAAGGCCAGAGTCGGCGGCAGACGTTTCCGGGTTGATCACTTTTTAATCACCGACTTTGTCGCGAGAGAATCTGTCCTTGCCGTTAATCATTCGTAACAGTTCGCGCCGCAATCTATGTTGCATACATTTCGTAATGGCGAAACGTATGCTTGGAGTTCGCGCTGCAAACCTCCGGTCTGGTCCTCGCTGACCACCCGGGTTTGGGGGAACCGAGAATGAAAGTCCTTTGGGTAGAGGATCACGCTCGCGCGGGAGAACTCCTGGCTGCTGCTGCGGCGGCAGCATCGCGCCGGCGCTATGGCATCGATCTCGTCATCGCGACCACGCTGCTTGATGCAGAGAGCAAGCTGCGACTCGAACGCTTCGACCTCGTTGTCATCGACCTCATGCTCCCGGACTCGGCTGACGAAGACGCGACCGTGACACGCATCGCCAGCATGGGGCGCTTCCGCGTCGCCATCGTCTCGGGCAGCGAGAAGCGCGACGAGGTCATGCGCAGCCTGGTGCGCGCTGGCGTCGACTGTGCGCCCAACGCGATTGGCAAGGAAGACCTGCCGCTGGCCGAGTTCGTGCGCCAGCCTGAGCTGTTCCGCGATTTTCTCAACAACCTGATGCCGGGCGCGCCGTCTCGTTCGGTCGCGAGCTGACATCGAGACTTCCGCCGTGGTCCGGAGCCAACGTCCCCGTGATCCGGGGACCTCGCATGCGCTGCTTCATGCTTTCCGCCAGTCTCTCGCTGGCTGCCTTTCCTCGGGCTGTGGCGCAGCCTGCGATCCGGTCGCCGACCCGAAAAAGGCGTCGCAACGGTAGCGCTGCGGCCGCGACGCGAAACCACTTTCCTTCTCCGCCCTTTACCCGCTATGCGCCAAGCTGAATGACGCGCGTGAAGCAGCTCTATCAGGAACGCCTCGCCGCCGGGCGGCTGGCGCCGGATCCCGCCCAGGCGGAGGCCGCCGGGCGTCTCGATGCCCTGGCGCAGGCGCTGACGGCCTCGCGTCGATGGTTCAGCTCCTCGAAGCCGCAGCGCGGGCTCTACATCTGGGGCGCCGTGGGTCGCGGCAAGTCGATGCTGATGGACATGTTCTTCGAGACGCTGGCCGTGAAGGACAAACGCCGGGTTCACTTCCATGACTTCATGCTGGAGACGCACGCCTTCATCTTCGATTGGCGCAAGACAGGCTCGGGCGATCCGATTGCGCCTGCCGCAAAGCGCATTGCGGACACGGCCCGTGTGCTGTGCTTCGACGAATTCCATGTCACCCAGATTGCAGACGCCATGATCCTGAGCCGCCTGTTCGAACACCTGTTCGAGCGTGGCGTCACCATCGTCGCAACCTCCAACCGCAGGCCGTCGGACCTCTATGCCAACGGCATCAACCGCGAACTCTTCCTGCCCTTCATCCGCCGGCTGGAGCAGGAGGTAGATGTGCTGGAGCTGAAAGCTGCGCGCGACTATCGCCTTGAGCGCCTGACAGCGGCGCCGGTTTACTATACCCCGCTCGGCAGGGCAGCCGACGCCGCGATGGATGCAGCGTTCACACGCCTCACGGCGGGTGCAGCAGCCTCGCCTGAAACGCTCGACGTGTCCGGCAGAAAGCTGCAGGCGCCGCGCCAGGCAATGGGCGTCGCGCGCTTCAGCTTCGATGAACTCTGCAAGCAACCGCTGGGCGCAGCCGACTACCTCAAGCTTGCGCGACACTATCCGACCGTGCTGATCGATCGCGTGCCGCGCATGGGCAAGGATGAGCGCACCTGGGCTGCGCGCTTCGTGACGCTGATCGACGCGCTCTACGAATCCAGGACCAAGCTGCTGATGTCGGCCGATGCACCGCCCGACGATCTCTATGTCTCCGGCGACGGCGCGTTCGAATTCCAGCGCACCGCCAGCCGCCTGCACGAGATGGCCTCGGCCGATTATCTCGCGGCGGAGCGGGAACAGGCGCCCGGGCCCGGCAAGTAGTCGGCACCCTGCAGCGGGCGGATTGACTTGCGTATCGATTGGCGGAACGTCGCGCAAACGAAGGACGGACACGCCATGAAGACGAACAAGCCTCTGTTGGCCTGCGCTGCTGCGCTCGCCGCAGTTACCGCACCATTCGCGGTGGCGCAGCAGGACACCATCAACGATTATGTCCGCGCGATGGTCGATGGATTTGCCGATGTTGACGAGACGCTGGTCGGCGACATCCAGCTTGAAGAGCTGGAGATTGATGCAAGCACCGAGTTCGTTTTCGACATCGACCCGGAGAAGACGTATTTCGTCTACAGCGCATGTGATGACGACTGCTTCGATATCGACCTCTATGGACACGATGCGGATGAGGAACTGGTCGATGCCGACGACGAAGACGATGCGAATCCCATCCTGATGATCCTTCCTGGACAATCGGGAGACGAGTTGCACGTCATCGTCGAGCTGGTGGATTGCGACACGGAGACCTGCGTCGTCGGCCTCGGACTCTACGAGGCTGCCGGATAGCGGCTAGATCCTGTCGACACGCGCCGCAAAGCAGCCGTGCATGGCGTTGCGCACGTTCAGGCAAGCGGTGTCGGCGTTGGCGAACAGTTTCCCGATCACGCCCGATACAGCCTCGCCCATCGCCATTCCGGCGTCCAGCAGCATGCCGGATTCACTGAACCCGCGCACGGCCAGCGGACGGCCCACGAAAACGGGCGGCAACTGCCCAGGTGGGAGCCTCGCCTCGGCCGCGCCCTCGATCACAAAGATGGCGCAGGGCGAGCGATAGGGCGTATCGGCGGGCTGGTGTTCGAAATTGAGCAGCAGGGCCCGCTCGCCGGGGCAGGCATCGCGCAGGCTCACGCGGCGCGGAAAGCGGTCGGCTTCTCCCGCGCGGCGCGCCGCGACGCCATGATGATGGAGTTCGTGATCGGAAAGCCCGAACAGGTGAGCAAACTGGTTGGCTTCGAGTGGCCTGACCTGGAACATGGCGGTCGTCCTGTGTTGTGCAGGCCTGTTATGCCCTCGCGGACACTCGATGCCGCCGGATTCCAGACGCTGCATGCAGGCAGACAGGGCATTGCCATGGACCGCATTGCTCCCCTGCTCCTGTTGCGCTAACCGTCGCCGCGTCGAATTCCGGGGCGTGGCCCCGAGCCCGTTCCGCAACCTGCGCCCGCCGCAACCGCATCAGGAGACGTATCCATGGCTCGCAAGAAGATCGCCCTTATCGGCGCCGGCATGATCGGCGGCACGCTGGCCCATGTCTGCTCGCGCGAAGAGCTTGGCGACATCGTCCTCGTCGACATGAAGGGCGGCATTGCGAAGGGCAAGGGGCTGGATATCGCCGAGGCCGCCGCAGTCTATGGCAAGGACGGCAAGCTTTCGGGCGGATCTCTGGAAGAGTATTCGGTCATCGCCGGATCAGACGTGGTGATCGTGACCGCGGGCGTGCCGCGCAAGCCGGGGATGAGCCGCGACGATCTCATCGGCATCAATCTCGGCGTGATGAAATCCGTCGGCGCCGCGATCAGGGAGCACTGCCCGAATGCCTTCGTGATCTGCATCACGAACCCGCTCGATGCGATGGTGTGGGCGCTGCAGAAATTCTCGGGCCTTCCGACCTCGCACGTTGTCGGCATGGCCGGCGTGCTGGACTCAGCCCGCTTCGCCTACTTCCTGTCGGAAAAGACCGGCATCTCGATCGAGGACGTGAAGGCCTGGACGCTGGGCGGTCATGGCGACGACATGGTGCCGATGGTGCGCCACTCCTCGATCGGCGGCGTGCCGCTGCCCGATTGCATCAAGCAGGGCTTCTTCACGCAGGAAGAGCTCGATGCGATGGTGAAGCGCACGCGTGGCGGCGGCGGCGAGATCGTCGCCTTGCTCGAGACGGGTTCGGCCTTCTACGCACCGGCTGAATCGGCCGTCGCGATGGCCAAGTCGTATCTGAAAGACAAGAAGCGCGTGCTGCCCGTGGCCGCCAACCTCACCGGCCAGTACGGCGTCTCCGACCTTTATGTCGGCGTCCCGTGCGTGATCGGCGCGGGCGGCGTCGAGCGCATCGTCGAGTTCGACCTCAATGCCGACGAGAAGGCGATGTTCGAGAAATCGGTCGCCGCCGTGAACGGCCTGCTGGACGCATGCAAGAAGCTGGAGCCGTCGCTGGCGTAAGGATTGCACTTTGTCATTGCTCTCGAGAATCACTGTTGCAGTGCTTCTCGGGATCGAGGCCGGTGTCTTTCTCTACGCTGGGGCAACCTGGATTGTCCCGCACGTCTTGCTGGCTGTTATCGCCGCTGGGCTGTTGATTCCTCACCAACCGCGCTGGCTGCGGATCGCGATCACAATGATCGCTTCGATTTATGCGATTGGGTTCGTGTTTCCAGGCAGTCTATGGATGGCGTTCGGCGCATGCGGCATTACAAGTGCGGGCTGCCCGCAAAGCTTCTGGGTGGGGGTTTCAGCTTTTGCGGTTGGCGCCGCTGTGAACGTCGTCGCGGCTTTCTTGCTGCTGAGGAGACTGGCCCCGGGCAAGAGCCTTGAAACGTCGGATCATTGCTGCAGGGGTAAAGACAGCGGCTCGCAGACTTGACGCAGCAATGGCCGTCAGTCGCAGGTCGATGTGCACAAGTCTGGCGGTTCCCGGCGCCTCTCGCCATTCCGCTCCAGCGACGAAGCGAAATCTTTCGTGTCTTCTGGCGAAACGTCGATAGCTGCAGGACGCGCGAGTAGCGGAGCTAAGGCGCGATCAGCTTGACCGACGGAAAGTAGCTCGCATACCGCACGCGATCACGCGTCAGCAACGCC